>DATAJH010000032.1:0-5606 GCA_036262215.1 Steroidobacteraceae bacterium
GGCCGCGGCGCTTTTCGACCAGCTGCTCATCGACCAGCTGCTGGTAGCCCTTGAGCACGGTCAACGGGTTGAGCCGGAACTCGGCCGCGACGCTGCGCACCGAAGGCAGCGCATCGCCCTCCTTGAGTACACCCTCGAGGATCATGGCGACCACGCGGTCGCGCAGCTGCCGGTAGATCGGCTGGCTGTTGCCCCATTGCGCCTCGGTAGTCACGCGCGGCTGTTGTTGCGGCTGCGGCGGCGCCGCTTTAGCTGGCGCTCGCCACAACCAGGGGTTGCCCCGCATCGGCAGTGGCAGCAGTGGGCGGTGCGCTGGTCGCCGCCACTCGATCGTCAAGCTGGTTGGCCGAGCTGATGATCACCTGGGTGGTGACGCCGGTGATCGCGCAGGCCAGCGCGGCGCAGATCAACAGTCGCACCGATCGGGCCGGGTTCTGGTTGTGGACGCTCAGGTTCATGTCCGATTCTCCTCAAGGTCGGTATAGGCGTCGCACTGCCCTTATTGGCTGTGCTTCTGATGTGGTGTTGTATTCAACTATAACACTAAGCGCCTGTCAACATCGGTTGCGAGCCGCGCCGACAGCTTGCCGGGCAGGAAACTGTCACTAGAATCAGCGCTCTTTTCGCCCCTGGAGCCCCCATGAAGCAGCCCCTGAACGTTGCCATCACCGGCGCCGCCGGCCAGATCGGCTATGCATTGGCTTTCCGTATCGCCTCGGGAGCCATGCTCGGCGCCGATCAGCCGCTCAACCTGCATCTGCTGGAAATCCCGGCGGCGCTGCCGACGCTCGGCGGCGTGGTCATGGAACTCGACGACTGCGCGTTTTCCACCCTGAATAAGGTAGAAGCCACAGACGATCCCCAGGTGGCGTTCCGTGACTGCCATGTCGCGCTGCTGGTAGGCGCGCGGCCGCGCGGGCCGGGCATGGAACGCAAGGATCTGCTGCTGGCCAACGCGCAGATCTTTTCCGCGCAGGGCAAGGCACTGGACGCGGTCGCGGACCGCGGGCTGCGCGTGCTGGTGGTCGGCAATCCGGCCAACACCAACGCGCTGATCGCCAGCCGCAACGCACCCGGCCTCGATCGGCGTAATTTCACCGCGATGACGCGCCTGGATCACAATCGCGCGTTGTCGCAACTGGCGGCAAAAACCGGCGCACACGTCAATGACGTCAAGCGCCTGACCATCTGGGGCAATCATTCCGCGACCCAATACCCGGACATCAGTCACGCGCAGGTCAAAGGCAAGCCCGCCAAGGGCCTGGTCGAGCAGCAATGGATCGAGCAGCAATTCATTCCTACGGTGCAACAGCGCGGTGCCGCGGTCATCAAAGCCCGCGGCTCCTCCTCGGCCGCATCGGCCGCGTCTGCAGCCATCGACCATGTGCGCACCTGGATGCTTGGCAGCGCCGCGGGCGACTGGACCAGCATGGCGATAGCGTCGGACGGCAGCTATGGAATCGAGGAAGGACTGATCTACTCCTATCCGGTCAGCTGCAACAACGGCGCATACCAGATCGTGCAGAAGCTGCCGATCGATGACTTCAGCCGCAAACGCATGGATTTGAGCGCCGTCGAGCTGCGCGAGGAGCGCGACGGCGTCCGTGAACTGCTCGGCAGCTGAAGCGCGCGTGGCGGCGCACAAGCGGCTATAGTCCTTGCGCGCGACCGGCTTTGTCGCTCAAGGGGCGATTGCATGATTGGCGCCATCATCACCGTCTTTTTCATCGTCGCGGTGCTGTATCTGGCGTACCGCCGTCTGCCGCTGTTCTCCTTCACCGTTGCATTCACGGTATTGCTGATTGCCTACAGCGTGCTCGGCAGTCCCGCCGGATTGTGGCAGGGCCTGCTGTGGCTGCTGTTGTTGTGCTTCTGGCTGCTGAACCTGCGACCGCTGCGCATCGCGCTGATCAGCCGGCCGTTCATGCGTACCTACCGGCGCCTGTTGCCCGCGATGTCCGACACCGAGCGCGACGCGCTGGAGGCCGGCACGGTGTGGTGGGAGGGCGAGCTGTTCACCGGCAATCCCGACTGGCGCAAGTTGCACGCAGCGCCGGCCCCAACACTGTCGGCCGAGGAGCAGGCCTTCCTCGATGGACCGTGCGAGACGCTGTGCCGCATGGTGGACGACTTCGACATCACGCACCGGCGTGGGGATATGCCGCCGGAGGTGTGGCAGTACATCAAATCGCAGGGCTTCTTCGCGATGATCATCCCGAAGCGCTACGGCGGTCTTGAGTTCTCGACCTATGCGCATTCGTGCGTACTGGTAAAACTCGCCGGCCGCAGCGTGACCTGCGCCTCCACGGTCGCGGTCCCCAATTCCCTGGGACCCGCGGAGCTGCTGCTGCACTACGGCACCGAACAGCAGAAAAACCATTACCTGCCGCGGCTCGCGCGTGGCGAGGAAATTCCTTGTTTTGCACTGACCGGCCCCCGGGTCGGCTCAGATGCAGCGTCGATCCCGGACACCGGCGTGGTGTCCCGTGGCCAGTGGCAGGGACGCGAAGTCATCGGCCTGAAGTTCAACTTCTCCAAGCGCTACATCACGCTGGCACCGGTGGCGACCGTGGTGGGTCTGGCATTTCGCATGTTCGACCCAGAGCATCTGCTCGGCGACAAGGTCGATATCGGCATCACCTGTGCCCTGCTGCCGCGCGATACCCCGGGCATCGAGATCGGGCGGCGGCATCTGCCGCTCAACATCGCGTTTCTGAACGGCCCGGTCCACGGCCACGACGTATTCGCTCCGCTCGAGTGCATCATCGGGGGCCTGCCGATGGCGGGATCGGGCTGGCGCATGCTGGTCGAGCAGTTGTCGGTAGGCCGCTGCATCTCCCTGCCCGCGAACGCCACCGGCGGCGCTCTGGCCGCCATTTTCGCGACCGGCGCCTACGCGCGCGTACGCCGCCAGTTCAATACCCCGATCGGCCGCTTCGAGGGCGTCGAACAGGTGATCGCGCGCATGGTCGGGCTCGGATACATCATGGACGCGGCGCGCAGCGTGACCACCGCGGCCATCGACCATGGCGAAAAGCCTGCGGTGCCGGCCGCGATCCTGAAGTATCACGTCACCGAGATGGGGCGGCGGGTCGGCAACGATGCGATGGATGTGCAGGGCGGCAAAGGCATCATGCTCGGGCCGAACAACTATCTGGGCCGCGGCTATCAATCGATTCCGATCGCGATCACGGTTGAGGGCGCGAATATTCTCACCCGCAACCTGATCATTTTTGGCCAGGGTGCCATACGCTGCCACCCGTTCGTGCTGCGCGAGATGAACGCGGTCTGGGACCAGGATCGCAGGCATGGAGTGTCCGAATTCGATCGCGCGCTGTTCGGCCACATTGGCTTTACGATATCCAACGCGGCGCGCTCGTTCCTGATGGCGCTCAGTCTTGCCCGCTTCGAGCGTGTACCGGAAACCGGGCCGACACGGCGCTATTACCAGCACATCGAGCGCTTCAGCGCCTCGTTCGCCTTCGCCACCGATGTCGCGATGCTGACCCTGGGCGGCTACCTGAAGAAGAAAGAGACCATATCGGCGCGCCTGGGCGACGTACTGTCGGCCATGTACCTGGCCTCGATGGTGCTCAAGCACCACGAGAATGAGGGACAACCGGCGGAGGAGCTGCCGGTGGTGGAATGGGCCTGCCGCGAGCTGCTCTATCAGGCACAGGAGCAACTGCACAGCGTGCTGCGCAATTTTCCCAGCCGCCCACTGGCCGCGATGATGCGGCTGCTGGTGTTCCCGCGCGGCCTGACCTATTTTGCTCCGGCCGACCGCCTCGGACGCAGCGTCGCTGAACTGGTGCTCAATGACACCGCCACGCGCACGCGCTTGGGCCGCCTGGTGTACCGCACCGCAGAGCCCGGCAACCCGCTCGGTGCGCTGCAGCAGGTACTCGAGCTGGCTGCCGTGGCCGAGCCGCTGGAGCGCAGATTACGGGTCGAGGGACAGAAGACCGGCCGTCTGACGGCGCTCGATCTGCCGGGTCAGATCGAACAGGCGCGCGCGCTGGGCATTCTTTCCGAGGCCGAGGCGCAGCTGCTGGCCGACTACGACCGGCGCGTGATGCAGATCATCGATGTCGATGATTTTGCGCCACATGAGCTTGGGCAACCCGCGGCCAGAACATTTCCCCGCGCCATCAATCCAACCATCGAAGGAGGTCGACCATGCGCTTTCTGACCGTGTTACTCGCGCTGGCCTGCACCGCAGCGCTGGCCGATCAGACGCCGGCGCCAGGCGGCGCCGCGGTCTACATTATCAAGCCCGCGGCCGGTGCCAGGGTCAAAAGTCCCGTTACCGTGGTGTTCGGACTTACCGGCATGGGCATCGCGCCGGCTGGGGTCAAGTTCGACAATACCGGCCACCACCACCTGTTGATCGATACCGATCTGCCGGCCGATCTGACGCAGCCGCTGCCGGCGACCGACAGTATCCGCCATTTCGGCAAGGGCCAGACCGAAACCACCCTGGATCTGTCGCCGGGCAAGCACACTCTGCAGCTGCTGTTTGCCGATTTCACGCACACGCCGTTCACACCCAACGTGGCCTCGAAGAAGATCACGATCACGGTGACGAAGTGACGGCGATGCGCATGAGTTGACGCCGCAGCAATGTACCTGGCGTTCTTTGGAATTGCGGAAAAGCCGTTTGCGATCACTCCGGATCCGCGCTACCTCTATCTGAGCGCGCGGCATGCCGACGCGCTGGCGCATCTGGTTTACGGCATCAACGAGGCCGGCGGCTTCATCCAGCTCACCGGCGAGGTCGGTACCGGCAAGACCACCACCATCCGCTCGCTGCTGGCACGCGCTCCGAAGAACGCCGAGATCGCGCTGATTCTCAATCCGCGCCTGTCGCCGGGCGAGTTCCTGCTGGCGCTGTGCGAGGAACTGGGCCTGGGCGCGGACGACAGCTCCGCCGGCAACACCAAGGAACTGGTGGACCTGCTGAATCGCTATCTGCTGCGGGCGCACGCGCAGGGACGACGCGTGGTGCTGATCGTCGATGAAGCGCAGAACCTGGCGCCCGAGGTGCTGGAGCACATTCGCCTGCTCACCAACCTCGAGACCGAAACCCAGAAGCTGCTGCAGATCATTCTCATCGGCCAGCCGGAGCTGCGCAAACTGCTGGCGCGTGAGGATCTGCGGCAGCTGGCGCAGCGCATCACCGGCCGCTATCACCTCGATCCGCTGTCGCGTCAGGAGACTGCGGCTTATGTGCGGCACCGAATGCGCGTCGCTGGCGCCACGGCCGATATCTTCACGCGCGGCGCATTGCGCGAGGTCTACAACGTGACCCGCGGCATTCCGCGTGTCATCAACATCATCTGCGATCGGGCGCTGCTCGGCGCCTACACCCAGGATCTGCACCAGGTGCCCGCCGCCCTGGTGCGCCGTGCCGGCGCCGAGGTGTTCGATCACGAGCTGTCACCGCGCTGGATGCCGCTGCTGATCGGCGGCCTTGCGGTGGCGGTACTGGTGGGCAGCGCGGCACTGTTGTGGCGCTTTGTCCCGGCCCGATTGATGCCCGGCGGCCCGGGCACCAATGCCGCGACGGCGAGCGTCGTCACCGTGCCCGCGGCCACGGCATCGGG
>DATAJH010000033.1:0-6293 GCA_036262215.1 Steroidobacteraceae bacterium
TTTTTGTACACCCGGTGACCGAAACCCATCAGCCGGAAGTGGCTCGACTTGTCCTTCACCATGGCGAGGTACTTCGGGATGTTTTCCGCCCGGCCGATCTGCTCCAGCATCGCCAGCACCGCCTCGTTGGCGCCGCCATGCGCCGGACCCCACAGTGCCGCAACGCCGCACGAGATCGCCGCGTAGGGGTTGGCGCCGGTGCTGCCGGCGAGGCGCACGGTCGACGTGCTGGCATTCTGCTCGTGGTCGGCATGCAGGATGAACAGCAGATCAAGCGCCCGGGCGGCGATCGGATCGACCGTGTAGCTCTCGCACGGCACGGCAAAGAACATGCTCAGCATGTTCGAGCAGTAGTCGAGATCGTTGCGCGGGTAGATGAACGGCTGGCCGAGCGAGTGCTTGTGCGCAGCGGCAGCGATGGTCGGCAGCTTGGCCACGATGCGGTGCGCGAAAATCTCCCGGTGGCGCGGATTATGGATGTCGGTGGAGTCGTGATAAAACGCCGACATCGACGCCACCACTGCCGACACCATCGCCATCGGATGCGCGTCGTGATGAAAACCGTTGAAGAATCGCAGCAGCGATTCGTTGATCATCGTGTGGCGGCCGATGCTGCCGGAGAACTCCTGCAGCTGCCTGGCGCTCGGCAGTTCGCCGTAGATCAGCAGATAGGCGACCTCCATGAAGCTGCTTTTCTCGGCCAGCTGCTCCACCGGATAACCGCGATACAGCAGCACGCCGGCATCGCCATCGATATAGGTGATCTTGCTGTCGCAGGAGGCGGTGGCCGCGAACGCCGGATCGTAGGTGAAGACGCCGTGGTCGCGATTCAGGTTGGAGATATCGAGCACGTCGGGGCCGATGGTCCCGCTGCGCACCGGCAGCGAGGTGGTCAAGCCCGACTCGGGATTCTTGAGCTCGAAATTCTTGCTGGCCATCCGCGCGATCCTTGGTTTCCAACCGCCGCAGAACGCGCCGGTCAGCGCCTGAGCGTTACATGGTCGGCGCGCGGAATCAAGGCGCTGGGATGGAGCGCCAGCGTGTGCCGTCGCTCAAGGCGCGAACGGTCCGACCTTCAGCTTTTCGCGGTTCCGGCGATTCCGGCGTACTTCTTGCGGAACTTGTCGACGCGGCCTGCGGTGTCCACCATCTTCTGCTTGCCGGTGTAGAACGGATGGCAGTTGGAGCACACGTCCAGACTCAGATCGTGCCCGACGGTCGAGCGCGTCTTGAAGGTGTTACCGCAACTGCAGGTCACCGTGATTTCTTGGTACTCAGGATGGATCGAGGCTTTCATATCATTCACTTCCCGCATGACCTTGAGGGCGTGCTGCTCGCTTTACAAGGCCGGCAACAAAAAAGGCCGCGCAGTCTAGCCCTCAGGATGACGGCCCTACAAGAACTGTTTGCGCCGACCGCCGCAACACGATTGTGGGGCGCTCGGGGAGCTCGTGATTATCCACAGTTTCTGTGGATAACTCTGTGCGTAAGCGCTTTGCGGCAGCATTGCAGAAGCGCTAAAAGCCCGAAATTATCAACTTGAACAAAAAATGACCAATATGTTTCAGCCTATAAAATCAACAAGTTATTGATCTATCATCGTGCTGCATGAACAAAATAAGACGTAATCGGCTAATTTGTGTGAGCCGCCTGCGCCCGCTGTGCATAAAGCACCCGCGCCGCCCCCAAGCACCGGTGACGACTGGAAAATTTACGCCACGGCAATGCCCGGTCCGGGCGTCGTCGGTGCGGCCACCGCATCGGCCACCGCATCGGCCACCTGCGGCGGCAGAAACTCCGCCAGCAGGTCATTCAGAAAATTGAAGCCCTGCGCGCTCGCGCGCCAGCGCCCGCCGCAGCAACGCATGAGCCCGCGCTGCTGCGCACGCGTGAGTGCGGCAGCGACCAGCGCGAATGCCAGGCCGGTGCGCAGCTCGAACTCGCGTTGCTCGAAACCTTCGTTCAGCCGCAGCGCATTCAGCAGATACTCGAACGGCAGCTCGGCGCTCGGCACAGCGCGGCGCGCGGGTGCAGGGCTTGCCAGGTAGCGTCGCGGCTCGCGCGGCTGCACGCTGCGCTCAATCAGCAGCCGGCCATCCTCGAGCCGGCTGCATTTACCGTGGGCGCCGGCGCCGATACCGAGGTAATCGCCGAACTGCCAGTAATTGAGGTTGTGGCGGCAACGCGCGCTGGCCCGGGCATAAGCCGAGACTTCGTACTGGACATAGCGGCCTTCAGCCAGCCGTTGCTGGCAGGCCAGCTGCATGTCGGCGCTGCGATCGGTGTCGGGCATGCCCGACGGCGGCCGGCCCGCGAATACCGTTCCCGGCTCCAGCGTGAGCTGGTAGTGAGATAAATGCGCCGGTTGCAGCGCCACTGCCCGCTCGATGTCGGCCAGCGCCTGCGCCACGCTCTGATGCGGCAGGCCGTACATCAGATCGAGGTTGAAATTCGTCAGACCGGCGGCGTGCAGCTCATCGACCGCGCGCTCGGTATCGGCGGCGCCATGGATGCGCCCCAGGCGCTCAAGCTGCCCGGGGTCGAAGCTCTGTGCCCCCAGCGACACGCGGGTGATGCCGGCGCTGCGGTAGTCGGCGAAACGCCCGCGTTCGATGGTGCCGGGATTGGCCTCGAGCGTCACTTCAACGTCGGCGGCCAGTTCCAGCAGAGCGCGCACCCCGCCGAGCAGCCGCGCCAGCGCTGCGGGTGAAAACAGGCTGGGAGTGCCGCCGCCGAGGAAAATGCTCTGCAGCGAACGGCCCTGGGCTGCACGCACCTGCAGCGCCAGATCGCGCAGCAGCGCTGCGACATAATCCGCCTCCGGCAGTGCGCCATGCAGCGTGTGCGAATTGAAATCGCAGTACGGGCACTTGCGCACGCACCATGGGAAATGCACGTACAGCGACAGCGGCGGCAGCGGGATCGGCTTGGGTTGGTCGCTCACGTCTTTCCTGGAAACGATGTTACAGAGCGCCGCGCTCGAGCTGCGCGACCAGCGCCGCCAGCGCCCTGGCGCGGTGACTCAAGGCGTTCTTCTGCGCCGCCGGCATCTCGGCCGCGGTCAGCTCGTGGCCACAGGGTATGAACAGCGGGTCATAACCAAATCCGCCGTTGCCCGCGCTCCGGGTAGCGATCCTGCCTTCCCAGCTGCCGCGGGCCATCAGCGGCGCGCTGTCGTCGGCAGCGCGCACCAGCGCCAGCACACAACGATAGCGCGCTGCGCGTCGTTCCGGGGGCACACCGGCAAGTTCCGACAGCAGGCGCGCATTATTGTCATCATCGGTGGCGGCCGCGCCGGCGTAGCGCGCCGACCAGACACCGGGCCGGCCGCCAAGCGCGTCCACTTCGAGTCCGGAGTCATCGGCCAGCGCCGGCATCGCGCCGCGACCAGCGGCGTGGCGCGCCTTCAGCAGCGCGTTGTCCTCAAAACTCGCCCCGGTTTCTTCGACACTGTCGATACCGAGTTCGGCCTGAAGTACCAGCTCCAGCCCCAACGGCGCCAGCAGCGCGGCGAACTCGCGTTGCTTGCCGGCATTGGCACTGGCCAGCAGCAGTTTCACTCCTCCAGGGCCTGGGCCTGCAGGGTGCATAGCTCGCCGATGCCGCTCGCGGCCAGATTGAGCAGCGCGTCGAGCTCATGGCGCCGGAACGCGTGCCCTTCGGCTGTGCCCTGCACCTCGATGAAAGCGCCGCCGTTGTTCATCACGACATTCATGTCGGTTTCGGCCTCGGAGTCCTCAGCGTAATCAAGGTCCAGCATCGGCACACCGCCCACGATGCCCACCGACACCGCGGCCACCTGGCCGTGCAGCGGACTGTCGGACAGCAGTCCGCGCGCGCGCAGGTTCTCGCAGGCATCGGCCATCGCCAGGTAGGCCCCGGTAATGGAGGCGGTACGCGTACCGCCATCGGCCTGCAGCACGTCGCAATCGATGGTGAGCGTGCGCTCGCCGAGTCCCGCAAGGTCGACCGCCGCGCGCAGCGAGCGGCCGATCAGGCGCTGTATTTCCTGGGTGCGGCCCGATTGTTTGCCGCGCGCGGCTTCGCGTGGGCTGCGCGTGTGGGTGGCGCGCGGCAGCATGCCGTATTCGGCGGTCACCCAGCCCTGACCCTTGCCGCGCAGGAACGGCGGCACGCCTTCATCCACGCTGGCGGTGCACAGCACGCGCGTGTCACCGAACTCCACCAGCACTGATCCTTCAGCGTGGCAGGTAAAGCGGCGCGTGAAGCGCACCGGCCGAAGCGCGTCGGCACCGCGACCATCTCGGCGCGAAGGCATATTCGGGAGACTCCTGTAAACGCTACTCGAGGAAACGCAGCGCCGCCACCGAGGTGTTGTCGCTGCCGCCGCCGGCATTGAGCACCGCCTGGGCCGACAGCGCCGACAGCGTATCGCCCAGCGACAGGCCGAGCGTCGAGAATGCACTGCCGATCACTTTTTCATCCAGATTGGCCCAGAAGCCATCGGTACACACCAGCAACAGGTCGCCCGGCAACAGCGAGCGGCGCGGGTTGAGCGCCATCTCCGGCAGTATCGCTTCGCCGCCGAGACATGATTCGACGAAATTGCGCATCGGGTGATTCTGCATCTGACCGGCGCTGATGACGCCCTCGCGCATCAGCAGCTCGACGTGGCTGTGATCGCGCGTCCGTTCGCGCACCTCGCCGGCGCGCAGATGGTACACGCGACTGTCGCCGATATGCGCCCAATAGGCCGAGGTCTGCTGTACCACGCACACCGCGCAGGTGGCGCGCGGCCGCTGCTCGAGCGGCAGCCGCGGCGCCAGGGCGACCACGCTGCCATGTGCGGCGCCGAGCGCCAGGTGCAGAAACCCGAGCGGATCGAGCAGCGGCTGCGTCGCCTGCCAGAAGCGCTCGATCACCGTCTGCTGCGCAATCTCGGCGGCGCGCTCGCCCTCGGCGTGACCACCCATGCCGTCGCACGCGATCAGCAGCGCGGCCTCTTCGGCCACGGCCACGCTGATGCGGTCCTGGTTGGAATCGCGTCCGCCCTGAAGGCTCAATTCTGCATATTCGACCCGCAAGCGAGCTCCAGCGCTTTACGCTAAACTTCGCCGCGCTTTATACACCAATATCTTCCCCCATGATTGCAAGCATGACGGGTTTTGCGCGGCGCGAGTTCGCCGGCCCCTTTGGCACGCTCGTGTGCGAAATCCGCAGCGTCAATCACCGCTTCCTGGATGCGACGCTGCGCCTGCCCGACAGCTGTCGCGCGCTGGAGCCGGAGCTGCGTCAGGCGCTGGCGCGCGAACTGCGGCGCGGCAAGGTCGACTGCACGCTGCAGCAGCGCTCGGTGCCGGCCGGCGCCGCGCGGCTGGAGATCGATCAGGAGGCGCTCGAGCGCCTGCTGGCACGGGTGAATGAACTCGCGGCGGCTGTTCCTGGACGCGCGCAGGTCGATCTGATCGAGCTGCTGCGTTTTCCCGGCATCCTGCGCGAGGACAGCGCCGATACCGACAGCCTGTTGCAGACCGTGCGCTCGCTGTTCGGCGAAACCCTGACCGAGCTGGCACGCGCCAGGCTGCGCGAAGGCGAGCGGCTCGGCGCCCTGATTACCCAGCGTTGTGCCGCACTCGCCGGCATGGTCGGCTCGGTGCGCGCCCGCCTGCCGGAGGCTCAGGGCCGGGTGCGCCAGCGATTCGAGGAGCGCCTACGAGAACTCGGCGCCCAGGTCGACCAGGAGCGCGTCGAGCAGGAGATCCTGCTGATGCTGCAGCGCCTGGATGTGTCCGAGGAGCTGGACCGGCTCGACGGGCACCTGGTGGAAACCGCGCGCACGCTGGCGGGCGACGAACCCGCCGGCCGGCGGTTGGATTTCCTGATGCAGGAGTTCAACCGCGAGGCCAACACGCTGTCGTCCAAGTCGCAGGACCTGGAGACCACGCGCACCGCGGTCGAAATGAAAGTGCTGATCGAGCAGATGCGCGAGCAGGTACAGAACATCGAGTAGTTTACAGGGCCGCGCAGCGCTGCCTCATCTGTCACCGTGTCTGTTGCAGTCGGAGTGAACGCGGAGGAAGCAATGGCAATGAGACCCATTGAGGCCAGCGCGACTCTTATTGCGATCTGCATGTACGCATGCAAGTACCCCGGGCCGGTCTGTGCTGGTTGAGCCATTTTGCCCGCTGTTGACTGCGGATTCAATTGATCGATGCAACACCTAATCTCTAACTATAGAGAGGAGGATGTTGAATATGAAGTATCGAACGAGGATCTTTTACAGCGAGACGCAGAAGGCGATGATGTGGGATCGGTGGCGGCAAGGAGAGACG
>DATAJH010000034.1:0-1907 GCA_036262215.1 Steroidobacteraceae bacterium
GCCGATGCCATTGCCGGTCACCTTCCCGGATCGTTGTGCTCGATAAGAATCGAAGCTTCGGCCGACTCGCACATTTCGGTCTATCCCGAGTTCCCGGAAAATCTCGCAGCCGCGCTCGAGCAGATCGGGATAGCGTCCATCAACCCGACCCTGACCTCAGCCCCTGTCGATAAACTCTCGGATGACGCCCGCTGGCTCCGATTCATTCATTCCTCCGGGCAGTCACCATATCGACACTACCGCGCAGTTCCGGTAATGCGCAGCTCCCGATTGACGGGCATGATCGTTTCCTTTTTTGCAGAGGATCGTCCGGATGGGCATATCGAACAGACCTTGCTGGAATCGTGGGGGCGCTTCGCCAGCCTCGCGGTTGAGCGGCGCGGCTTGTACGAGCAGCTGTCATTCCGGGCACAATACGACTCGCTGACCGCGTTGCTGAATCGAGCCGCGCTGTATGATCACGTCGATTCCTTGATTCGAGCCAACGCTTCCAAGCCCGTCCCGATGGCGGTCGTATACCTGGATCTGGACGGCTTCAAGCAGATCAACGACACCCATGGACACGGGGCCGGAGACAAAGTACTGCAGCATGTTTCAGCGCACATTCTCGAAAGCGTGCGCAAGACCGACATGGTCGCTCGATTAGGGGGCGATGAGTTCGTCATCGTTCTTCCCGGCGTGGGAGACCCTGCCGAAGCGCGCCGCATCGCCGATCTGGTGACAGCAGCCATCGTGCAGCCGCTAGCCTACGCCGGCCGTGAGCTGCGGATCGGAGTCAGTTTTGGAATCAGCGTATATCCCGCCGATGGCGACAATACTGACGCACTGCTGAAGATCGCCGATGAAGATATGTACCGCGCGAAGCTGAGACACCGCACACTCCCGGCGTCGGCCGCCGATCAGCCCAAAGGCGGCGCCGTCGCTGCCTAGCGGGGCATTCCGGCGAATTAGTGGCGGGGCAGCAGGATTCGAACCTCCACTCCCGCTGGGCGAGCAGCGTCGATTTTTATTCAGTGGTCGGGGTGACAGGATTTGAACCTGCGACCTATACGTCCCGAACGTAGCGCTCTACCAGGCTGAGCTACACCCCGAATCGGCCTGCTGAATTGGCCTGCGATGAATTGCACCGTCAATGCTGGCGCGCGATCGCGAAGCGCACCAGGGCAGCCAGCGCCACTCGATACGGCGTCTCGGGAAGCACCGCCAGCGCGGCCAGCGCGTGATCGGCCTCGGCCTGCGCGAGCCGCGCAGTGTACTCAAGCCCCCCGGTCGATTCAATTGTTGCCATGATTTCGTCCAGTCGCTCGCGGCCGCCGTTCTTGATCACCTCACGGATCAGCGCAGTGCGCTGCGGTTCGCATTGGGCGAGCGCGTGGATCAGCGGCAGCGTCGGCTTGCCCTCGGCCAGGTCGTCGCCGAGGTTCTTGCCGCGCGTAGCCGGATCGGAACGATAGTCGAGTACGTCGTCGATCAGCTGATAAGCGGTACCGAAGTGCCGGCCGAAGCTGGCCAGCGCTCGCTGGATCGGCTCGGGCGCGCCGCTGACGACCGCTGCGACCTCGGCCCCTGCCTGAAACAGCTGCGCGGTCTTGCGGTGGATGACCTCCAGATAACGTGCTTCGGTGGTGTCGGGGTCATGCGCGTTCATCAGCTGCAGGACTTCGCCTTCGGCGATGACGTTGGTGGCGTCGGCCATGATTTCGATGACACGCTGCGAGCGCGTTGCCGCCATGAGCTGGAAGGCCCGTGAATAAACAAAGTCGCCGACCAGCACGCTGGCCTGGTTGCCGTAGATCTCATTGGCGGTATCGCGGCCGCGCCGGCGCACCGACATGTCTACCACGTCGTCGTGCAGTAGAGTGGCGGTGTGGATGAACTCGATGAACGCCGCCGCCTGGATGCAGCCG
>DATAJH010000035.1:0-5061 GCA_036262215.1 Steroidobacteraceae bacterium
ATCAATCCCGACGGCCTCCTCGGGTGCTACTGTCTCTTCCGCCTGTACCTTGACCGGCAGGCACAGCCACCAATCCCCGACCGCATCCTGGGCGAAGCAGCCCGCTTGCCATTTGACGTCGTCCAGGCGCTCGCGTTCGAACACCCGAAAGCTCTTGCTGGCAAAGCGCAGGCACACGCCCCTACGCTTTAGGTTGGCGGCTTTGAACGGCACCCATCCCAGAGAGCGTCTGGCTCCACGGCTCACGCGCCAGTGCAACTTGACTCGCCTGGCAGCCGTGCGCTTTTGGGCATAGTGAGTGCAAATCGACTGAATCGTGTCGGCGCCAATTTTGTCAAAGTACTGCGTGGCACCAGCCGTCAGGTTGCATAGGTCAAAGCCGGACATCCATTTGCGTTTGGTATCCGTGCGAGTGGCGGCCTTGTAGCTTGTCTCATTGCAGTAGTTGAAGACCTCGTTCACTTCACTGGCAGCAGCGTTGAGCCACGCATGGGCCTCCGCACGAACTTTCAGCCGAAGAGTGCGCGTGAACAGGAGCGGCATTTAGGTATTATCTCTCCTCACAGGTTTTCATGCGCGGGTGTTCCTGCCCACTTCGTCGCGCAATTCACTGGTGGGTCACAACATCCATGCTTCGCGGCCTACGCCCGCTCGCCAAGCCAGATCAGTGCCGCCATGCGCCCGGTGCTGCCATCGCGCCGGTAGGAAAAGAACGCATCGGACTCGCCGTACGTGCAGCGCGGCTCGCCCTCGATCGAGGAGAGGCCGAGGGCCGATAGGCGTTGGCGTGCCAGCAGCGGCAGATCGCACTGCCAGCGGCCGCGCTCATTGCGCACGAACGCCGCCGCGGCCTGCCCGGCGTGCCCGCAGAATGCCGTGCGCACTTCGTCGCCGACCTCGAAATGCGCCGGACCGATGGCAGGGCCGAGCCAGGCCTGAAGTTCATCGCCGGGGACACCGAACGCAGCGACCGTGGCCTCCAGTACCCCGGCGGCCAGTCCGCGCCAGCCGGCGTGCGCCACCGCCACCGCGGCGCCGTTGCGCTGCGCAAGCAGCACCGGCAGGCAATCGGCCACCAGCACCGCGAGCACACGGCCCGGCGTGCGCGTCAGCGCCGCATCGGCCTGCGGAGCGGCAGGCCCATCCGGCATCGCGTCCGCCCGCGGCATCGCGTCGGCCTGCAGCACCGTGGTGCCGTGCAGCTGCGTCAGCCACAGCGGTTCGGCCGGCAACTGCAGCCCGGCGATCGCACGGCGGCGGTTCTCCGACACCGCCAGCGGGTCATCGCCGACGTGCTGGCCAAGATTGAGCGAGGCATAGCTGCCGCGGCTGACGCCGCCCGCACGCAGCGTGAAGGCGGCGCGCACGCACGCCGGCGCGGCCCAGTGCGGCAGCAACGATGGCAGCGCCATCAACGGCTGCGCGCCTTGCCTGCCGCGCCCGCGTGCGCGCGCAGTGCCGCGAGCAGCGCCTGGAAATCCGCCGGCAGCGGTGCCTCGAAGCTCAGCTCGCGCGCGCTACCGGGATGCGTCAATGTCAGTCGCTGCGCATGCAGTGCCTGGCGCGCAAATGCGTGCAGCCGCGCGTTCAGCGGGTCGGCATCGCCGGCGACGCGCCCCTGCCGGCCGCCATACACCGGATCGCCGACCAGCGGCAGACCGACATGCGCCAGATGCACGCGGATCTGGTGCGTGCGGCCGGTTTCCAGCCGCACCCGCAGCAGGGTATGCACGCGGAAGCGCTCCTCGATGCGAAAATGGGTGACCGCCTCGCGGCCGTCGCCGCGCACCGCCATGCGCGTGCGCACACTGCGGTGGCGTCCGATCGGCTCATCGATACGCGACCCGCCGGTGGGCTGGCCTGCGACCAGCGCCAGGTATTCGCGGCCGATTTCGCGCGCCGCCAGCTGCGCCACCAGCCGCGTGTGCACCTCGGGCGTTCGCGCCACGATCAACAGCCCGCTGGTCTGCTTATCCAGCCGGTGTACCAGCCCCGCGCGCGGTACGCGCGCCAGTGCCGGATCGTGCGCCAGCAATGCATTCTGCAGTGTATGTGCGCGGTTACCGGCACCGGGATGCACCACCAGGCCGGCCGGTTTGTTGAGCACCAGCAGCGCTCGATCCTGGTACACGATATCGAGCGGCAGCGCCTCGGCGCCCACGGTGGTGTCGGCATCGAACTGGGCCTCGACCACGATCTGCTCGCCGCCCCGTACGCGGTCGCGGGCGCGCGCCGACTTGCCGCCGAGCCGCACCGCGCCATCCCTGATCCAGCGCTGCAGGCGCGCGCGCGAGTACTGCGGCAGCGCGGCAGCCAGCGCCTGGTCCAGGCGCAGCCCCGCCGCCGCCGCGGGCAACTCGAGCCGATGGGTCTGGAACTCCGGTGGCATCGGGCAGGTCAGCTATAATGGGTCGATCGACGATTCAATTTCTTAGGGTCCTTACTTGAGCTCACAATCTAGCGCGGCCGCGGGTCGCTGGCGGCTGCTGGGCGCGGTGTTGTTCACCTCGCTCACTTTGCTTGCCGGTTGCCACACGCAGGCCAAAAAGCTCAAGACCGCCACCGCCGAGACGCTGTACACAAACGCCCGAAAAGCGTTGGTGAACAACGACTTCGATTATGCCATCAAGCAATACGAGGCGCTGACTTCGCGCTTTCCGTTCACCAGCCAGGCGCGCCAGGCGCGGCTCGACCTGATCTACGCCTATTACCGCAAAGGCGAGAAGGAAACCGCCATCGACGCGGCCGACCAGTTCCTGCGCGAGAACCCGACGCATCCGCGTGTGGACTACGCCTGGTACATGAAGGGCATGATCTACTTCGAACGCACCCCGTATTCGATCGAGCGCTTCTTCGGCGTGGACATGGCCAAACGGCCGCCTACTGATCTGCTCAAGTCGATCACCGCATTCAGCACCGTGGTGAGTCAATATCCGAACAGCGAATACGCGCACGACGCGCTGCGTCGCATGACCTACCTTCGTAACCGCCTGGCCGAGTACGAAGTCAACGTAGCGCGCTACTACGTGCGGCGCGGTGCCTACCTGGCCGCCGCGCGCCGCGCCGAAGGCGTCATCGAGCAGTACGACGGCGCACCGTCGGAGCAGCAGGCGCTCGCCATCATGCTCGACTGCTATCGGCGCCTGGGCTACACCGAGCTGGCCGCGAACGTCGATCGCGTCTATCAGTTCAACTATCCGGCCACCAACGAGACCACCGCCGCCAAAGGCAAGCACTGGTATCAGTTCTGGCGCAGAACCTGAGCCGCTGCTGCTGCGGCGCTAGCGCCGGTAACCGTTGGTGATCGGGTAACGCCAGTCGCGGCCGAACGCGCGCCGGCTCACGCGCACGCCCGGTGGCGCCTGGCGCCGTTTGTATTCCGCCCGCTTGACCATGTCCAGCACACGCGACACCACGCCGCGCTCGAAGCCGCGCTCGCAGATCTCATCCACCGACAGGTCGTCCTCGATGAACGCCTCGAGGATCGGATCGAGCACCTCGTAGGGTGGCAGCGAGTCGGTGTCCTTCTGGTCGTGCCTCAGCTCCGCCGTCGGCTCGCGTTCGATGACCCGTTCCGGAATCGCCGCCGACAGCGTATTGCGGTAGCGCGCCAGCCGGTACACCAGCATCTTGCTGCAGTCCTTGATCGGCGCGAAGCCGCCGGCCATGTCGCCGTACAGCGTTGCATAACCCACCGCCATCTCGCTCTTGTTGCCGGTGGTCAGCAGCATGCGGCCGGTCTTGTTGGAGATCGCCATCAGCAGCACGCCGCGGCAGCGCGCCTGGATGTTCTCCTCGGTGGCATCGGGCTTGCGGCCCGCGAACTCCCCCGCCAGCGCTTCGAGCGTTGCCGCAAACATGTTCTCGATCGAGATCGAACTGAAACTCGCGCCCAGCGTCCGCGCCTGCGCGGTCGCGTCCGCAAGGCTCATGGCCGAGGTATAGCGCGACGGCATCATGACCGCATGCACCCGCTCCGGCCCCAGCGCGTCGACCGCGATCGCCAGCGTCAGCGCCGAATCCACCCCGCCCGACAGACCCATGACCACGCCGGGAAAACCATGCTTGGTGACGTAGTCGCGCACGCCCAGTACCAGCGCGCGGTAGACGCTTTCCTCGTCCGACAGTTCGGGCGCGATCGTGCCCGCGTGCGGCACCAGCGTCTTGCCGCGGCGCTCGAGTTCGACGCTGTACAGGCCGTCCTTGAAGCTTTCCGCGCGCATCACCAGCCTGGCCTGCGCATCCATGACGAAGGAGTTGCCGTCGAACACCAGCTCATCCTGGCCGCCCAGCAGGTTCAGGTACACCGCCGGCAGATGCACTTCGCGGATACGATCGCCCAGTACCTGCTCGCGTTCGCGCTGCTTGTGGATCTCATACGGCGAGGCGTTGATGATCAGCAGCGCCTCGGCGCCCAGCGCCTTCGACCACTGCGCCGGCGGCACCTCCCACACGTCCTCGCAGATCAGCAGCCCAAGGCGCCAGCCGTCGAAATCCACCACCGTGCCGGCCGTGCCGGGCGTGAAGTAGCGCTTCTCGTCGAACACCTTGTAATTGGGCAGCACCGCCTTGCGATGATGCGCAAGCTCGCGGCCGCCGCGCAGCAGCAGCGCCGAGTTATAGATCAAGCCGTCGGCGTACTCGGGATAGCCGACCATGACGCCGATCTCGGGCACCGCCTGCTTGAGCTCAGCCAGCGCGCGCTCGATCTGCAGCCGCAGGCCACGGTGAAACAGCAGATCCTCGGGCGGGTAGCCCGACAGCGTCAGCTCCGGAAACAGCACCAGATCCGCGCGCAGCGTATCGCGCGCGCGTCGCGCCTCGGCAATGACGCGCTCCAGGTTGCCGCGCACGTCGCCGACCAGCAGATTCATCTGCGCCAGCGCGATCCTCAGTTTGTCAGAAGGCGCCACCGGTACTCCGGTGAATTAAGCGAGCTTCGGCGCGCCGATCAACGCCGCGCTCGCGTGGCGCTTTTGCCGCGCCGGCCGCGAGCGGCGCGTGCGCTGCCTTTGGCGCGCCGTGCGGCGGCCGGCTTCGCGGTCGATTTGTGGCGCGCCT
>DATAJH010000036.1:0-2949 GCA_036262215.1 Steroidobacteraceae bacterium
ATGGGGTGGACGACGGGACTCGAACCCGCGACAACCGGAATCACAATCCGGGACTCTACCAGCTGAGCTACGTCCACCGTCGATCGTGGCGCGCCCGGCAGGACTCGAACCTGCGACCACCGGCTTAGAAGGCCGGTGCTCTATCCAGCTGAGCTACGGGCGCACAGCAGTTTGAGCTGGTCGGGGCAGCAGGATTTGAACCTGCGACCCTCTGCTCCCAAAGCAGATGCGCTACCAGACTGCGCCATGCCCCGCTCTCAACCTTCCGAGGCGCCCCTCCGTGTCCACCGCACGGGGGCGCGCATCATACGGAGTTCGTCTTGGCAGCGTCAATTCACTTTCGCTGCGGCTGCGACATACGGCAGTATAACTGGATGACACCGACAGCTCCCACGCACGCCCGTCTGATCGACGGCAAAGCCATCGCCGAGAGTCTCAAGCAGGAGGTTCGGGGCGCCATCGAGGCTCTGGTCGCCTCCGGCGGCCGCCGGCCAGGGCTGGCCGTGGTGCTGGTAGGAAACAATCCGGCCTCCGAGGTCTATGTGCGCAATAAGCGCCGCTCCTGCGAGGAGGTGGGCGTCGTCTCGGTGGCGCACGACCTGCCGGCCAGCGCCACCGAAGCCGAATTGCTGGCGCTGCTGCACGGGCTCAATGACGAGCCGTCGATCGATGGCATTCTGGTGCAATTGCCGCTGCCGCCGCAGATCCGTGGGCGCGCGGTGATCGAGGCCATCGATCCGGCCAAGGACGTCGACGGACTGCACCCCTACAACCTTGGCCGCCTGGCGCAGCGCGAGCCGCTGCTGCGCGCCTGCACGCCCTACGGCGTCATCAAGATGCTGCAGCACATCGGTGTTGCACCCAGCGGCATGCGAGCGGTGGTGGTCGGCGCCTCGAGTATTGTCGGGCGGCCAATGGCGCTGGAGCTGCTGCTGGCCGGCGCCACCACCACGGTTTGTCACACCCGTACCCGGGATCTGGCAGCCGAGGTGGCGCGCGCCGAACTGCTGGTGGTCGCGATCGGCAAACCGCAGATGGTGCTGGGGGCGTGGATCCGCCCCGAGGCGGTCGTGATCGACATCGGCATCCACCGCATGCCGGATAACAAACTGGTGGGAGACGTCGAATTCGCCGCGGCCGCGGCGCGCGCGGCCTGGATCACTCCGGTTCCCGGCGGAGTAGGACCGATGACGATCGCAACGCTGCTGAGTAACACGCTCGAGGCCAGCCTGCGCCGCCAGGGACTCAAAAGCGCCGGCTGATGTACAGCGCGGGCGCCTGCATGGTGTACCACTCGACCGGATCGCCATTCTGCGGATCGCTGGCCAGCAGCTTGTTGCGTTGCACGTGGTCGAGAATGCGCGCATCCAGCGACACATCCCAATGTGGCCACAGGTCGCGCCACTGCAGTCCCACGCCTTCGTAATATCCCAACGCCGGAGTCGGGGCGGCGTAGCGCGCAAAGCCAAAGAACGCACCGACCGCGAAGTGCCGGTCGAGGCGATAACGGTAGTCGAGTACCCGCAGCGCCACCAACGCGCCGTGAAAATCGTCGAATTCCGCGCGCACACCAAGATCGCCATTGGCGCTGACGGCCCGGCGCACCCCTAGGCCCAGATGCGGCGAGATCACGCTGCGGTATTGCACCGCTGTCGCCGCCTCCTGCGCGGCGGAAAAACCGCCCAGGTCGAGTCCGAGTCGACCGCCGCTCACGCCGACATCGACGAAGCGCTCGAACTTGGTGGCCTGCGCATTGTCTTCGATGTCCTGGGCGTCGTTGGCCTGCTGCGTGTCGTCGTCGTCGACATCGGCCGCAGCCCCCTGCTGGTTGCCGCCGTCGAGGCGCACGAACGCCGCCAGACGCGCGAAGTTCTTGCCATAGACGTCGCGCCCGAGATCCAGCTCCAGGCCACGGGTGTAACCAGCACGCGGCTGTGCGTACTCGGCCGTCAGCATGTCGGCACGGCGGTAGTCGACATTGGGAAAGCCCAGGAACGCGGAATAGCCCTGATTCTGCAGCGTGCGAAAGCGCAGATTGATCTCATCGCCGGAGCGCAACGCCCAGCCAAGCTGCGCCATCTCGGTCTGCGCGCCGACGGCGTCGCCGAAGGTACGCCAGTCGCCGCCCCAGGCGCCGGTGACGTAACCGTTCACCGTCATTCCTTCCAGCCACACGTAGTCGGTATACCAGGAGTCCTGCCATTCCGAAGCCTCAAGCGTCAGATCGAAGCGCTTGAAGAATTGAGGGAAGTGCACTCCGCCCGATAGCGCCGCATCGCGGAATCGAAAGCGATTACCGTGCAGCGTGTCCCGGGCTGCATATTCGACATAGGCCACGAATGGCTGCGGCGCGGAAAACGTGTAGGCGCTGGTGATCGACAGCTGGCGATTGGCAAACCTGCTGTCGGTATTCGGCGCGCCGGGACCGGTCGGCAGCGCGGTGCGGCTGAAGAGCGAGCTGAAGAACTCGCCGATCGAACCCGGACGCGCGCCGCCGCCAAACTGCCAGGTGCCGTTGCCCGAAATGGCCCAGCCGTCTGTCGGCTGGATCCCCAGGTGTATGCCGGCGAGCCGCGGATAACCTGCGGTATATGCGCCGTTCCAGACGATCTGGTTGGTGTAGGGCATGCGCGCAACGAACAGTTCGTACTCCAGTCCCAGTCCCCCGATCGGCCGCAGGCTCGACAGGGTGAGCGAGGGCAGCGTCGGCGCCTCGGTACTGATGAGCATGCTGCTGTCGCTGAGCGGTGAAAACCAATGATCGCGATAGCCCACATCCAGTTGCAGATAGGTATCACCCGCGCTCACCATGGTGCCGGCAGGATTGAAGCGGCTGTCGGTGCCGCCGTAGCCGACCCCGCCCGCGGTAAACAGCAGGTAATCGTCCGCCCGGTAGAAAGCTGCCACTGAGGCGTCCCAGGGCGAATCGGCGCGCTCACCGCGCTGGTT
>DATAJH010000037.1:0-5668 GCA_036262215.1 Steroidobacteraceae bacterium
GGCAGCCAGATCACGACCCTCACGCCTTTGCCGAAGGTGTGGGTTATCGCGAACTATAAGGAAACGCAGCTGACGCACATGGCGGTCGGACAGAAGGCGGAAATCACTGTCGACACCTTTCCTGGACGCACGCTGCATGGACACTTGCTGGCGTTCGCTCCGGCATCCGGCGCCGAGTTCGCGCTGCTGCCACCCGACAACGCGACCGGCAATTTCACCAAGGTCGTGCAGCGCATCGCCGTGAAGATTGCAATCGACGATGCGGACGGTCTGGCCGATCGACTGGTGCCCGGTATGTCGGTCGAAGCTAAGGTCGACGCCCGAGACGGCCGGCGCTGATGAACGCGACTGCACCTTCTCCCCGTTCTGGCGTAATTGCGCCGACGCTGGCCTCGCCGCCGACTTCCATTCCGTGGCTCGGGCTGGTCGCGGTGCTCATGGGTACATTCATATCGACATTGAACGGGCGACTGTCGACGTTCGGTCTTGCCGACATCCGTGGCGCCGTCGGCGCTGGATTCGACGAGGGGGCATGGATCACCACGGCGCAAACTGCCGCGCAGATGTTCATCACGCTGGCTGCCATCTGGATGGGCGCCACCTACGGCTCGCGACGAGTATTGATCGGCGCCTCCATCGCATTTGCAGTCATCTCCCTGCTGACTCCGTACTCGGCGGGCTTATCCATGCTGTTGACGATGCAGTTTTTGGGCGGACTGGCCTCGGGGTGCTTCATACCGCTCACTTTGAGTTTCATATTGCTGAACGTGCCGCCAAAATATTGGGCTTTCGGCATCGCGCTTTATGCACTCAATCTCGAGCTATCGCTCAACATATCGGCCTCTCTTGAGGGCTGGTACGTGGAGCACTATTCCTGGCGATGGATCTTCTGGCAGAACGTGCCGCTGGCCCTGATCATGTCGCTGTGTCTGCGACGTGGTATGGCCACCAAACCGATCATCACACGTCCACCGACTGACGTGTTCGCCCTGCTGGCGGGCGGCTCCGGACTGCCGTTGATCTATGCGGCCCTCGATCAGGGCAACAGGCTCGACTGGCTCAACTCCGGAGTGATATGGGGATTGCTATCTGGCGGGGCATTGGTGCTCGTGGCCTTTTTGTTCCATGAGTCGCGCACCGCTCGTCCGCTGTTGAATCTGAAAGTCATCTTCGGCGCGCCCATGCCGGGTCTGTTTCTCCTGATCGCGTTCCTTCGACTGACGATCCTCGCCACGGCCTATCTGATTCCCCTGTTTTTAGGCTCGGTGCGCGGCTATCGCGCCCTGGAAGTCGGTCAAACGCTTATCTGGATCGCGGTGCCGCAGCTCATTTTTTGTCCGCTCGCGGCGTTGATGCTGCGCCGATCGGACGCCAGGCTCGTGGCTTCGATCGGTTTCATCTTCATCAGCGTTGCCTGTCTGATGGTCGCATACAATCTGACTCCCATCTGGGGCTCGGATCAGTTTCTACCCTCCCAGCTGCTGCAGTCGGTCGGGCAAAGCTTTGCGCTGTCCGGCGTTGTATTCTTCGGAGTTCTGCACTTGAGGCCCCAGGATGCGCTGACGTTCGGCGCCGTGCTGCAAACAGCCCGGCTCATGGGCGGAGAGATCGGCTCGGCATTGGTGACTACTCTGGCCCGGGTGCGCGGCCAGGTGGCATCGAACCTGATCGGCCAGCACGTGCAGCTGGGCGATGCTCAGGTCATTCAGCGCGTGCGCGCGTATGGCGCTGCAACGACGCCAGTCATAGACCCGATCGGCGCGGTGAGCCGCGGCCAGCAGGTGTTGGGAAATGTCGTGCGATCTGCTGCGACCACCCAAGCGGTGATCGATGGGTTTGTCGCGATCGGCGCTCTGACGGCGGTGGTGTTGCTGTTCCTGGTATTGAGACGCGCTCCCCCGGAGGGACCGGCGTCCGCGCCGCCGCTGTTTCGCGCTCGCGGGTCGAATGTGCCATGACGCGAGCGTACCGGATCATTGCGATCGGGGCCGTCATCGCGGCACCTCTTGCTGCCTGCCGGGTAGGCCCCAACTATCACGCACCCGCGCTGCCGGTGGGCGCCGAGGCCCCCCTGACGTCCTTGAATGCTTCGGCCGAGACGCCAACGCCTCCGCCGGATGCGTGGTGGCGGCTGTACGATGACTCACGGCTCGACGCGCTGGTGCAGGAGGCGCTGGCGGCGAACCGTACCCTCGCCGCGGCCGACGCGAATTTCGCTGCGGCTGGGGCAGTGGTGTCGGCGGTGCAGGTCAATCGATACCCGTCGACGGCGGCGTTTGCCGGCGGTGTGTACGGGCGCGATGCCGTCACGGATGAGATCCTGGAGCTCGGCGGACATCGCCCGCAGACGATCTGGCTGCTCGAAGATCTCGTGCAAGCCGCATACGAGGTCGATCTGTTCGGTCGCGTGCACCGCCTGATCGAAGCCGCGAATGCCAACGCGGACTCGGTAGCCGCGGCTCGCGACAGCGTGCGGGTGGTGGTGGCTGCGGAAACCGCGCGCGCCTATGCCGCAGTCTGCGCGCTCGGAGAAGAACTCGATGTTGCACGCCACTCGCTTGCGGTCGTATCCCGCGAGGCCGATATCACCGTGCGGCGCCACGAGGCTGGAGCGAATTCCGACTACGATGTCACGCGTGCCCAGGCGTTGGTGGCGCAGGTCCGATCGAGTATTCCGGAACTCGAGGGCCAACGGGGAGCGGCACTGTTCGAGCTGACCGCGCTTCTCGGCCGCACTCCTGTCCACGCACCGGATGATCTGGGGAGCTGTGTGACGCCGCCGCGCCTGGTCGCGCTCATCCCGGTGGGTGATGGGTCGGCACTCATCAAACGCCGCCCGGATGTGCGCCAGGCTGAGCGGCGACTGGCGGGCGCCACCGCCGAGATCGGCGTAGCGACGGCCGACCTGTATCCCACTATCCGCTTGGTCGGGCTTTACGGTGGCGCGGCAACAGAACTGCCCCAGCTCAACACTAATATCGGTCGCACCTGGGGTATAGGCCCTACGATCAGCTGGTCATTTCCCAATCTGGCCGGACCCCGCGCGCGGGTACGGCAAGCCAAGGCCGCGCAAGCGGCTGCGCTGGCGTCGTTTGATTCCGTGGTGCTCACCGCTCTCAAGGAGACCGAACAGGCGCTTACGTTGTACAGCGCGGCGCTCGAGAATCGACAGTCGCTCGGCGACGCGCGGGATAAGGTGGACGCAGCCTATGGCATGGCGCACGATCAATTCCTGGCCGGCTCATTAAGCGCCCTCGAGCTGCTCACCACGGAACAATCGTTGGTCGCAATCGACGCCGCGGTTGCTGCATCCGATGCCGCCCTGGTTCAAGACCAGATCGCCGTGTTCAAAGCGCTGGGCGGCGGTTGGCGCAGCGATAGCCAAGGCAGCCCCTGAAGGCGACATGAAGACTCACATTAGTTGGGGTCTGATGAATCGCTTCTCCGTAATGACCTGTGCCACGTTATTGGCGGTTGGATCATTCGCAGCGCGAATGCCTAATGCTGTCCGTCGCCTGCAGTGTGGCGGCTTAAACCCCAGACATAGGCTGCAACTGCCGACACCTGTTCCGACGTGAGTTGAGCACCGCCCATGGGCGGCATCGCGGAGCGATACTCCTTGGGCTCACTCACGCCGGTGGCGATGGTCTTTGTGATGCCGGCATAACTGCCATCGCTCCACAGCCATTTCGTGTCTGTGAGATCTGGACCCAGCGGAGTGCCCGCGCCGTTGGTGCCGTGGCAACCCGTGCAGGCCGCTCCGCCCACCTCACCGTGGAAGACTCGCTCGCCCAGGGCTACCATCTCCCTCGTCGCCCCTTGCGGAACCGGTGGGTTTGCCGCAGCAGCGGCGGCGCCGGCATCCGGATGCGTGCCTTCCGGGGGCTTGGCGACCGCGACGCTGATTGTCCCGGCAGACGCGGTCGCAAGTGGGCACGGTGTGAGATTCGCAGCCGCCGCCTGTATACCTGATCCGCCACGGTAATCGATGCGGTAGATGCGTCCGCGCACATCGTCGGAGACGTAGAGCGAGCCGTCGGGTCCGACCGCCAGCCCGGAGGGACGATGCTCGGCCTGACCGGGTGATTTCACCGCTCCCGCAAAGCCGTCGGCAAAGATCTCGCAGTTGCCCGATGCCCGATCGCCGCTGAGCGCCTGAAACACCACGTTGTAACCGCCCTGCGGGTAGGGTGCCCGATCCCACGATCCGTGGAAGGCGATGAACACACCGTTGCGGTAGTGAGCCGGGAATTGCTGCCGGTCATACTGCACCATGGCGTTCGGTGCCCAATGGGCGGGAAACGCGGCGATTGGACCGCTCTTGTTGGCGCATTGGCCGATCTTTCTGCCGCCATCTCCGCCGTACTCGGGAGACAAAACCAGTCGTCTCTGCACCGCGTCGTAGTAGCATTCCGGCCAGCCGTAGTTACTCCCCTGCTGCAGAAGCAGCAGCTCCTCCGCCGGCTGGGTGGCTTCCATTTCGGGCTTGTACAAATCCGGCCAATTCGCGTGTAGTTGGTCACGACCGTGTTGTGTGACGAGTATGCGGTGTGCGGTCGCATCAATCGCGAAGCCTTCCGCATTGCGTATACCTGTGGCAAACCGCCCAGCCGTCGAAAAGACCTGGTCGGTCTTGTTCGCGTCGTAGCGCCAGATGCCGCCGCGCGTTTCAAGCTCCGTGCACGGATCGATACCGGGGGATTGGAGAGTGCGGTTCTTGAGCTGGCAGGCGTTCGTCGCGGCGCCGAGATCGATGTACAGACTGCCGTCCGCATCGATCGCGAAGGGGTGCATCGGATGATCGCCGCTCAGAGGCAGTCCCGACACGATGGTGGACGGGGGCTCCTGTGGGACGATCGCGCCCGACGGGATGGTGTAGCGGACGACTTTGTCGTTGATCTCGGCGTACAACGCGCCATTGTACAAGCCAATGCCCGTACCTCCCGCGCCGCCACTCTGGACGGTTTCACCGAAGCGCCGGTTCACATCGGCTTTCCCCGCACCGGTAGTGTCCTGCAGAGCGACGAGGAATCCGCCCGCATGCGGAGTGTCGTTGCCGTAATAGCGGCCGGACCAGGTGTTGACGTAAACAACGCCATCGGGTGCGACCACCAGGTGACGAGCATGGCCGATGCCGTCGGCGAATACGGTGGCACAAAAGCCGGCCGGCAACTTCAGGCCGCTGTCGTTCTTCCCGCACACAGCGCGTGCCGGTCGCCCATGGGTGGGAGGAGATTGAGAGAATGCCGGCGGTGTCGCTACGCACCAAGCCCCGGACATGGCGAGGACAGCCCAGACCGGCGTGTATCGGATGAATGAATGCATCGGCGACCTCCGATAGCTGATGACGCACCACAACCACGCGTCCATAGAAAATCTTTCGGCCACGAGAAGCACCCTGGCCGATACGAATGACACTGGCCGGCGATTCGCTGACATTGCGGTGCGCACAGTGACCATCTCACCGTCCGTCTTCCCCTGGGCTCTCCAGGGTTCGATGCATTGCCAGTTCGGTCGTAGCTGGAGCCTGCCAGCCACCGCCGAGTGCACGAATGAGGTCGACGCTGGCGCGCAGCTGCAGAGTATCGAGATTGAGCGCCTCCAGCTGGGTCTGCAGCACGGCAGTCTGCGAGGTGACCACCGTGAGATAGTCGGTCGCACCCTGCTT
>DATAJH010000038.1:0-1771 GCA_036262215.1 Steroidobacteraceae bacterium
CCGCAGGTCCAGGTCCCCCTCTAGCGACACAGCAAATAACCCTAAATCCGGCAGTTGGATGATTGCCTGTTTGTGCCGAATCGTTGGCACAATAGGCGATGAGCTCACCGTTGCCAGCGCATTTGCCTCACCCTGCGGGTGAACAACCATTGGTAGAGGAGTTCTCCGCAACAGCGGAGACCTTTGCCGGTCGTGTGCATGTGGAGTGGGACAGCGGCGGCCATGTGACGCCGCTCGGTCAGCTGCCGTTCTTCATCGAGTATCTGAAGCAGGCGGGTCTGTTCGACGGTTGGGTGGCGGACTGCCCACTGACGTTCAGCAGTCCGAACGCACCGCGCAAACGCGACCTGCTGGGCACGGTGATGTTGTCGGTTCTGGCGGGCCACAACCGCTACTCCCACATCACGACGCTGCGGTGCGACGCGGTGAACCCGCGGCTGCTGGGCATGACGAAGGTGGTGAGCGAGGACGCGGTGCGCCGCGGCCTGGCGAAGATCGACGAGGCAGCCGGCCTGGCCTGGCTGCAGACGCATCTCGACTATTGTTCCTCGCCGCTGCTGAGCGAGCCGTGGGTGCTCGACATCGATAGCACGATCAAGCCGCTGTATGGGCACCAGGAAGGTGCGATGGTGGGCTATAACCCACACAAGCCTGGACGTCCCTCGCACTGCTACCACACGTACATGATGGCGAACCTTCGCCTGGTGCTGGGGGTGGATGTGCAGCCCGGCGATGAACATACGCCAAAGCACGGCCAGGCCGGCCTATGGTCGCTGCTGCATCGGATCGGGCGCAGTCGGTGGCCGGCGCTGCTGCGGGGCGATGTGGCGTGGGGCGTCGAGCCGGTGATGTCGCGTGCCGAACAGGATGGGCTGAGATATCTGTTCCGCCTGCGTATGACGGCGAACGTCAAGCGGGCGCTGACGAAGATGATGGCCGAGCGCGACTGGACGAATGCGGGCCATGGTTGGCAGGGCAAAGAGACGACGCTGCGACTGGTCGGTTGGAGCCGGCAACGCCGTGTCGTGCTGTTGCGCCGCAAGCTCGATCGGCCGTTGCTGCTGGTGGATCGTGCCGAGCCGGCGCAGCCGCTGCTGAGCTTTGCCGAAGTCGGGCCGGATCGCGAGGTGTGGGAATACGCCGCATTGGTCACCTCGCTGGACAGCGAGATCCTCACGCTGGGCCAGCTGTATCGCGATCGAGGCGATTGCGAGAACACGTTCGATGAACTGAAGAACCAGTGGGGTTGGGGCGGTTTTACGACGCACGACCTGAAACGGTGCCGGCTGCTCGCTGGCAGTGTTGCGTTGATCTTCAACTGGTGGAGCCTGTTCGTCCGCCTGGCCGACCTCGATCATCGGCCCGAGGCGATCACCAGCCGGCCGTTGCTGATGCAGGCGATCGCGCGGCAGACCCAACATGCCGGGCAAGTAACGCTGACCATCACCGGCACGCACGGCGAACGACACAAAGCACGCCGCGCCTACCTGCGGATTGCCGGCTTCCTGACACGGTTGCGCCAAACTGCGGAGCAGTTGGATCCGGTGCAGCGATGGTATCGCATCCTCAGCGAAGCGCTGAAACGCTACCTCAAGGGGCGTCAACTCGATCCGCCGCTGCGTCTTGCGTCAGTCTGAACTGCTCGCAGTGGTTGTGAGCGGGGGCAAATCCGGCGCGCAATTCAACACCAACTGCCGGATTTAGGATGATCCATTTCACATGGTCCATCAGGCAAAGTGCGGGATGATATCCGTCGCGAGTAACTCCAGTG
>DATAJH010000039.1:0-26637 GCA_036262215.1 Steroidobacteraceae bacterium
GAACAGCGCATAGGCGACCGCCTCGCCGTCCTCGTTGCTGATCAGCACGCCATTGCGGCGGTCGGGAATCTCGCCTTTGACCGCGGAGTAACCGTCGAAGATGTGGCTCATGAGCCCGTTGCCGCGCGTCAGGGTCATGAACTCGCCGACGAAGCCGATCAGGCCGCGCGCCGGCACGCGGTATTCGAGCCGCGCGCGCTGGTTGCCGTCGATCTGCATGTCGGTCAGTTCGGCCCGGCGCGCACCCAGCGCCTCCATGACGCCGCCCTGATGGACTTCGTCGATATCGACGGTCAGCGCCTCGAACGGCTCGAGTACTTCGCCATCGACGATTTTTTTCAGCACCTGCGGCTTGCCAACCGCGAGCTCATAGCCCTCGCGACGCATGTTCTCGATCAGGATCGTCAGATGCAGTTCACCGCGGCCGAGCACCCGGAACGCGT
Source organism: Steroidobacteraceae bacterium (assembly GCA_036262215.1). Lineage (GTDB taxonomy): Bacteria > Pseudomonadota > Gammaproteobacteria > Steroidobacterales > Steroidobacteraceae > FEN-1191. Next base: position 444 of record DATAJH010000039.1, read on the forward strand.
CGGCGTCGGCGGTATCCTCGACGCGCAGCGCGACGTTGCTCTGCAGCTCGCGGTACAGGCGCTCGCGGATCTGGCGGCTGGTGACGAATTTGCCTTCGCGTCCGGCCAGCGGCGAGGTGTTGACCTGGAACGTCATCGCCAGCGTCGGCTCGTCTACCTGGATCGGCGGCAGGCCTTCAGGTTGCAGCGGATCGCAGATGGTGATGCCGATATTGATGTCCTCGATGCCGGTGACGGCAACGATATCGCCGGCCGCGGCTTCTTCCACCGATGAGCGCTGCAGGCCGGTGAACGTCAGCACCTGGGCGATCTTTGCCGGACCGCGATCCTCATCGCCGTAGCGCAGCACCACATTGCGGCCGGCACGCAGCGTACCGCGGCGGATGCGGCCGATGCCGATGCGGCCGACATAGGAGTTGTAGTCCAGGGTCGAGATCTGCAGCTGCAGCGGCGCGTCGATCTCGGTCGGCGGCGGCGGCACGTACTGAAGAATGGCTTCGAACAGCGCCGACATATCCGGGTCGCGGCGCGTCATGTCGGTGCTGGCCCAGCCCTGCAGCGCCGAGGCGTAGATCACCGGGAAATCCAGTTGCGCATCGGTGGCGCCGAGCTTGTCGAACAACTCGAAGGTCTGATCGACCACCCAGCCGGGCCGTGCGCCCGGGCGATCGATCTTGTTGACCACCACGATCGCCTTGTGCCCGAGCGCGAGCGCCTTGCGGGTGACGAAACGGGTCTGCGGCATCGGGCCTTCCACCGCATCGACCAGCAGCAGTACACCATCGACCATCGACAGCACGCGCTCGACCTCGCCGCCGAAGTCGGCGTGGCCGGGAGTGTCCACGATGTTGATCCGGGTGCCGCCGTACTCGATCGCGCAGTTCTTGGCGAGGATGGTGATGCCGCGCTCACGCTCGATGGCGTTTGAATCCATGATGCGATCGCCCATCTTCTCGTGGGCAGCGAAGGTGCCGGACTGCCTGAGCAGGCAGTCCACCAACGTGGTCTTGCCGTGATCGACGTGGGCAATGATGGCGATGTTTCGAATGGGACGTTGCATGGCTCACGGGGTCGTTATGTAAAGCAAAACAGAACCTAAGTCGCGAATTTGAAGGCCAAAAGGGCGACGAGGGTAGCAGAAGGCCCCGCCGGCTGTTAAAATATTTTAGCGTATATAAAGATATGTTTATATATTGAAGGAATATGTTTAAAGGCTCGACAGCCAGTGAGGATATCGGAGAGGTCGTGCGGGCGCTCAAAAGCGCCGCCGAACCTACCCGGTTGCGCCTCTTGTTCGTGCTGAGCCAGGCGGAATACACGGTCGGCGAGCTCGCGGCGGTGCTCAATCAGAGCCAGCCTCGCATATCGCGCCATCTGCGTCTGCTCACTGAGGCCGGTTTTCTTGACCGGTTTCGCGAGCAGCAGTGCGTTTATTACCGCGCTCCGACCCACGGGCGCTATCTCGAGTGGCAGCGGCAGCTGCTGGCGATGGCCGACCCGGATGCCCAGCTACTCAAGCGCGACCGCGAGCGCGCGCTGAAGGTGGTCGGCAACCGGGCATTGGTTGCCGCGCGCCAGCTGGGGGCGGCGCAGACGGCTGCCAGCGGCGCAGTAGCCGATCTGGCAGGCGACCTGGGCGTTGGCGCGGCAGGCGCGGGATCGAGCTCGTCCTCGCGCGAGGAGCTGTCGAACCTGTTGCTGGAGGAACTCGGACCGGCTCCGGTAGGCGAGCTGCTCGATATCGGTACCGGATCGGGGCTGATGCTCGAGATCCTGGGGCCGCGTGCGCGGCGTGCCGTGGGCGTGGATATCTCGGTGCCGGCGCTGCGGCTGGCGCGCACCCGCGTGCATGGCGCGGGTCTGTCGCACTGCGAATTCCGCCGCGGTGACATGTACAGCCTGCCGTATGACGACGCCTGCTTCGACACCGTGTCGATCGACCGCGTGCTGGCTGCGGCCGAGCGGCCGGCGGCGGCGATTGCCGAGGCGGCCCGCACGCTGCGTCCTGATGGCCGTCTGATCGTGGTCGAGGACTTCGATCAGATCGATGCGCGCGCCAGCGACAACCCGCTGTCGCAGCTGCGACGATGGTTTGCGGCGGCCGGGATGAACGCCGACCGGCTGCGGCCCTGCGACCTGGCGGGCCGGCATTTCATCGTCGCGCTGGCGCACCACGGCCATCGACCGTCACGCATCATCAATCCGCAACAGCTGGCGGGTCTGGCATGAATACCTCATCCCTGGTCGGCCGGATCGGCGACAGCGTGAGCATGATGGCGCACCCGGTGCAGGTATCGTTCGAGTTCTTCCCGCCCGGCGACGAGAAAATGGAGCAGACGCTGTGGCAGTCGATCCAGCGGCTGGCACCGCTGCGGCCACGATTCGTCTCGGTCACCTACGGCGCCGATGGCTCGACCCGCGAACGCACGCACAACGTGGTATCGCGAGTCGTCAAGGAGACGCTGCTGACCCCGGCCGCACACCTGACCTGCGTCGGCATGGACCGCGAGCACGTGTTGGAGATCGCCCGCAACTACTGGCACACCGGCGTGCGCCACATCGTCGCGCTGCGCGGCGATGCGCCGCAGGGCAGTGCCGGCTATACGCCGTATCCGGGCGGCTTTGCCTACGCGGTCGATCTGGTGCGCGGCCTGCGCAGCGTGGCCGATTTCGAGATTTCAGTGGCGGCCTATCCGGAGGGGCATCCGGAGGCACCGAGCGCGGCGTTCGACCTGGACAATCTCAAGGCCAAGCTCGACGCCGGCGCCGATCGCGCGATTTCGCAGTTTTTCTTCGAGCCGGGCATATTCCTGCGCTTTCGCGATCGCTGTGCGGCCGCCGGCATCAAGGCCAGTCTGGTGCCGGGCATCCTGCCGATCACGCGCTTCCCGCAGATGCTGCGCTTCGCCGAGCGCTGCGGCGCATCGGTGCCGGACTGGTTGCGGCTGCGCTTCAACGGTCTGGAAGACGATGCCGACACGCGGCGCATGATCGCCGCGGCATTTGCCATCGAGCAGGTGGAGGCGCTGTCGCGCGAGGGCGTCGATGAGTTTCATTTCTATACCCTCAACCGCGCCGACCTGACCTATGCGATCTGCCACGCGCTCGGAGTTCGCCCGGCTGCGGCTGCGCCGCCGGCAGCGCGGCTGGAGCAACGCGCGTGAGCCGCGAACAACGCATCCACGAATTCAAACGCCTGCTGACCGAGCGCATCCTGGTGCTCGACGGGGCGATGGGCACCATGATTCAGGGCTACGCGCCCGATGAGGCGGCCTACCGCGGCCAGCGCTTTCACGACTGGCCGAGCGATCTGAAGGGCAACAACGATCTGCTGACGCTGACGCAGCCGGCGCTGATCCGCGAGATACACGGCAAGTACCTGGAGGCCGGGGCCGACATCATCGAGACCAATACATTCAATTCCAGCGCGCCCGCCCAGGGCGATTACCGCATGGAAGGCATCGTGGTCGAGCTCAACCGGACGGCGGCGCGCCTGGCGCGCGAAGTCGCCGACCAGTACGCCGAACGCACCGGGCGCCCGCGCTTCGTGGCCGGCGCCATTGGCCCTACCAATCGCACCGCCTCGCTGTCGCCGCGCGTCAACGATCCGGGCTTTCGCAACATCAATTTTGATCAGCTGGTGGCGACCTACAGCGAGGCGGCGGCGGCGCTGATCGAAGGCGGAGCCGACCTGATCCTGCTGGAGACCATCTTCGATACGCTCAACGCCAAGGCGGCGCTGTTCGCCGTGCGCGGCACCATGCGCGAGCTGTCGGTCGACCTGCCGATCATGATTTCCGGCACGATCACCGACGCCTCCGGCCGCACGCTCTCGGGCCAGACGGTCGAGGCGTTCTGGAATTCGATCCGCCATTCCCAGCCCACCGTGGTCGGCCTCAATTGCGCCCTCGGTGCCAAGCAGCTGCGGCCGTACGTCGAGGACTTCTCGCGCATTGCCGATGTGGCGATCTGCGCCTATCCGAACGCCGGGCTGCCCAATGCCTTCGGCGAGTACGACGAGCAGGCCTGCGAAACCGCATCACTGGTGCGCGAGTTCGCGGAAGCAGGGCTGGTCAATATCGTCGGCGGCTGCTGCGGCACCACCGCCGATCACATCGCCCACATCCGCGAGGCGGTGGCCAGCCTGCCGCCGCGGGTGCCGCCGCGGCTCAGCGCGCGCTGCCGGCTGTCGGGACTGGAGCCGCTGGACATCGGGCCCGACAGCCTGTTCGTCAACGTCGGCGAACGCACCAACGTCACCGGCTCGGCCAAGTTTCGCCGCCTGATCGAAGCCGACGACTACGACGGCGCGCTCGATGTCGCACGCACCCAGGTCACCAGCGGCGCGCAGATCATCGACGTCAACATGGATGAGGGCATGCTCGATTCGGAAGCCGCCATGGTGCGCTTCCTGAATCTCATCGCTTCCGAGCCGGACATCGCCCGGGTGCCGGTCATGATCGATTCCTCCAAGTGGACGGTGATCGAAGCCGGGCTCAAGTGCCTGCAGGGCAAGGGCATCGTCAATTCGATCAGCATGAAAGAGGGCGAGGCGGCCTTCATCGAGCACGCCCGCAAGGTGCGCGCCTATGGCGCCGCGGTGGTGGTCATGGCGTTCGACCAGCTGGGGCAGGCCGACACGGTGGAGCGCAAGGTGTCGATCTGCGAGCGCTCCTACAAGCTGCTGACCGAAGAGGTCGGCTTTCCGCCGGAAGACATCATCTTCGACCCGAACATTTTCGCGGTCGCGACCGGCATCGAGCAGCACAACGGCTACGCGCGCGACTTCATCGAGGCCACGGCGCTGATTCGCGAGCGTTGCCCGCATGCGCTGGTCAGCGGCGGCGTCAGCAACGTCTCGTTCTCGTTCCGCGGCAACGAGCCGGTGCGCGAAGCGATGCACTCGGTGTTCCTCTACCACGCGATCCGCGCCGGAATGAGCATGGGCATCGTCAACGCCGGCCAGCTCGCGATCTACGAGGAGATCGAGCCGGAACTGCGCGAACGGGTCGAGGACGTGATCCTGAACCGGCGCGAGGATGCTACCGAACGGCTGCTGGAAATCGCGGCACGCTACCATGGCGAGGCGGGAACCAAGCGGGCCGAGGATCTGGCGTGGCGCAACTGGCCGGTAGCCAAGCGTCTGGAACATGCGCTGGTGCGCGGCATCGATGAATTCGTGATCGCCGACACCGAGGAGGCGCGCAGCACGTTCGAGCGGCCGTTGCAGGTGATCGAAGGACCGCTGATGGACGGCATGAACGTGGTCGGCGACCTGTTCGGCGCCGGCAAGATGTTCCTGCCGCAGGTGGTCAAGTCCGCGCGGGTGATGAAGAAGGCAGTCGCGCACCTGATTCCCTATATAGAGAAGGAGAAGGCCGCCGGCGGCGAGGTGCATCGCAGCAACGGCCTGATCGTGATGGCGACCGTCAAGGGCGATGTGCACGATATCGGCAAGAACATCGTCGGCGTGGTACTCCAGTGCAACAACTTCGACGTCATCGATCTGGGCGTCATGGTGTCGTGCGAGAAGATTCTGGCTACCGCGCGCGAGAAAGGCGCCGACATGATCGGATTGTCGGGATTGATCACGCCGTCGCTCGACGAGATGGTGCACGTTGCGAAGGAGATGCAGCGCCAGGGGTTCAAGCTGCCGCTGCTGATCGGCGGTGCCACCACTTCGCCGGCGCACACCTCGGTGCGCATCGATCCGCAGTACGAGGGCCCGGTGGTGTACGTCAAGGACGCTTCGCGCTCGGTCGGGGTGTGCCAGCAGCTGGTGACCCCTGCTACCCGGGACGCGTACAGCGCGCGCATCAAGTCTGAACATGGGCTGCGACGCACCCAGCACGGTGCGCGCCGCACCAAGTCGCCGCAGTTTACGCTGGCGCAGGCGCGCGCCAATCGCACGCGCATCGACTGGCCGGCCTATGTGCCGCCGGTGCCGCGCATGCTGGGGGTACGCACATTCGAGCACTATTCGATCGAGGAGCTGGCGCGTTATATCGACTGGACGCCGTACTTCCAGGCCTGGGAACTGCGCGGCAAGTTTCCGGATATCCTCACCGATGCGCAGTTCGGCGAGCAGGCCAGCAGCCTGTATGCCGATGCGCGCAAGATGCTGCGCACGGTGATCCGCGAGGGCTGGCTGCAGGCGCGGGCGGTGATCGGGTTCTTTCCAGCCAATTCGATCGACGAGGATGTGGAGCTGTATCAGGACGACGCGCGCACGCAGGTGCTCGACAGCGTGCACTTTTTGCGCCAGCAGAAGGATCTGCCGGAAGGCAAGCCGCACGGGGCACTGGCCGACTTCATCGCGCCCAAGGCAAGCGGCGTGCGCGATTACTTCGGTGCCTTCGCGCTCACCGCCGGTATCGGCATCGAGCCGCACCTGCAGCGCTTCGAGGCGGCGCATGACGACTACTCGAGCATCATGCTCAAGGTGCTGGCCGACCGCCTGGCGGAAGCCTTTGCCGAGCGGCTGCACGAGCGCGTGCGGCGTGAATTCTGGGGCTACGCGCCGGAAGAGAAGCTCGGCAACGAGCAGCTGATCCGCGAGGAGTACCGGGGAATACGGCCGGCGCCCGGCTATCCGGCCTGTCCCGATCACACCGAGAAGGCGATTCTATGGCGGCTGCTGGATGTCGATCGCAATGCCGGCATCGCACTGACCGAGTCGTACGCGATGTATCCGACCGCGGCCGTCAGCGGCTGGTATTTCTCCCATCCGCAGTCGCGCTATCTCGCGGTCGGCCGCATCGACCGTGACCAGGTCGAGGATTACGCGCGGCGCAAGGGCATGAGCGTGGAGGAGGTCGAGCGCTGGCTCGCACCCAACCTCGGCTACGAACCCGAAGCAGTGGTGCTGCTGACGGCATGAACCCGCACGGGGCGCGATCGGCCGGCGCCGCAGCTGCACCTGCGGCCAGGGCCGAGGTGCTGCTCGGCTTCTTCGGGGTGTTTCGCTACAGCCGGCGCGCCATACAGCTGGTCTGGGAAACCAATCGGGGCTTGCTGCTGGCGATGGGCCTGCTGACGCTGGCGGCCGGCCTGCTGCCGGCCGGTGTGGCCTGGATCGGTGCGCAGATCGTCGACGCCGTGGTCTACGCCCGCAATGCCGCTGGCCATGACGCCGCGCGGGTGCTGCGGCTGGTGCTGCTCGAGGGCTGCCTGGTGGCGGGCGTCGCCGGCGCGCAACGCGGACTGTCGCTGTGCCAGGCGCTGCTGCGCGCGCAGCTCGGCCAGCGCGTGAATGTCATGATCCTGGAAAAGGCGCTCACGCTGGAGCTGAAGCATTTCGAGGATTCCGAGTTCTACGACAAGCTCACGCGCGCGCGCCGCGAGGCCTCCAGCCGTCCGCTGAGCCTGGTGATGCGGACCTTCGGCCTGACGCAGAACGCCATATCGCTGTTGAGTTACGCCGCGCTGCTGGTGCGATTCTCCCCCTGGACCATGCTGGTGCTGCTGGTCGCGGGGCTGCCGGCCTTCGTTGCGGAGGCCAAGTTCTCGGGCGACGCGTTCCGCCTGTTTCGCTGGCGTTCACCCGAGACGCGCATGCAGGTCTATCTCGAGACGGTGCTGGCACGCGAGGACCACGTCAAGGAAGTCAAGCTGTTCGGCCTGGGGCCGCGGCTGCTGCAGCGCTATCGCGACATCTTCACCCGGCTGTATCGCGAGGATCGGGCACTTTCCATCCGGCGCGACAGCTGGGGCTTCGGTTTGAGCCTGCTGGCCAGCGCGACGCTGTACGCCGCCTACGCCTGGATCGCGCTGTCGACCATCCGCGAGCGCATCACGCTCGGGCAGATGACGATGTACCTGCTGCTGTTTCGCCAGGGACAGGGCGCGGTGTCGGCAATCCTGTCCGCGGTGGGCGGCATGTATGAAGATAATCTATACCTGTCGACGCTGTACGAGTACCTCGAGACACCCGTGGGCGCATCAGTCGGCAGCGCAGCGCGCGGGCCGCTGCCGTCCGACGGCGTGCGATTCGAGCATGTGAGCTTTACATATCCCGGTGCGGCGGCGCCGGCGCTGATCGACATCGACCTGCATCTGCAGCCCGGCAGCAGCCTGGCGCTGGTGGGGGAGAACGGTTCGGGCAAGACCACCCTGATCAAGCTGCTGACGCGGCTCTACAGTCCGGATTCGGGCCGCATCCTGATCGACGGGTTGCCGCTGCCGCAGTGGAGCGAGGACGCGCTGCGCGCGCGCATCGGCGTGATCTTCCAGGATTTCACCCGCTACCAGATGCTGGTCGGCGAGAATGTCGGCGCCGGCGACGAGCGCTACTTCGAAGACGAGCGGCGCTGGCGCGAGGCGGCCGAGAAGGGCCGCGCCTCGGATTTCATCGAACAGTTGCCGCGTGGCTACCAGACGCAGCTGGGGAAATGGTTTCAGAACGGCCAGGAACTTTCCGGCGGCCAGTGGCAGAAGATCGCGCTGGCGCGTGCCTTCATGCGAACTGACGCAGATATTCTGGTGCTGGACGAGCCGACCGCGGCGATGGATGCGCGCGCCGAAGCGGAGGTGTTCGATCATTTCCGCACCCTGGCGCGCGATCGCATCACCATACTGATATCGCACCGCTTCTCAACCGTGCGCATGGCCGATCAGATCGCGGTGCTCGATCGCGGCCGCATCATCGAAAAGGGCAGTCATGAGCAGCTCATGGCCGACGCCGGGCATTATGCCCAACTGTTTGCCCTGCAGGCACGCGGCTATCGCTGACGAGCGGACGCGCTACAATGGGTACTTATGGAAGAAACCGCTGATACTTTCGATGCCGCGTTCTCCAAAGCGGTCGATCTCGGCAATCGACTCGCCGGCAAGGACAAGGAAGCCGATCTCTGGGACATCGCCGACGGCCTGCTGGCCGGTGCGGTGCAGTACTGGCTGTATTCACGCCAGCCCTGCGGCGATCCGCGCTGCGAGGACTGCGTGCCGATCAGCACCGCCGAGGCGCGCATGGCCGAACTCAAACGGCTAATCGACCAGCTGGCGGCGGAGAGCGAGTACTTTCACGCGCCGACCGACGCCAACGCCGGGCGCGCGTAGCAATCGAGCCGGGATACCGGATACTACCCAGGGCGCTGTCACACCATGCGCGTTTTTTTAATTATCAAAAAAACGCGCATGGTGTGACAGCGCCCAGCGATAACCAGGATCGCCCGGACTCGATCTTCGCGCGCCTCAGGCCGTAGCGGCGGCAGCGGTCGGGGCGTGCGTAACTTCGCCCAGTGCAGCATCGAGCCGATCGAGGCCCTCGCCCAGCAGCGCGTCGCTGATCGTCAGGGGAGCGAGGAAGCGAATGACGTTTCCATAGACACCGCACGACAGGATGATCAAACCGTGGCGCGCCGCAGCCTGGACCAGGGCGCGCGTCAGATCGGCATCGGGCTGTTCGGCGCTGCCGTTCTTCACCAGTTCGATCGCCACCATCGCACCGAGGCCGCGTACCTCGCCGATCGCAGCGTACTTGGCCTGCAATGTCTTCAGCCGTGCGCTGAGCTTCGCGCCCAGTTGCTGCGCGCGTTCGATCAGGCGCTCCTCGGCGATCACATCCAGCACCGCCAGCGCCGCGGCGCACGCCACCGGCGATCCCGCGTAGGTGCCGCCAAGTCCGCCCGGCGGCGGCGCGTCCATGATCTCGGCCTTGCCGACCACCGCCGACAGCGGCAATCCGCCGGCGATGCTCTTGGCGACCGTCATCAGGTCCGGCTCGACCCCGGCGTGTTCGAACGCGAACATGCGCCCGGTGCGCGCAATGCCGGACTGGATCTCATCGGCAATCAGTACGATGCCGTGCCGGTCGCACAGCGTGCGCAGGCTGCGCAGGAAATCCGGCGGCGCGATGTAGAAACCGCCTTCACCGAGCACCGGCTCGATGATGATGGCGGCAACGCGCGACGGATCGACATCGGCCTTGAACAGCTGCTCGATCGCTGCCAGGCACATCGGCGGCGTCACGCCGTGATAAGCCATCGGAAACGGCACATGAAACACTTCCGGCAGCAGTGGACCGAAGCCGGCCTTGTACGGCTGCACCTTGCCGGTCAGCGTCATGGTGGCGAGCGTGCGCCCATGAAAGGCGCCGCTGAAGGCGATCACCGCCGAACGGCGCGTGTGGTAACGCGCGATCTTCAGCGCGTTTTCCACCGCCTCGGCCCCGGTGGAAAACAGGATCGACTTCTTGGGTGTGGTGCCGGGGGCGAGTGCGTTGAGCCGCTCGGCCAGCGCGACGTAGCTCTCGTACGGCGTGACCTGGAAGCAGGCATGCGCCACCTGCTGCATCTGCTGCTGTACCGCCGCGACCACGCGCGGATGCAGGTGGCCGATATTGAGCACCGAGATACCGCTGGCGAAATCGATATAGCGCCGTCCCTCGACGTCCCACAGCTCTGCGTTCTTCGCATGATCAACGTAGACGGGGAGCGAGTTGGACACGCCACGAGGCACTGCGGCGGTACGACGGCGATGCAGATCGGTATTGCTGCCCATATCGGGATCTCCTGCAGTTTGGCAGACTATAAGCCCTGGGCCTTCTGCCCTGAACCGGTTTTTGATTGCCCTGGGCGCAACCGCGTCGCTAGAATTTCGCGGCCCCATCCAATCTGTGAGCGTATCCCATTGAGCGACAACGACATCACCACGGAAGTGGTCATCATCGGCGCCGGTCCGGCCGGCCTGTTCCAGGTATTCGAACTCGGCCTGCTGGGCATCAAGTCGCACCTGGTCGACACGCTAAAGCAGCCCGGCGGCCAGTGCACCGAGCTGTATCCGGACAAGCCGATCTACGACATCCCGGCGCTGCCGATCTGCGGCGCACAGGAGCTGGTCGACCGCCTGATGCAGCAGATCAAACCCTTCGGCGTCCAGTTGCACCTGGGCGAGGAAGCGGTGCAGCTGAGCAAGCAGGACAGCGGCCGGTTTCGGGTCGTGACCGCTGCCGGCACGGTGTTCGACGCCGGCGCGGTGGTGATTGCCGCGGGCGTCGGTTCGTTTCAACCGCGCCGTCTGGCGGTCGAAGGGGTCGAAACCTTCGAAGGCAAGCAGATTCACTACAAGATAAAGAACGTCAGCGACTTCCACGGCCGCAACCTGGTGATCTTCGGCGGCGGGGATTCGGCGCTCGACTGGGCGCTGGCGCTGGCGCCGAAGGCCGCAAGCCTGGCGCTGGTGCATCGGCGCGCGGAATTTCGCGGCGCACCGGCCTCGGTGGCACAGATGCGGGAACTTCAGGCCGCCGGCAAGCTGCGCTTCATCGAGGGCCTGGCGCAATCCGCGCACAGTGAGGACGGTAGACTCAAGGGCGTGCACGTGAAGGATGCCAGCGGTGAGCTGCATCGGCTCGATGCCGAGCATCTGCTGGTGTTCTTCGGACTGGCGCCGAAACTCGGGCCGATCGCCGACTGGGGACTGGAGCTCGACAAGCGCGCCATCAAGGTCGACACGGAGAAATTCCAGTCCAACATCCCGGGCGTGTTCGCCATCGGCGATATCAATACCTATCCGGGCAAGAAGAAGCTGATCCTGTCGGGCTTCCACGAGGCGGCTCTGACGGCGTTCGCGATCCAGCATCACCTGTATCCGGCCAAGAAGCAGTTTCTGCAGTACACCACCACCAGTCCGGCGATGCAGAAACGCCTGGGCGTCGCGACCGCCTGATGCAGCCCGCCCTGGCCGAGCTGCTGCGCCTGCTCGAACTGGAACAGCTCGAGATCAATCTGTTCCGCGGCGTGAGCCGCGACATCGGCAGCCCGCAGGTGTTCGGCGGCCAGGTACTGGGGCAGAGTCTGCGCGCCGCGTACGGCACCGTGGAACCGGACCGCATCGCGCATTCATTGCATGCGTATTTTCTCCGACGCGGGGATTTCAACGCGCCGATCGTCTACTTCGTCGACCGCAGCCGCGACGGCTCCAGTTTCACCAGCCGGCGGGTCACCGCAATCCAGCACGGCGAGCAGATCTTTCATATGTCCGCGTCGTTTCAGGTGTCGCAGCCCGGTGTCGAGCACCAGATAGCGATGCCCGACGTGCCACCGCCTGAGTCCCTGAAGGAGTCCGACCCGGTGCCGAAGGCGGTGCTGGAAGCAATGCCGGAGAAGACGCGGCGGCTGTATGCCTCCGCTCGGCCGTTCGAGTTTCGCATGCTGGAGCGCGCCGACCCGACGCATCCGAAGAACGCGCCGCCGCTGCAACACATCTGGATGCGCGCCATCGACCGGCTGCCGGACGACGATGTGCTGCATCGCTGCCTTCTGGCCTACGTGTCGGATTTCTACCTGCTCGCCACGGCCACGCTGCCGCACGTGGAGCAGCTGATGAGCGGCAAGCGCTTCCTGGCCAGCATTGATCATGCGATGTGGCTGCACTGGCCGCTGCGCGTCGACGAGTGGTACCTGTGTTCGTACGACAGCCCGAGCGCCGCGGGTTCGCGCGGATTTTCCCGCGGCAGCATCTTCGCCCGCGACGGTCGCCTGGTGGCGAATACCGCCCAGGAGGGCCTGATGCGCGTCACCGGCCCGGCGGCCGGTTAGCCGCTGGATCGCTACGCGGCAAAGCGCCCGCTGCGATAATCCTCCACCGCCTGCTCGATTTCCTGGCGCGTATTCATCACGAACGGGCCGTATTGCACCACCGGCTCGCGCAGCGGCCGCGCGGCCAGCAGCAGCAGCTGCGCACCGCGCTGCCCGCCCTGCACGCGCACGCTGTCACCGTCGGACAACACGCCGGCGGCGCGATAGGGCAGTGTCTGGGCGGCCTGCGGTTCCCCGATCTCGGCTTCGCCCTCGTAGACATACAGGAACGCGTTATGCCCGCGAGTCACCGGCACGACAATTTCGGCGCCAGCGGCCAGCTTCAGATCCAGGTACAGCGGATCGGTGCTCAGTGGCGCACTCGGGCCGTTGACCGGCCCGCTGACGCTGTGGCCGTCGAGCACCACCGTGCCCGCGATCACCTTGGCACTGGCGCCCGATGCCAGCTGCAGGCTCGGGATCTGCTGCGCCGGAATATCGCGATAATGCGCCGGCTTCATCTTCTCCTTCGACGGCAGGTTGATCCACAGCTGAAAGCCGCGCATGCGGCCCTCGCTCTGCTGCGGCATTTCCGAATGGATGATGCCGCGCGCGGCGGTCATCCACTGCACGTCGCCGGGTTTGAGGTCGCCGCGATTGCCGAGGTGATCCTCGTGCCGCATGTGACCATCGAGCATGTAGGTGACGGTCTCGAAGCCGCGATGCGGGTGTGACGGGAAGCCGGCGATGTAATCCTTCGGATCGTCCGAGTAGAACTCATCGAGCATCAGGAACGGATCGACCTGAAAGCCGCGCTGGCTGCCCAGGCTGCGGCGCAGCTTCACGCCGGCGCCGTCAGAGGTCGATACCGAGGGAATGATCTGTGTCAGGGTACGCATTGGTTCTCCTATGCCGCGAGGCGCTCGATCTGCTTCGCGGCGCTGGCCAGGCCGCTGGCCTTGCTCTCGGCGCTGATGGCCAGACCCTCAGCGTAGACGAACTCGATGTCGTCGATACCCACGAAGCGCAGGAAATCGCGCACGTAGCTGGTCTGTGTATCAAGCGCGGTGCCGGCGTACAAGCCGCCGCGGGCGGCGAAGATGTAGGCCTTCTTGCCTTTCAGAAGTCCCACCGGGCCGTTGGCGGTATAGCGGAAGGTCTCCCCGGCGCGGGCAATGTGGTCGAAATAAGCCTTGAGCTGTGACGGCACGCCGAAGTTATACATCGGCAGTCCGAGCACGATGACGTCGGCCTGTTTGAGTTCGCCGATCAACGCGTCCGAATAGGCCACGACGTCGCTCTGTGCGGCGCTGCGCTGCCCAGGCTGAGTCAGGAAGGCCGCGAATCGCTCGGCGCTCAGGTGCGGGACCGTATCGCCCGCCAGGTCGCGCAACACGACCTGTGAATCCGGGTGGCTGCGGCTGAAGGCCTGAACGAACTGCGTCGCCAGCCGGCTCGACTGGCCGTGGTCGGCGTGGATGCTGGCGTTGATCTGTAGCAAGGTAGTCATGGCGTGATCCTCAGGGAATGGGTGGCTCCGTTGAAGCGTAGTTAACTATTGATTAAAGAGATAAAAAAGTATAATAATCGGCTTAAATCTATCTAGTTAGTTGATAGATCATGACCCAATTGCCACGGATATCGCTCGAGCAATGGCGCGCGCTGCAGGCCGTGGTCGATTCCGGCGGTTACGCGCAGGCCGCAGCCAGGCTGCACAAGAGCCAGTCGGCGATCACCTACGCGGTGCAAAAGATCGAGGCGCTGCTGCAGGTGAAGATCTTCCAGATCAGCGGCCGCAAGGCGCGGCTCACCGGCAGCGGTGAAGTGCTGTACCGGCGGGCCAAGGGGCTGCTGGAGGAAGCCGAATCGCTCGAGGGTGCCGCCCGGCGTCTGGCTGAGGGCTGGGAGAGCGAGCTTAAGCTTGCGGTCGAGGTCATTTTTCCGACCTGGCTGCTGCTGCGCTGCTTCGAGCTGTTTGCCCGGGAACGGCCCGACACACGCATCGAGCTGTACGAGACCGTGCTCAGCGGCACCGACGAGGCGCTGATCCAGCGGCGCGTGGATCTGGCGATCTGCTCGCAGATTCCCCCGGGATTCATGGGTGACGCGCTGATGCCGATGAAATTCATTCCGGCCGCGCATCCCGAGCATGCACTGCATAAACTTGGTCGCAAGCTCACCGCGCAGGACCTGCGCAAGTACCGCCAGCTGGTGATCCGCGACTCCGGCAGCCAGCGCAGCCGCAACGCGCCATGGCTGGCGGCCGGACAGCGCTGGACCTTCAGCCACAAGGCGACCCAGATTCACGCCGCCGGCATGGGGCTGGGATTCGCCTGGTTTGCGCAGGACACGATCCGCAGCGAACTCGAGCAGGGATTGCTCAAGCCGCTGCCGCTGCGCGAAGGCGCGGAGCTGTTCGCCGAGCTGTATCTGGTGTTCGCCGATCGCGACTATGCCGGTCCGGGTGCGCAGCGCCTGGCCGCGATCCTGCGCGAGCAGGTCAAAGCAGTTTGCCCGGGTTCATGATGCCGTTCGGATCGAGCGCCTGCTTGATGGCGCGCATCGCGCCCAGGGCCACCGGCGAGGCGTAGCGCTGCAGCTCCTCGCGCTTCAGGCGGCCGATGCCGTGCTCGGCGCTGATGCTGCCGGAGAACATCGCCACCAGGTCGTGGATCGCCCGGCGGATCTGCGGCTCCTGCGCCAGGAACGCCGCGCTTCGGGTGCGATCGATGCAGCTGATATTGAAATGCAGATTGCCGTCGCCCGCGTGGCCGTAGCACACCAGCACGCCGTCGGTGACGTGGGTCTGCACCCAGAGCGAAGCCTTGCTGATGAACGCCGGCAGCGAGGCTACCGGTACGCTGATATCGTGCTTGAGGCTGGAACCGGCGTGGCGCTGCGCCTCCGGCACGGTCTCGCGCAGCCGCCAGAAGGCGGCACGCACGCGCTCGCTGGTGGCAAGCGCCGCATCGAGCAGCAGCGAGCGTTCGGCGGCATCGGCCAGGGTCTGCTGCAGCAGCTCGGACAATGGCTCGACCGCGGCCGAGGTCAGCTCGCACAGGATGTACCAGGGATACACCGTGGTCAGCGGATCGGTGACGCCGCTGATGTGGCGCGCGGTGAGTTCGATCGCGATGCGCGGCAGCAGCTCGAACGAGCTCAGGCGCTCGCCGGCCTGCGCTTTCAGCACACCCAGGAGCCGCACGGCATCGGCGGGCTCGGCGATGGCGACGATGGCGGTCGCGCTGCTGCGCATCTGCGGCCACAGCTTCAGGGATGCCGCGGTGATCACGCCGAGCGTGCCTTCCGATCCCACCAGCAGCGACTTGAGGTCGTAGCCGGTGTTGTCCTTGCGCAGCGATTTCAAGCCATCGAACACCTGGCCGTCCGGCAGCACCGCTTCGATGCCCAGCAGCAGGTCGCGTGCCATGCCGTAGCGCACGACATTGAGGCCACCGGCGTTGGTGGCCAGATTGCCACCGATCTGGCAGCTGCCCTCCGATCCCAGGCTCAACGGAAAGAAGCGCTCGGCCGCATCGGCGGCCTGTTGCACGCTGGCGAGCACACAACCGGCCTCGGCGGTGAGGGAGAAATTATCGGCGTCGATGCTGCGGATGCGATTGAGCCTTCGCAACGACAGCAGCAGCTGCTGCCCCGACTCATCGGGCGTGGCGCCGCCGCAGTAGCCGGTGTTGCCGCCCTGCGGTACCACGCCGACGCGCTGCTGGTTGCACCAGCCGATGATGCGTGCCACCTGCCCGACATCGCGCGGCAGGGCGACTGCCAGCGCACTACCACGGTACAGGTGCCGCTCATCCTCCAGGAAAGGCGCCGTATCGGCGTCCGACGTGAGTATGCTGTCGGCGCCAATCAGGCCGCGAAGCTGTGAACGCAGCGCCTCGCCGTCGCTCATGCGAAGCGCGGGTTCGGCTGCAACTTCAGGTTCCTGAAGTTAATTTGCAGGCAGCCTGCGCAGCGCCGCGATGCGTTCCTCGAGCGGCGGATGGCTCATGAACAGGCGCTGCAATCCGCCGCCCTCACCGCCGGAGATGCCGAACGCGTTCAGCTGCGCGGGCAGCGGCGCGTCGTGCGCGAGCCGCAGCCGCTCCAGGGCGGCGATCATCCGCTCGCGACCGGCAAGGCGGGCGCCGCCGGCATCGGCGCGAAATTCACGCCGCCGCGAAAACCACATGACGATCATGGTGGCCAGGATGCCCAGCACCAGCTGCGACACCAGCACGGTGATGAAATACGCCGGGCCGCGGCCGTCGCTGTCGCGTGACATCGAGCGATCCACGATGTTGCCGATGATGCGCGACAGGAAGATGACGAACGTGTTGACCACACCCTGGATCAGCGTGAGGGTCACCATGTCGCCGTTGGCCACGTGGGTGAGCTCATGGCCCAGCACCGCCTGGACCGCATCCCGGTCCATCGATGCCAGCAGCCCGGTGCTGACCGCGACTAGCGCGCTGTCGCGCCGCGGACCGGTGGCGAAGGCGTTCGGCTGGGGCGAGTCAAAGATGCCGACGTCGGGCATGCCGACGCCGGCTTTATCCGCCAGCGAGCGTACCGTATCGAGCAGCCACTGCTCGGTTGCCGACTCGGGCTGACGGATGATGCGCACGCCCATGGCGCGCACTGCCATCCATTTTGAGATCGCCAGCGAGATCAGCGCGCCGCCGAATCCAAACAGCGCGGCAAACACCAGCAGGCCTTCGAGGCTGCCGCCCTGCTGGGCCAGCCAGGCATCGAGGCCGGTGACCTGGGCGACGATCGACAGCACCAGCACGATCGCCAGGTTGGTAACGAGGAAAAGAAATATGCGCTTCATGGCAATTACCGAGAAAATTCCTGTCAGGTTAATGGCGCCCCGTCGGGCGCTCAGGTTCGTCATGCGTTAGATGACGGCGCGCCTTAAGGAATTCAACTCCCCGCAAGCCTTTCTTGGGAAATCAATGACATACCAGCCAGTCCGCAGCGCCGGCCGCCGGGCCGCCGAACGCGCACTCAATAGTTGTCGCTTTCCTTCTCTTCTTCGTCCCAGTCGTCGTCGTCTTCGTCTTCGTCGTCGTCCCAGGTCTCATCGAGGTCGTCTTTCTCGTCTTTTTCTTCTTCCTCCTCGTCCTCATCCTCCGCGCTGCCCGCCCACCCTTCCGGCTCGGTGATCTTCTCCAGGTCGAGTTCATGCCAGGTTTCCAGGTCGATCTCCTCGATGTCGCCATCGAGGTATTCGAGCTCGACCAGCTCGGCATCCTCATCCACCGAGAGCACACGAAAGCTCTCGTTCTCATCGATGTTCTCGTACCACTGGCCCACTGCGGGCTCGTATTCTCTGGACACCTGACTGCTTCCTTGGCGGCTGTGTGGCGCGCACCGTGCGTCGCGCAAGGATATTAGGGCGCCCGCCGCAGTCAGGCAATCCGGCGATCGCGCTGCCAGTTGCTCTACAATGGCGCGGCCGCTCATGATCGATCGCAGAACAAACCGATCACCCACGCCACTGACGGCCGCACGGCGCATTGTCGTCAAGGTCGGTTCGGCGCTGCTGGTCGACGCCAGGACCGGGCGTCTCAACCGCTCCTGGCTGGAAACGCTGATCGACGACCTGCTGCGCCTGCACCGCCGCGGCCAGCAGGTCATTCTGGTGTCGTCGGGCGCCATCGCCTTAGGTAGGCGGCAGCTGGGACTGGCCCAGGGGGCGCTGCGACTGGAAGAGAGCCAGGCCGCCGCCGCGGTCGGCCAGATCCGGCTGGCGCACGCCTACAAGGAGCTGCTCGAAGCCGGCGATGTGACCGTGGCGCAGGTGCTGCTGACGCTGGAGGACAGCGAGCAGCGTACGCGCTACCTGAATGCGCGCGCCACGCTGGAAGCGCTGCTGGCGCTGCGTGCCATCCCGGTCATCAACGAAAACGACACCGTGGCGACCGCCGAGATCCGCTACGGCGACAACGACCGGCTGGCCGCCCGCGTGGCGCAGATGGCCAGCGCCGACTGCCTGGTGCTGCTATCGGATATCGACGGCCTGTATACCGCCGATCCGCATCGTGACCCGCGCGCACAGTTCATCGAGCGCGTCATGCGCGTCACGCCCGAAATCGAGGCCATGGCCGGGCGCTCCAATTCCGAGGTCGGCTCGGGCGGCATGGCGACCAAGATCGCCGCGGCGCGCATTGCCGTGAATGCCGGCTGCCACATGTGCATTGCTTCCGGACATCAGCGTCATCCGCTGCGGCGCCTGGAGTCCGGAGCACGTTGTACCTGGTTCTTGCCGGCCTCGACACCGCTAGCGGCGCGCAAACAATGGATAGCCGGCACGCTCAGGCCGGCGGGTGCGATCCACATCGACGCCGGCGCGCTGCGTGCGCTGCAGGGCGGCAAAAGCCTGCTGGCGGCCGGCGTTACCGGCACCCTGGGGCGCTTCGAAAGTGGCGACACGGTCAGCGTACTGGCGCCCGACGGCGTGGAAGTCGCGCGCGGCATTGCCGCCTATTCCGACAGCGATGCCACCCGCATCATGGGCCGCAGGAGCAGCGAGATTGAGGCCATTCTGGGCTTTCGCGGGCGTGAGGAACTGATACATCGTGACGATCTGGTCATTCTGCAGCATGATTATCGGCCCCAGGAACACAAGTCCGCGGCGCCTGTCGCGCCCGGGAGCCTGACCGAGATGAAACCATGACCGGTGTCGTCACATCGATCGCCGAGCGCGCCGACTCGTCGGACCTGCACACCCTGATGCAGAATATCGGACGCGCCGCGGTCGTGGCTGCGGAACGGCTCGCACTGGCCGACAGCGGCGCCAAGAACCAGGCGCTGCTCGCGGCTGCCGCCGCGATACGGGTCCAGGCGGCCGCGATCCTCGCGGCCAACGCCGAAGACATGCGCGAGGCCCAGGACGCCGGCATGAGCGCCGCGCTGCTCGATCGGCTGCAACTCGACGCCGGGCGGGTGGAGGCGATGGCGCGCGGGCTGGAGGACATCGCGGCACTCCCCGACCCGATCGGCGTGACCATCGCCGAGTGGACGCGGCCGAACGGCCTGCGCATCAGCCGGGTGCGCGTTCCGCTGGGAGTGATCGGCGTCATCTATGAGAGCCGGCCCAATGTGACGGCCGATGCGGGTGCGCTGTGCCTGAAATCCGGCAACGCCGCGATTCTGCGCGGTGGCTCGGACAGCCGCCGCTCGAGTGCCGCCATTCACGCCTGCCTGGTCGGGGGACTTACGGCCGCGGCGCTGCCGCCCGGCGCCATCCAGCTGGTGCCCACGGCCGATCGGGCCGCGGTGGGCGAGATGCTCTCGGGCATGCAGCAATTCATCGACGTACTGGTACCGCGCGGCGGCAAGAGCCTGGTGGCACGCGTGCAGGCCGAGGCCCGGGTGCCGGTCATCGGCCATCTGGAAGGCAACTGTCACGTCTATGTCGATCGCGACGCGGAACTCGATATGGCGTGCAGGATCGTGACCAACGCCAAGATGCGCCGCACCGGCGTGTGCGGCGCGGCCGAGACGCTCCTGGTCGACCGCGCCTGCCCGCCGTGGCATCTGGCGTCGCTGATCAGCGAACTGATCGGCGCCGGCTGCGAAGTGCGTGGCGACGAGAATGCGCGTGAGGTCGATGATCGCGTCAAGCCCGCGACCGAAGCCGACTGGTCCACCGAATACCTGGACGCGATCATCGCGGTGCGCGTCGTCGACGGCGTCGACGAGGCCATCGCACACATCGCCCGCTACGGCTCGTCGCACACCGATGCGATCGTGACCTCCAATGCGGCCACCGCGCAGCGCTTTCTGGAGCGCGTGGACAGCGCGATCGTATTGCACAATGCGTCCACCCAGTTTGCCGATGGCGCTGAATTCGGCATGGGAGCGGAGATCGGGATTTCGACCGATCGCTTCCATGCCCG
This sequence comes from Steroidobacteraceae bacterium, assembly GCA_036262215.1. Taxonomy (GTDB): domain Bacteria; phylum Pseudomonadota; class Gammaproteobacteria; order Steroidobacterales; family Steroidobacteraceae; genus FEN-1191. The sequence goes on from DATAJH010000039.1 coordinate 20,869, forward strand.
CGGGCCGGTCGGGGTGGAGCAGCTCACCAGCTACAAGTACGTCGTCCACGGCGCCGGCCAGATACGGCCCTGAACGCGCGTGCTATTGGGTCTGACTCAATGAGGTATCGCACCATGAGTTCGTTTTTCGTAATGAAAAACGAACTCATGGTGCGATACCTCCATGGGTGTGATCCCAGAACGCGGCGAGGTTCCGGGCCGCACTAGCCGGCGCCGTGCACGTGGTCGTGGTGCGGGTCGGACTCGTGCGCCTGCGCAGCCGCGCCGGCACAGCGTTCGCAATTCACCCAGCCCGAGTCGCCGTCCTGGTAGTACTCCTTCTTCCAGATCGGCACGCGGTGCTTGACCTCGTCGATGATGTAGCGGCAGGCATCGAAGGCCTCGCCGCGATGCGCGGCGCTGACGCCGACCCACACCGCCAACTCGCCGACCGCCAGCGGCCCGACGCGATGCGCGCAACGGGCGCGCTCGACACCGAATCGCTGACGCGCTTCGACGAGTATGCGCTCGCCCTCGCGCACCGCGAGCGGTGCGAAGCCTTCGTACTCCAGCCTGAGCACCGTGCGGCCGTCGTTGTAGTCGCGCACCCAACCCTCGAACGCGGCGTAGCCGCCACAGGCCGGATTCTGCAGCTCCTTGCGCAGCAGCTCCGGTTGCAATGGCGTCTCGTGCAGGCTGAAGCGGTTCATGGGTGCTTGGAGAATGCGGTTGTGCGGTTGTGCGGCTGTGCGGCTGTCGGTGCGGCGAGCGCGCGGCGCATCAGCCGCCGGCCACCGGCGGAAGGAAAACCACGGTGTCGCCGTCGGCCAGCGGTGAGCGCCAGTCGCCGAACTCGTCATTTACGGCTACCCGCAGGAATTCCGGCGCCAAAGTCAGTCCGCGCCGGCGGCGCAGTTCCTCGTACAGCTCGCGCGGCGTGGTCGCCTGGGTCTCGAGCTCCTCGGTACTGCGGCCGGCCTGCTCGCGCAGCACCGCAAAATACCGCACGCGCAGGCGCCGCAGCGCTCCGGCGCTGGCCGTGCTGGCGGCGCCGAGCGTCGCTAGCGCGGCGGCGTACTCCTCGCCGGTATTGATGTTATCCAGTGCCCGCGGGTTTGGCAGATCCAGCAACTCCACCTCGGTGCGCGACAGCAGAGCACGCGGGCATTGCTGACCCTGGGCGAGTGACTGCTCGATGACCTGAAGGCTGCGCGGTTCGAAGATCGCACACAGCGGCTCGGGCTGCGCATCGAAACTGCTGCGATACGCGGTGGCTATGCGCGTGCTCGCGCGGTGCGCGATCAGGTACTGCAGTGTCGCGCGGTCGAGGAACGGCAGGTCGCATGCGAGGATCAGCCACGCATGATCGGGGTAGGCGTGCAGCGCGGCATGAATGCCGCTTATCGGACCGAGATTCGGCTTGACGTCGGCGATGGTGTCGTACGCGGCGCGCTGCGGATCGTGAAGCTGGTCAGCCCGGACCGACACGAAACAGCGCGTCACCAGCGGCGTGAGCAATTCCATTGCGCGTGCCAGCTGCGACCTGCCGCCATATTCCAGGCCGGCTTTGTCGCGCTGCATGCGACGGCTGCGTCCTCCGGTGAGTACCAGTCCGTAGAGCTGCGGCGCGCTCATGCAGCCGCCCTCATGCGCGCGGCTGCCCCGGCGCGTTCGCGCAGCACGCGTTTGCCGCCGCTTTTGGACAACAGCCGCACGCTCGAAATGCGGATATCGTGCGACAAGGCCTTGCACATGTCATAGATGGTCAAGGCCGCGATGCTTGCGCCGGTCAGGGCTTCCATCTCCACCCCGGTCTTGTGCCGTACCTCCACGCGGCAGTGCACCACTATGACGGCAGTGCCGCGCACGAAGCCGATGTCGATCCGGCATTGCTCGAGCGCCAGCGGATGGCAGAACGGGATCAGCTCCGAGGTGCGCTTGGCTGCCATGACCCCGGCCACGATCGCGGTGTCGAACACCGGGCCTTTCTTGGTGCGATGACCGCTACGCTTGAGCGCGCGGGCCACCGCCGCCGGCAAACGTATGCGTGCTTCCGCCTCGGCGATCCGGTGGGTAATGGCCTTGGCGCCGACGTCAACCATCGTGGGTCGGGAGCGCGCATCCAGATGCGTGAGTCCGCTGTTGCGGGTGCGGCGTGGCATGCGACGGCTAGCCCCCGACGTAATTCATCTCGACGTGCTGCACGCCCCGGGCACGCAGCTTGTCGCGCAGTTCGCTGTAGCGGTCGGCACGCCGCTCCCACACCGCGCGGATCAGTTGCAGCAGCTCCTCGTCGCTGGCACCGCCGCGCAGCGGCGCGCGCAGATCGGTGCCTTCGGACGCGAACAGGCAGGTGTAGAACTTGCCGTCCGAGGACAGGCGCGCGCGCGAGCAGTCGCGGCAGAACGGCTGCGTGACCGAGGAGATGAAGCCAAGCTCACCGCCGCCATCGTCGAACGCGTAGCGGCGGGCGACCTCGCCGGAATAGGCCGGATCGAGCGCGGTCAGCGGCCAGCGCGCGTGGATGAGCGCGAGCAGCTGCTGCGAGGGCACGACACGTTCGCGATTCCAGTCGTTGCGATTGCCGACGTCCATGTATTCAATGAAGCGCACGATGACGCCGGCGCCGCGGAAGTGCTCGACCAGATCGAGCACCGTGTGGTCGTTGACGCCGCGTTCGACCACCGCATTGACCTTGATGGGTGACAACCCGGCACGCTCGGCAGCGGCGATGCCCTCGAGTACGTCCTTCACGCTGCCGTAGCCGCCGGCCATTTGCGTGAACACCGCCGGATCCAGACTGTCGAGGCTCACGGTGACGCGCTGCAGGCCGGCAGCGCGCAGCTCAGCCGCATGCTGCGCCAGCAGTACCCCGTTGGTGGTCAGGGCAACGTCCTCGATTCCGGGCAGGCTGGTCAGATCGCCGACCAGATCGGCCAGTCCTGCGCGCAGCAGCGGCTCGCCGCCCGTGACGCGCAGCTTCACCACACCCAGCTGCACGAACAGTCGCGTCAGCCGCAACACTTCATGGAAATCGAGGCGCTCGCTGGATTTCAGAAACCGGTACTGATCGTGGAAATGCTCGCGCGGCATGCAGTAAGGGCAACGAAAGTTGCAGCGATCGATGACCGAGAGCCGCAAATCGCGCAGCGGGCGGCCCAGGCTGTCCTGGAGCAGGCGCTGGCGCGGCAGCAGCGGTTGAACCTTGGCACTGACCATATGCCAAGGCTACCAGATCGAGCCCTTGGCCCCATCACGGCAAGGTCACAGGGACGGGTTTTTACCAGCGAAAGAGGCGTGTTACATAGCCTTTGGCGAATTCCGCGGGACCGGGCGGCAGCTCGACGAAACCGTCGGTCATCGCCAGCGAGGCGAAATCCCCGGAGCCGTTGGTCGGGCAGGGCGTGGCCCAGGGTCGCGCCCAGTCGTCGTTCGATACCCGCACCGGCACGAATCCGGTCAGCTGCGTTTCCCAGTGAATCGGTGCCGACAGCGCTACCCGCTCGCGTGTGGCCGCCGGCATACCCATCGCGGCATACAGCGCCGGTATCACGTAGCGCACCAGGCACACCAGCGTCGACACCGGATTACCGGGCAGCGCAAACACCGACCGGCCCTCGTGCGAAGTGCCGAACCACATCGGTCTGCCCGGACGCTGCGCAACCCCGTGCAGTACACAGCGCACGCCGATGTCCTCCAGCGCCTTGGGCACCAGGTCGAAGCGCCCCATCGAGACGCCGCCCGACAGGATCAGCACCTCGTGTGTGTGCAGGTGCAGCCGCAGGCGCTCGCGCAGCAGCGCCGCATCGTCCGGCAGGTGATCATCGGCGACGCGCTGAAAGCCGCGCTGGCGCAAGGCGGCCACTACGGCGTAGGAATTTGATCGGCGGATCTGATGCGGCGCAATCGGGTCGCCCGGCTCTACCAGTTCATTGCCGGTGGATATCACGACGATCGCCGGCTGGCTGCTGACGCGCACGCGCGCCATGCCGGCCGAGGCTGCTACCGCGATTTCCGGCGCATTCAGCACGCTGCCGGTAACCAGCAGCAGCGCGCCCTGGGTACGGTCGCTGGCCCGGCGGTGCACGTTCTTCCACGGCGCGATTTGCACGCCGCGTTCGATCTCGACGTAGCCGTTGGCGCTTTGCAGCCGCTCGACCGGCACTACGGTGTCGCAGCCCGCGGGCAGTACCGCGCCGGTCATGACCTCAATGCAGTTCTCATCCGAACTGAGCGTGCCGGCCGGGTCACCGGCAGCCTGCGTCGCCTGCAGCCTGAAGCGCCGGCGGCCGTTCGCGGCCGCGCCCGAGGCCAGAGCGATGCCGTCCATCGCCACCCGGTCGAACGGCGGCTGATCGCGTTCGGCATAGATGTTTTCTCGCAGCACGGCGCCGGCGCACTGGCCTACCGGCAGCGATTCGATCGGCAGGCAGGCCAGGTGCTCGCTGATCAGTGTCTCTGCGGCCTGTGGTTCCAACATGGCCGTATGTTACGCCGGTGCCGGCGGGCCTGTGGTGCGTCGGCGAGGTTCATGACACGATGAGCGTTCGCCGCGCCCGTAGCTCAGTTGGATAGAGCATCAGGCTTCGAACCTGAGGGTCGGGAGTTCGAATCTCTCCGGGCGCGCCAACCGATCAATTACTTGCCGCTGATCGGCATTGCTCAATTGACCAAACGTAGCGAAAACGTAGCGTTGTCTGCTACGTTTTTGCCGCGCGGCGTGACCTTCAGAGTTGCACCTTCCGGTTGCCGCTCGATGCGACTGGCCACGGAACTCAGTTTCTCCGGGGCCAGGTGCGCATAGCGCAGCACCATCTCGTACGACCTCCAACCTCCCAGCTCCATCAGCTCCTGCAGTGAGGTGCCGCTCTGCACGTGCCAGGAGGCCCAGGTGTGCCTCAGGTCGTGGAAACGGAAGTCCTCGATGCCGGCACGCTGCTTCGCCTTATCCCAGGCTGTCGAGCTCTGGTGGATGCGCTGACCGGCGAAGGTGAAACACCAGCGCCGGTGCTGACCCCGCGTCGCCTCGAGCGCCGCCACGGCGTCCGCATTGAGCGGAATACCGCGGCCCTCGCCCGACTTCGTGGTGCCATGATCGAGCCATGCCACCTTCCGAGCGAGATCCACCCGGCTCCACTCGAGCCCGTGAATCTCGCCTGCACGACAGCCAGTCGCCAGCGCGAACTGCACGATCGGCTTCATGTGCGCAGGCAAAGCCTCGATCAATCGGTCAGCCTCCTCGCGTCTCAGGAAGCGCACGCGCCGCCGGGGTTCCTTCAGCATCCGAATCTTCGGAACCCCACGTAGCCACCGCCAATCCTGATGCGCGACGTTCAATATGCGCCGAACCACCTCGAGAGCGCGATTGACGGTCGCGTTCGAGACACCATCCTTCGACTTGCGATCGCGGATGTACGGCTGCAGTGCCGTCATGTCGATCGCATCCAACCGCAGGGAGCGCAGATAGGGGTCGAGCTTCTTCAGATGATCCTTGTCATTGAAGAGGCTCCTCTTATCCGAAAACTCCTCGAGATAGCGTATGACCGCTTGCTGCCATACGAAAACCCCGAGAAGCCCCTGCTGCCGAGCTTCAATCGCCTCGTTCTTCAGGCGGACTACGTAGGCTTCAGCCTCGGTGCGTTCGACACGCCCAGTGCTTTGGCATACGCGGCGTCCATCCGGGAGAACGAGGTTGATCCACCAGAACCGCGAATCCTTGCGGCGGTAGAGTCCACGTTCACGGGCCATAGAGTCTCCTTCCAGGCCCGCCCTCGGCACTTATCCTGCTGC
>DATAJH010000040.1:0-20747 GCA_036262215.1 Steroidobacteraceae bacterium
GCCGATCTTGCCAAAATACTGGGATGCGCCGGCCGTCAGGCTGCACAGGTCAAAGCCAGTCATCCACTTGCGCCTGGTATCCGTCCGGGTCGCAGCCCTGATGCTCGTGTCATTGCAGTAGTTGAAGACCTCGTTCACTTCCACTGCTGCGGCATTGAGCCACGCATAGGCTTCCGCACGAACCTTCAACCGAAGAGTGCGCGTGAACGAGAGCGGCATGAGAGTATTATCCCTCTTCACGGGCGTTCATGCGCGTGTGTTCCCGCCCAGTTCGTTGCGCAATTCACTGCTGGGTCGCGACATCCATCCCGCTTCTTCGCCCACGGACTCCAGACCGAGAAATTGCATGGCCATCATCAATAAAAGGCATTGGCCTGCGGCGCCTCATTGCCCCACTCTCAAGCGCGGCCCGCTGGCGCGGCGCTAGAATGTGTGCGGCCGCCACCAGGCAGCGCAGCGCTGCCGGCACATGGGATTTTTCAGCAAAGCCAATGACCACCAGAGGACGCATCGACCGGCGCTGGCTGCCGCTCAACGCGCTGCGCGCCTTTGAAGCGGTTGCCAGGCACGCCAGCTTTACCGCGGCCGCGAATGCACTGCGCATCTCGCAGAGCGCGCTGTCGCGCCACGTCATCTCGATCGAGAAACTGATCGGCGTGCAGCTGTTCGATCGCCGGCCGCACTCCCTGGTGCTGACCAGCGCCGGGCAGCATCTGCTGCCGACCGTCATCAAGTCATTCGACCGCCTCGAGTACTCGCTGGATGAAATCCGCAATGCCGGGGCGCCCACCTTGCGCACCCTGCACGTGCAGATGCCGCCGAGCTTTGCGGTGCGGCTGGCGGTGCCGGTGCTGCGCGATTTTCGTCGTGCCAACCCGGACATCGAGCTCGATCTGGTCAGTCCGTATGGCGTCGGTCCCCCGCCCAGTGACGTGGACGTGGCCGTGGTCTACTCCAGGCCCGCGGTCACCGAGTACGTCAGCGACCTGTTGTGGCCGGTGAAGCTCTCCATTCTGTGCCACCCGGACCTGGCCGCGCGCCATGCCGGTAAGGAGCTGTCGACTTTCATCCGCGACAACGAGCTGATCCACGTGCGCATCGCAGATGCGCCGCGGCACCATGTCTGGACCCAGCTCGCACGCCAGGCGGGTCTCGGTCAGATCAATTTCGAGCGCGGCCTGATTTTCGACACCGCGTTGCTGGCAGTGGAATACGCGCTCAGCGGCGAAGGCCTGGCGCTGGTGGACGTGAATCTGTTTGCCGAGGAACTGCGATCCGGCCGGCTGGTGCGGCCGTTCGAGGTCTCGCTCGATGATGGCTACGGCTATTACCTGATCACGCAACCCGAGGCGCTGAGCGATACCGCCATCGCGCTGTTCCGCTCGTGGCTGATTGAACACTTTGGCCCGCGCCGGCCCAGCGGCGATACGCCGCTGCGGCTCGCAGTATCGAATGACTAAAGACCCCGCCGAAGCGCTCAACGTCAGCAACGAATCCGGCGAGCGCGTCGAGCGGCGCCCGCGCCGGCGGCCGGCCGGAGCGGCGGCGAGCGCGCCGGTCGTGGATCGAACCCGCAGCTACCGTCACCTGGTCAATCCGTTCGAGCCGCTCAAAGTGTTCTCGGACGACCAGGTCGCAGCCATCCATGAGGCGGCGCTGAGCGTGCTGGAGAACCAGGGCATGCGGGTGCTGTTGCCCGAGGCCCGCCAGACTTATGCCCGGGGCGGCGCCAGCGTCGATGAATCATCGATGATGGTGCGCATCGACCGCGGCCTGGTCGCAGCCGCGCTCGCCACGGCACCGCACGAGGTCACGCTGCACGCCAGGGATCCACAGCACAGCATGCCGATTTCCGGGCGCCACGTGGTATTCGCGCCGACCTCCGGACCGCCAAACATCATGGACACCGAGCGCGGCAAGCGCGCCGGCACGATGGAGGATTTCTGCAATCTGATGAAGCTGTGCCAGAGCTTCGAAGTCATCCACGTTCTTGGCGGTGGCGTCGAGCCGCAGGACGTGCCGATGCAGTTCCGGCATCTGGAGACCGCGCGCGCGATGCTGATGCTGACCGACAAGATTCCCAAGGTGTATTCGCGCGGCTCGCCGCAGATTGCCGATAACTTCGAGCTGATCAGGATCGCCTACGGGCTGACGGCGGAGGAATTCCGCTCCCGGCCCTATGTATCGACCATCATCAACACCAACTCGCCGCTGCAGCTCGACATCCCGATGGGCAACGGCATTCTCGAGTTCGCCGCCGCCGGACAGGTGTTCATCATCACGCCCTTTACCCTCGCGGGTGCAATGGCGCCGGTAACCGTTGCCGGGGCCCTGACGCTGGCGCACGCCGAGGCGCTGGCAGGCACCGTGCTGTCGCAGATCGTGCGTCCCGGCGCACCGGTGGTGTACGGCAGCTTCACTTCCAATGTCGATATGAAATCCGGCTCGCCGGCTTTCGGCACGCCGGAGTATGTCAAGTCCTCCATCGGCGCCGGCCAGCTGGCGCGCCACATCGGCCTGCCGTGGCGCTCCTCCAACGCCACCGCCTCCAACACGCCCGATGCACAGGCGGCCTATGAATCACAGATGAGCCTGTGGGGCGCGCTGATGGGCGGCTGCAATTTCCTGCTGCATGCCGCAGGCTGGCTCGAGAGCGGGCTGACGACCTCGTACGAGAAGTTCATGCTCGATATCGAGATGCTGCAGATGATTGCCGAGATCTTTCAGCCGCTCGGGGCCACGAGCGATGACTTCGGCGTCGACGCCATTGCGGAAGTCGGCCCGGGCGGACATTTCTTCGGCTGTGCCCACACCATGGCGCGCTATCGCACGGCGTTTTATACCCCGCTGGTCTCCGACTGGCGCAACTTCGGGCAGTGGACCGAGGCCGGCTCGCACACCGCGACCGAGCGTGCCAGCACGCTGTGGCGCGACACACTCAGAAATTTCGTGCCGCCGGTGCGCGATCCCGCCATCGTGGAGGCGGTGGACGACTATGTTGCGCGCCGCATCGCCGCCGGCGGCGCCCCTCCGGTCAGTTGACGGTGCGCGAAACCATGATGCGCTCATGCGGACTCACACCAGGGTAGCGGTGATCGGCGGTGGCGTGGTCGGCGCCAGCGTGCTGTATCACCTGACCAAAGCCGGCTGGCATGACGTCATGCTGATCGAGCGGGCGGAGCTGACTTCGGGATCGACCTGGCACGCCGCGGGCGGCATGCACACCGTCAACGGCGATCCGAATGTGGCCAAGCTGCAGCAGTACACGATCAAGCTGTACGAGGAAATCGAGCGCATCTCGGGTGTCTCCTGCGGCGTGCACGTCAACGGCGGCATTCTGCTGGCCGGCACGCCCGAGCGGCTCGACTGGCTGAAGATGGCGCAGGCGCGCGGGCGCTACCTCGGCATGGAGCTGGAGCTGCTGTCGGTCGCACAAGCCAAGAAGATCTACCCGCTGCTCGACAGCGCGCATTTCGTCGGCGCGATCTATGACCCGATCGAAGGCCACGTCGACCCCTACGGTGTGACCCATGCCTACGCGCACTCGGCGCAGCTCGCCGGCGCCGAGATCAACCGCCAGACGCGGGTGGTGGATATGAAGCCGCGGCCCGATGGCAGCTGGGACGTCATCACCGAGCGCGGCAACGTACACGCCGAGCATGTGGTGAACGCCGGCGGGCTGTGGGCGCGCGAGGTCGGGCGCATGGTGGGCCTGGAACTGCCGGTGCTGGCGATGGAGCACCAGTACCTGATTACCGAGGATCTGCCGGAATTGGCGGGCCAGAAGGATCAGCTGCATTGCATCGATTTCGAGGGCGAGATCTACATGCGCCAGGAGCGCGGCGGCATGCTGCTGGGCACCTACGAGCGCGCCTGCGTGCCGTGGTCGCCGCGCACCACGCCGTGGGATTTCGGCCAGGACCTGCTGCCCAATGACCTGGAGCGCATTGCACCGAGCCTGGAAGTGGCCTTCCAGCACTTTCCGCGCCTGGCCAGTGCCGGCATCCGCAAGGTGGTCAATGGTCCGTTCACCTTCGCGCCGGATGGCAATCCACTGGTCGGCCCGGTGCGCGGCCTGGCTAACTACTGGGTGGCCTGCGGCGTCATGGCCGGCTTCAGCCAGGGCGGCGGTGTCGGGCTGGCGCTCTCGCATTGGATGGTCGAGGGCGATCCGGGCGCCGATATCTGGGGCATGGACGTGGCGCGCTACGGCGACTGGGCCACGCCGGCCTACACCAATGCCAAGGTACGTGAGAATTATTCCAGGCGCTTTCGCATCCGGTTTCCGAACGAGGAGCTCGACGCGGCGCGCCCGCTGCGCACCACGCCCATCTATGAGCGGCTGCAGTCGGAAAATGCCGTGTTCGGCGAATACTGCGGGCTCGAGCACCCGCTCTGGTTCGCGCCCAAAGGCACGGCGCCGCGTGAGATCGTGAGCTTTCGCCGCTCCAATGCGCACCCGGTAGTCGGCGAGGAATGCCGCGCGGTGCGCGCAGCGGTCGGGCTGCTCGAGATTTCCAATTACGGCAAATTTGAAGTCACCGGGCCGGGCGCGGCCGCATGGCTGTCGTCCATCATGGCCAATCGCGTTCCGGCCATCGGACGCATCACGCTGACCCCGATGCTCAATGAGCGCGGCCGCCTGATCGGCGACTTCACGCTGTGCCGTGTGGCAGAACAGCGGTTTTTCCTGGTCGGCACCTACGCCGCCGAGCGCTACTACCTGCGCTGGTTCGAGCGCCACATGCCCACGTCCGGCGTTACCGTGCGCCCGTGCGCGCTGGAGTACGTCGGCCTGTCGGTGGCCGGTCCGCGCTCGCGAGCGCTGCTGCAGTCGCTGGTCGACACGGACCTGTCGACGGCCGCGTTTCCCTTCCTGAGTTTTCGCCAGCTCGATGTCGGCATGGTTCCGGCTCTGGTCGGGCGCATTTCGTTCACCGGCGACCTGGGCTATGAGATCTGGGTGACCACCGATTATCAGCGCACGCTGTTCGATCTGCTGACACAGGCGGGCCGGGCGCTCGGCCTGCGGCAGTTTGGCGGCCGCGCGCTGCATGCCATGCGCCTCGAGAAAAGCTTTGGCACCTGGGCGCGCGAATACCGGCCCATCTACGGTCCGTACGAAGCCGGTCTCGGCCGCTTCATCGATCTGAAGAAGGGCGCGTTCATCGGCCGCGATGCGGCCATCGCGCAACAGGCCAGCGGCGGCGAGCGGCGCCTGATCGCACTCGACGTGGCGGCGCGCGATGCCGATGCCATCGGCGATGAGCCGATCTGGCACGATGGCCGCGTCGTCGGCTGGGTCACGTCAGGCGGCTACGGGCACAGCGTGGGCAAATCACTGGCGCTGGGCTATGTGATCGCTGAGGTCGCGGACCACTCGGCCGGCTTCGAGGTGGAGCTGATAGGCGAGCGCTGTGGGGCCGTGCGGCTCGCGGCCCCGGCTTTCGATCCGGACGGCAAACGCATGCGCGCCTGATGGCTGCAGCCGCATTCAGCGCACGTCGCGCACCCGGGCGCGCTGTTCGCTCACTGCCCCTGGCGGCCGGTCCGGTCGCTGGTCGAGGCCCACTGCGATCTGACCGGTCATGCCCTGCGGCTGCACGTTGATGAACGGCCCCTTCTGCGCGCTGGGCACTGGCCGGCGTCGGCTCTTGCGCCACAGATCGTAGATCGTCAGCCCCCCGGTCAGCGACCCGAGCGTGGCGAAATACGCCGACGGACCAAAAACGGCCATCAGGCTGCCGGCGAGCAGCGGCCCGGTGGCCGCAGCGGTGCCGTTCAGGCGCAGCAGCGCACTGCTGGCCGCCACCGTCTGCGCCGGTTCCAGCTTGTCGTTGACGTGCGATATCGCCAGCGAATACAGCGTCAGAACCAGGCCGCTGAACAGGGCCGAGAGCGCTAGAAATAACACCCGAGGCATGGCACCGAATAGCGCAATGCTGGCCGCCAGCAGCGTGGCAACGGTACAGATGGCGGCGATCACGGTGCGTCGATCGATACGATCCGACAGCCTGCCGACGGGGTACTGCGTCAGCACCGCGGCAAAAATGCTCAGCGCCATGAAGGTGGCGACATCCGCCGTCCCCATGCCGCTCAGGCGCCCATACACCGGGCCCATCGAGAAGATAATGGCGGAAATCAGGCCTGAGGCCGCGACCGCCACCACGCCCAGCGGCGAATTGCGATACAGGTCGCGGTAGCGCACTTTACTCGGCAACGCGGGTTCCGGTGCCTGGCGCGCGGACACCACGATGGGCACCATCGCCAGGCAGATCAGGGCCGAGACCAGCATGAACGGTGCCGGCGTGCTCGGGTTCGACGGGATCAGCAGGAACTGGGCCGAACCTAGTCCGATGTACAGCACCAGCATGTAGACCGCCAGCAGGCGGCCGCGATTGGCGCGGCTGGCGCGATCGTTGAGCCAGCTCTCGGCCACCACGTAGATGCCGGCGAAACACAAACCGGAAGTCGCGCGCATCGCGCCCCAGGCAAACGGGTTGACGAACAGCGCCTGGACCAGGGCCGCGGCCGAGGCCACGGCCGCTAGTGCGGCGAATACGCGGATGTGCCCGATCTGGCGCAGCATGCGCGGCGCGGCGACGGTGCCCGCCAGGTATCCCAGGTAGTAGCAGGACATGACCGCCCCGGTCACCGGCGTGGGAAATCCTTCCAGCGTCGCGCGCAGGCCGAGCACCGTGCTCTGCAGGCCGGCACCCAGCATCAGCACGCCCATGCCGAGCAGCAGCGGCCAGGTGGTGGTGATGATCGTCAACGGCACGATGGGTAGGGTTGGCGCAGGCAGCGGGCAGGAATCTGCGTCAATGATATACCTTCAGCGGCCTGCCCGACGCGGGTCATGGTGTGCAGACACACCATGCGGTCATGCAATTACTACCGGCTGTATCAATTTTTCGTCATTGCTGCTGGGCGAGTTCACGCGCCTGCTGACCGGCCATGCGACCAGGAGGTTGTCGGGATAGGGCTGCAGCAGCTCGCGCCCCTGCTCGACCGTGCCGCCGAGCCAGATGCGACAGCCGGCCGCAGTCAGCAGCGCCGGCTCACGCTTCCTGGTGTTGTGAATCTCGGCCATCAGCGGCGACGCCGGCAGCGTGATGATGGTGAAACTATAGGTGACGGTGCCGTCGTTGGACTTCGATGCATCCCACAGACCGGCGAACGCAAAGCTGTCCTGATCCGCCGGCTTGATGAAATACGGCTGCTTGCTTTTGCCGTCCGGCAGCAGATGCCATTCGTAAAAGCCGCCGGCCAGCACCAGGCAGCGCTGCTGGCGTTTCCAGGGCCCGCGATACGCCGCCGAGGTCTCGACCGTCTCCGCGCGCGCGTTGATGGTGCTGTACTTGCCAGGCACGCCTTTGGCGAAAAACGGTATCAGCCCGAAGCGCATCAGCTGGCAGACGTTGCCACCGGAGCTAGTGATGACCACCGGCGCCGGCTGCGTGGGCGCGACGTTGTAACTGGCCTCGAACTTCGGCCAGTCCTTGACGTCGAGAAACGGCAGCTCGCGCTCGAGCGCCCTTTGATCTTTGGTGATGTAGCGGCCGCACATGACAAGTGGCTCGAAGTCTATACAGCTTGCTGCACCGCGGAGTACTGAATGGACGCCGGTCGGGTCGCGCCCATACGTTGTCGGCATGATACGCCGCCGCGACGATCGCAAACCGTTATCCAACCGCCGCGACCCCCACTGGCTCACCGTCAGCGACATGCAGGGCCGCGTCCTCGACTCGAGCCCGCTCGAACCCGGAACCGATCTGTACGCAGCGCTGGCGCGCACGATGGATCGGCTGGCGGCCGAAGGCTGGAGCATCGAGGACGACGGACGCTACGGATCGTTCTTCTGCCACCGCGACGGCGTGCGCCGCTTTGTGCATGTGCGGCCCACCGATCCGGCGGTCACGGACCTGTATGGGCCGTCGACCTTCGAGCGCTGCCCGACCTGCGGGGAATAATGACGACCCGGCAAAAGCGGACGCAGCCCGAAAGCCGCCGCGATATGATCGCGCAGCTGGAGGCGCCATGCTCGATCCCGAACCTGAGGCAACCCCGACACCTGAGCCCGCTGCGCGCGGCTATCTATATCACCGCCATGCGCTGGTGGTGCGTGTCACCCACTGGATCAACGTCATCGCGCTGGTAATTCTGCTGATGAGCGGACTGCAGATCTTCAATGCCCACCCGAGCCTGTCGTGGGGCAGGTCGTCGTACACCAATCGTGCGCCGATATTCGAGACCGGAGCGGCCATCACGGCCGATGGCAGGACGATCGGGACCACGCGCATTTTTGATCACACTTTCGACACCAGCGGCGTGCTCGGCTTGTCGACCGATCGCGGCAGGCAGGTGGCGAAGGGCTTTCCGTCATGGATTACGATTCCGAGCTTCCCGTGGCTGGCGATGGCGCGCCACTGGCACTTCTTCTTCGCGTGGCTGCTGGTCATCAACGGCTGCGTATACCTGGCGTTTTCATTTCTGAGCCGTCACGTGGCGCGTGACCTGCTGCCGACGCGGCTCGACTTGCGCTCGATCGGCCGCTCCATCCTCGATCACGTGCGCTTTCGCCATCCTACCGGGGCGGCCGCGGCGCGCTACAACGTGCTGCAGAAACTCACCTATCTGGCAGTCATCTTCATCCTGCTGCCGGTCATGATTTTAACCGGCTGGGCGATGTCGCCACGGCTGGATTCGGCGTTACCCGGATGGGTGGATTTCATCGGCGGCAGGCAATCGGCGCGCACGCTGCACTTCGCGGTGGCATGGACGCTGGTGCTGTTCGTGCTGATTCATGTGTTCGAAGTCCTGATCAGCGGTGTATGGAACAATCTGCGCTCGATGATTACCGGCCGCTACCAGATCGCGCCCGAGCCCGGCTCACGGGAGCCGACGTGACCGCCGACAACGAGTCGCCACGCCGCCTGCGCCGAAACCTGCTGACCGCCATCGGCGGCCTGCTGCTGGGCGGCTGCGACGCATTGTCGCGAACCGAATGGTTCCCCAGGATGCTCCAGGCCGGTGAAGTCCTCAGTCGCCGCGTGCAGCATGCAGTGACTGCCCGCAAATCGATGGCCGAGGAGTTCACCGAACGCGATCTGTCGCCGAGCTTCCGCAGCAACGGCACCGGCAATCCGGACGATGCGGCGTATCAGGCGCTGGCGCAGGCCGGTTTTTCCGGCTGGCAACTGCAGGTCGATGGGCTGGTTGAACAGCCGCTGGGGTTTTCCCTGGAGCAACTGCGCGCCATGCGCAGCAGAGTGCAGATCACGCGCCATGACTGCGTCGAGGGCTGGAGCGCCATTGGAAAATGGAAAGGCGTGCCGCTGGCAGAGGTTCTGACACTGGTGCGTCCGACCGCAGCGGCGCGCTTCGTGGTGTTCCATTGCGCCGATCCGATGGACGGTCTGGGCACCAGATACTACGAGAGTATCGATATGGAGGATGCCTACCATCCCCAGACCATTCTTGCCTACGAACTCAACGATGCCACGCTGCCGATCGCCAACGGCGCGCCGCTACGGGTGCGGGTCGAGCGTCAGCTCGGATACAAGATGGCCAAGTACATCATGCGTCTGCAGCTGGTGGACAGCTTCGCCGCCATCGGCCAGGGCCGCGGCGGATACTGGGAGGACCACGGCTACGAGTGGTACGCCGGCATTTAGGCGATTTGCCTCTATCACCGGCCAGTGCATAATCGCGGCCCGAGCGCGCATGACGCACCTGATCGGGTGTTCGACGTCCGGGTAGCACATAAATCTGTAAGGGGATATTCATAATGTCGACTAAACATCTGTTCGCCGCCGTTGCGGCGTGTGCCGGTCTCGCGGGAATGAGCGTTACCGCAAATGCTGACGATCACGCCTATACGGAAGGCTCGGTCGTCAACGTGGCCAGAATCCGAACCGTGGACGGCCATTTCGATGACTACGTGAAGTGGCTTGATACCACCTGGAAGCAGGAAGAGGAAGCCGCAAAGAAGGCCGGCTACATCAGCAGCTACGAAGTACTGTACGTCGAGCCGCGTGGTCCGGACGATGCGGATATTCTGCTGGTGGTCAGGTCCAAGAACTGGGCCGCGCTGGATGGAGCGACCGCCAAGGGGGATGCGATCGCCAAGCAGATCGAAGGCTCGGTGTCCGCGGCCTCCCAGGCGCAGGCCGACCGCGCCAAGATCCGGCGCGTGCTTGGCTCCTCGACCATGCAGGTACTCGAGCTCAAGTAGGAACAGTCGCTCACTTGCGATCGAGGCCAGCCGGGCTGCACGCCCGGCTGGCCTTTCCGCCGCACCGGATTGGAAGCGTCCACGCGGTGACGGCGCGCGGGCACGTGCCCGGCCGGGGCGGTCAGCTGCGCGCACTCCGGTAGCGTGTCAGCGACAGGTAGATCACCGCGCTGAGAGCGATCACCGCGACCAGCCCGATGATTTCCACGCCTGATGCCAGCGCAATCATGACCAGCATGCTGGTAACGCCGACCACCATCGCCGTTCCCAGCCAGCGAAAATTCAGCGGTGCGCCCGCCAGTGCCACGCCACGCCGCGCCAACCACCACGCCGCCGTGCAACCGGCGATATACAGCGCCGCGCCGGCCAGTGTTGACAGCACCGCGAGCTCGGCAAAGGTTCCGGTCAAAGCAAGCACAATCGCGACCGCTGCATAGCACAGGATCGCAACGTGAGGCGCGCGGCTGCGCACGTGCACAGCTCCAAGCGCGCGCGGCAGCTTACCGTCGCGCGCAAAGGCAAACAGCACGCGCGGGGTACCGAGGATGTCGCTGCCAAGCCAGCCGAACATCGACAGTGCGGCGCCGGCCAGCATCAGCAGACGCAGCGCCGGGCTGATGCGCGCCATCGCATCAGCCAGCGGCACGGAGGACTGTGCCAGCGCAGCACCCAGGATGCCCTGCGCGATGACCTGGATGGCGATGTAGAGCAGCGCCATCGACAGCATGGCCATCGCCAGCGCGCGTGGAATGGTACGTGCGGGTTGCGCCACCTCGCCGCTCGCGCTCAGCGGCGTCTCCATGCCGGAAAGGGCGAACAGGGCAAGGATCAGGGCGCGCCCCAGGCCCTGGCTGCTGAGCGGCGTCGTGCGCACAAAATTCGCGCTATGGATTGCCCCGGCACCGGCAATGACGAAGATTGCCAGCGGAATCAACTTCAGCACCGTCGCCGCGCTGATCAGGCGCGCGCCGCGCGCGACGCCGCCGATGTTGACCAGCGCAATGGCACCGACGACGCCGATGATGACCGCGGCATGCACCGGCGCCATGAACCGTGGCGGCAACACATTCACGGCGACGTCGGCCAGCGCCGTGGCGACACCGCCACTGGCGAGCACATTGCCAAACCACAGCAGCGTACCGGCGACGTAACCGGCGAGCGGCCCGAAAGCGGCATCGACGTAGCCGTACGCTCCGCCGCTGGTGGGAATACGGCTGCCACCTTCCGCAAAGCAAATGGCGACGGATCCGACCGCGATAGCGCACACTAGGAAGGCCAGGGGCGCGTAGGGACCGATGCAGGCCGCGAGAGCTGCCGGCACCACGAAAATGCCGGCGCCGATGATGATATTGACGATGCTGGCCGCCAGGCCCCATGACCCCAGTGCACGCACCAGCCCGGCGTCGCGCTGGTGTTCACTCATGAATTAATCACTGCCGCTGCCTGAAGCCGCGGCAGACAGCGGCAAGCTTCTTGCCATCCGGATCGCGCACATAGGCCGCATAGAAGCCCGGAACGCGACCATGCTGCCGTTCCCGGTCGTAGCCGGTTGTTGATCGAACGGCTTGCCGATCCAGAACCCGAGTTCGTGAGCGCCGCCGTCCTGGTAGATTCCCCAGCCGGCCGCGATGCGATCCCAGTCCGGGTCGCCGGTGACGCAACGCTGCATCCCGAGCGGCGCCAACGTCGCATCATAGAATCGAGTAGCGCGCTCGAGATCATCGGTGCCTTAATAGAAGTAACTAAGCATGGCGTACTCTCCGCAACAAGATCCGACCCGCCGCATGAGCGATGCCGCGCGACACGACGCGCTCTAGAAAAATGCGATCGACTGCGGCGCGCCTTTGAATATACCGATGCATTGATCCGCAAGGGACGTGACCAGCCAGTAATGCCCCATGAAGGTCTTTTGCGTGTGCCGGCCGCCGGGCGGCAGGTATTGGTAAAGTTTTCGCTCTCCCTGAAAACTCAGCCAATAGATTTTGACCGGCTCGTCGCTGCGGTTGACGAAGGTGATGCCGGTGGCCTCTTTCGAGGGCCGTGATGCGTAGTTGGGCTCCGAAGCGCAGGATTGAGCCGAGGCAAGCTCGCTGCAGGAACGGTACCCCGGCGCAGAATGCAGCGAGCAGGCGACTTCGTACCCGGCCGGCCCGTCGATCGGTGCGGCGGCCTGCGCCTGCAACCGCGCAGCCGGCAACGCCAGAGCGGCAAACGCTAAGGTCCAGATCTGACGCATTGCCCGCTTGTCCCTGGCTGGCGAGTTATCGCGAATAATATATTGGAATCGAGGCTGTTGGCTAAGCGACCGGGAGCGCGCTCGTCAATGCTCTCCCATGTCGGAAGCTAGCGAGGCACCCGAGGAAGCTTCTTTCCGTCCGTGGCGGCCGGGTACTGCGCGACGTTGAGCTGCATTGCAAGAAACGTGTAGTAGCCAACAATTCCCGTCATGTCGACAACTCCCTTCATTCCCAGGCGCGACTTGGCACGCTCGAATGTCGCATCGGAGACTTGCTTGTTCCGCAGAAGTTCGCTGGTGAAATCGAACACCGTCTCTTCATCAGGGCTCATCGCGGTCGGGCGCCGGCCTACGGCGATGTCGTCAGCGACCTGCTTCCCAATACCGGCCTTCAGTGCGATCGGATAGTGCAAGGACCATTCATAGTCCTGTGCCCATTCGCGGGCGGTAATCAGGATTACGAGTTCGCTTAACGTATTGCCTACAGCCGACTTATACCGGAGATAGTCACCCATCGTGCGCGCCGTCGACATTAGCTGGGGGCTGTACATCAAGGGCTCGAACGGACCGAATACCGGAACCTTGCGCGCCGACTCGAACTCGGCTGCTGCCCGCTTCTGCTCCTCCGTGTACTGCGCGGGAGGGATGGTCGGCAACCGCTCCTCCGCCCGGGCAGCGACGGCAGCAATCGTCAACACAATGACTATCGCGATTCGACAACATTTCATCTGCCCATCTCCAGCTGTAGAGTGCGCATCCGCCGATCATGATAGTCCGCCGCTAAGAAGTACAAGGAGCACGGTTGTTGCCAATGCAGACAGCATCCGCGAATATCGGCGAGGCATCGACGGGGCTCTCGAAGGAGGCAGCAATGAATCTGTTCGGCAACCACATGGTGACGGCGATCCTCGCCGAAGCCCTGGTATCCGTACTGTTACTCGTGCTCGGCTTCCTCGTCGGCAAGTACCGGGAGCGACGCCAACTACGTGGGCGCGATCTGACTGAATACGACTTCTACCCGTACCAGACGACGGCTGACAACTTCGCCGAGTTCAGTCTGCGCGATTTTCGCTTGGGCATGCACTATCTTCTGCGAAACCGGGACTCACGGGCAGCCCGCCAGCTCATCTTTATAGGCGAACAGAACAACGTCCGCGAGCTACTGGACAGCAAGGACAAGCAGGCTTTCGAGAAGCTTTACTCCAAATACCGTGGCGCCGAGATCACGAGCGATGCGACCGAATATATGGAGAACTACCGCAACATCGTGCGCCTGCTCGGAAAGACTTTTCAGCACATGGGCATCGAGATCCTGTTGCACGACCTCGCGAATCCGAGTCGATCCGTCGTCTGGATCGAGGGTGCCGATGTGACCGGCCGGTCGCTCCAGATGGGCACGACGACCCTTCTCGTCGACCTCAAGAAGCGACGTGCCTTAAACGAAGACAAGCTGAACTACGAGCTCAATCTTGGGGCGCGGCGATTCAAATGCACGACCATTCCGATTATCCGCAAGGAGTACGGGGTTGTGGGTGCCATTTGCATGAACATCGACATCAACTACATCCAGGACGAAGTGCTGAAGAATCCCGAACGTGCTGCCGAATTCTTTGGTCACTACTGTCAGACGGATATGCAACTGAGCGAGAACATCCTGTCAAAGGGCGAGTATCAGCGAGCCCTGCAAGGCAAGCGGCACTTTCGCGACACCGGCACCCTGAATTCGCCTGCCTGATAGGCCAAAATCGGTCAGCCACGGCTTTCAGTAGGCTGTTGGAATGGGCGCTCCGGCTCTCACTGTCAGAGACAGGACACGGTCGCAAGGACCGCATTGCGAGTAATCCAATTGTCGTTATTTGTCTCGTCGGTTGCCACCGGCGGACTTTTCGCGCCAATCGCCCAATATCAGATATATCTCCATTTGCGCCGGCAGCATCGCGAGGCTTTCGATCGATTGAGAATCACCAGCCCATCGTTTCTTTGGAGAGAAGAGGCGGATAACTCGAGTGCGGCATTCGAGCAGTTTTTCTCCTCGGAGAACTACCAGGCACTGAAGGATCGGCAACTGAATGTATGGCGGCGACGCGTGAGGTTGCTTCGCTGGATAAGTGGTGTCGGTTTTGCACTCCTGCTCATTACCCTCTTGGTGTTCCGGGCCGACCCCAGCTCTTTATGGGATTTCCTGGTCGATCTTGCCCGCTATTGACCCGATGCGACGATCACGTTGATCTTCCTGGCGGAGGCTGTCCGTGCAGGCGGGGGCGCTTGGCGTCGATCGCCGCCCACGTTGGTGCCATCGAAGTCCAGATTGTGGATTCGGGTGACACTTTATTCGGATCGTCGAGAGTGCCCACCCTTACCGCAGTGAAATGTGGCCTCCTTTGCGAGGTGACGAGTACGTGCGTCCCACATATGGGACAGAACCGGCAGTACATGACGTTTCCGCTGTCGGCGATGAACCTGAACTCTTTGAGATGACCGTTGACAGTCAGCGCCGTCGAATTGAAGAGCGCATTGACGGTGCCACTTCCGCCGCCGATCATCTGGCACATGCGGCACCAGCAAGCCCGCGCCGTGACCGGTGCCTCAGCGATCCGGTAGTCAACCGCCTTGCATAGGCATCCGCCCGTCAGTTCCATGAAACGCCCTCCTTTCTGTAAATCCGAGCCGATCTGCCGGGCGGCACTTTGATCTGCCCCCCTCGGGCGTCAATTACTGAAGTTCATGATCGCTCAGAGGCGCGCACCGTCGCCGCCAGCGCCTTTGGTGCCCTACGCGACCACGCCTTTTTCAGTAGGCCGGCGACCATGGGAATTTTGGCGCTATGCAGCGTGACACGCAGCCCGCGCACCTTGCCGCCCCACCATAGCTTCTCGATAACACCAGGTTCCATGAGGAGGGGCAGCTCACGGTCATCGTCCGCGACGAAAATGTGCAAGTACTCGCCACCCGGCGGTGCGGTAGCAAAAATCTTACCCTTGACGCGAAACGACGTGTACTCGAAATGGGGCTCTTCCGTAACCTCGGGCAATGACATCGCGATGCGGCGTGCGTCGATGAGTTTCACGCGACACATATTGCAACCCGAAGCACAACCGTGTCGAATGAGGACAGCTCGACAGTTACCGGTGGCGAAAATGGACTGTGGGTCAGGAACCGGCCTTCGACCGATCGGCGGGGCTGAGCGTCGCTGACTGGCCATCTGAAGGTCGCGCCGCGCGGCAAAAACGTAGCAGAGAACGCTACGTTTTCGCTATGTTTGGTCAATTGAGCATTGCCGATCAGTGGCAACTTATTGTGGATTGGCGCGCCCGGAGAGATTCGAACTCCCGACCCTCAGGTTCGAAGTCGCAAAGATGATTTTATAGATATTTTACTTTCAACCACTTAGCAGGCCCGCCCTCTGTCGAATTAGGCACCGTAGCGCATGAAACGGCATCAAACGCTACGTTTTCGCTACGGTGTCGATCTTCCGGTTTGATCGCTGAGGCTCGTAATCTAAGCTGGAATGGCAATGCCCATCACCCCGCTAAAACTTCCAGCCGCTCTGGAAGAATTCGTGGCCTCGCAGGTGCGCAACGGCGCGTATCGCAGCCGCGAAGCCGCCATCGTCGCAGCGGTCCTGCACCAGAAGCGTCGCAGCGAACAGCTTGCCAGGTTGCGGTCGGAGATCCAGAAGGGTCTCGACTCCGCGCCGGCCGGTAAACTTGATATCAACCTGGTTATCCGGCGAGGTCGCCGTCGGTTGGCCGCTCGCGCCCGGGCGCGGAGCTAATGCCGCGTCGGATCGAGCGCTTTCGCGCAGCGCCTGCCGACTTTGACGCGTTTATGACTACATCGCTCTCAATAATCCGCGCGTAGCAGCTGAAATGCTGCGTGGGGTCGATTAATTCAATTTGCCGGGCTTGCGCCTATATACAACTATTTGTATAATACAAGCTGATGGCCGATCGTAAACCTGTCGAATTTCGGGGCAGCTCTCTCGACGACCTTAGAGCGTTTCCCGTACCGGCACGGCGTGAAGCGGGTTATCAGCTCGACCGGGTGCAGCGAGGCCACGAGCCGGATGACTGGAAGCCCATGCCAAGGATTGGCTCCGGGGTTCAGGAAATCCGGATCCGGGACGCCGCTGGGGCGTTCCGCGTCATCTACGTAGCTAAATTTGCCGATGCTGTCTATGTACTTCACTGTTTCAAGAAGAAGACACAAAAGACGAGCAAGACGGATGTGGAACTGGCGGAGAAGCGCTACCGCGACTTGACGAAGGAGCTAGAGCAATGAGCAAGAACCGATTTGCTAGCGTATGGGATGCCATCGAGGGTACGCACGAGGAGGCTGAAAATATGAAGCTGCGCTCGACCCTGATGATGGCTCTGAAAGCGCATCTGGCCCGCACCGACCTCAGCCAGGCCCAGATCGCTAAGCTGTTCGGTGTCACGCAGCCGCGCGTCTCCGACCTCATGCGTGGGAAAATCGACCTGTTTGGTCTGGATGCCCTCGTCAACATGGCAGCAGCGGCGGGCCTGCGCGTCGAAATAAAGGTACGAAAAGCTGCATAAGCGCAACAACACAGATGCCCATTCCACAATCCTAGGTGTAGTGGAGCTCGTCCGAACCAGTGGCTGCTTCACGGGCTTCTCTGACGGCGGCCTCATCCGGCGGCAGCCGGCCAAAACCGGACGCTCAGCTCATCGAAATACCTGTCGCATAGCCGCCGTTCGGACGGCCGCCTGGCCTTTGTTGCCAAGGCGGATAGCTTCCCGGAACATAGCCGACGAGCGATCAGGGAGACAGCGGCTTGGCGGAAGAGAAGCAGCCGGACGCAGATAGCGCGGTACTCACTGCGCCTAAGCCCGCTGGTGCCGTATTCATCAGCTATGCCTCGCAGGATGTGGAGGCTGCTAAGCGCATGTGCGATGCGTTACGCGCAGCGGACATTGAGGTTTGGTTCGACCAGCGCGAGCTACGCGGCGGGGACGTTTGGGATCGACAAATCAGACAGCAGATCCACGACTGTCGACTGTTCGTGCCGATTGTCTCGGCAAACACGGAAGCGCGAGTGGAGGGCTACTTCAGGCGTGAATGGAAGCTGGCGGTAGACCGAACACACGACTTGTCCGAGCGGGTCGCATTTCTTGTCCCAGTAGTCATCGATTCGACACCCGAAAACAAAGCTGATGTTCCAGACGCATTCCGGCACGTCCAATGGACGCGCCTGCCGGGCGGGCTGACACCGGCGGCCTTCGCGGAGCGTGTACGGCGTCTACTGTCAGGGGAGCTATCCAAAGGTCCGACCAGGAGCGCATCGGAAGCCGCTCGGGTGTCTGCTGCGCCGACCCAACAGCATGTTCGTGCATCCTGGCGGTCGAAGGCGGCTCTCCTTTTAACGATCGCCGCGGTCGTCGCCGCACTCGGTTACCTCGTGACAAACCGACTCGCACAATCGAAGCATGCTGTGCAACCCGGAGTGCCACCTGCGGTCGCAGCTCAGAATGCTCCAGCCACGGCCTTCAACCCGCCCCCTCACTCCATCGCCGTTCTACCGTTCGTGAACATGAGCGGCGACCCTAAACAGGAGTACTTCTCCGACGGCATCACCGAGGAGCTGCTTAATGCCCTCTCCCGCCTGAATGACTTGCAAGTCGTGGCGCGAACGTCCTCCTTTTCGTTCAAAGGTCAGAACGTAGATGTTTCAACGATCGCCCATAAGCTCAATGTCGGGGCGCTCCTCGAAGGCAGCGTGAGGCGCGCGGGCAATACCGTGCGGATCAGCGTTCAGCTCATTAACGCTGTCAGTGGCTTTCACATGTGGTCTCAGACCTATGATCGAAGCCTTACCGACATTCTGAGGGTCCAAACTGACGTTGCTACATCCGTTGCGCAGCAACTCAAAGTAACGCTTGCTGGTGATGAGTCTGCGGAGCTCGAGCTGGGCAGCACGAAAAACCCGGAGGCATACGACGCGTACCTACGCGGTGGGCAGCTTCTATCATGGGATACCGGTGCAGCGGATCATCTTCGCGCTGCCCTGGCGGCACTGGATCAGGCGATTGCGCTCGATGCGAACTTCGCACAGGCACATGCGATGCGCGCTTCGGTGCTTACCAACATTTCTGTCGTTGTTGCCAAACCGGCCGAGCTCGCGGAAGTGCGTGAGCAAGCTCGAAAAGCGGCAGAACGAGCCGTGGCGCTCGCGCCAGGACTCGGTGAAGCACACAAGACTCTTGCATATGTTCGCTGGGTTGCACTGCTTGATTTCGCGGGTGCTTTACCTGAATTCGACCGTGCTCTCGCGCTCTCGCCGGGCAACGCAAATATCCTGCGGAGTTTCGCGGGCTTCAACTCTGAACTCGGCCGCTTTCAGCCCGCAATTATCGCTGCCCGATACGCGGTCGCACTCGATCCGCAGAATGTCAAAGCACATCTCGAATTGGGGCAGGTTCTCACTCGCGCGCGGCGCTACGACGAGGCGCTGACAGCCCTTCGGGCGGCAGCTTCGCTCCGTCCGAACTCGGTTTGGGTAAAAATCAATATCGCCTATGCACTGCTTGCATCCGGTCAGTTTGAGCAGGCGCGCGAGATCTGTGAATCGGCCTTACGGGCAACCGATGCAACCGAGACTGGGAACCGCCTCCAATGTTTGGCGTTGGCATACCACGGACTGGGTAGGACACACGATGCCGAACGCATATTGCAGGAATATGAGGCTGTTCACAGAGCTGCCCCCTCACTCGATCTCGCGGTGGTCTATGCGCAGTTGGGCAATAAGGAGGCGGCACTGCAAACGTTAGCGAATGCCGAGCAGCTGCGCGACCCAGGACTCCAGCTGCTGAAGGTAGACTGGGGCCTTGACCCGATTCGCAATGATCCGCGATTCAAGGCCATCGAGGCGCGTATGAATTTTCCGCCTTGAGTCAGCCTTGGGCCGATTTATTCCAATCAACGAGCAACGGCTGCCTGAACCCGCGTGGAGTCCGACGAGTAACTATTAGACCATGACGTCAGCTAGATTGTAGTCCCCGATTCCTGCCGTTCGCGACCGTCAACTACGGGTCAACTCCAGCCACATGGTAACCAGGTTCTCTTGGCCAAATTGGCTGGACACTATGTGTCTCCACGGGGGTGCCCCGCCGCCCAACTAGCCAGGTTCGCACTGAGAAGCGCCTTGATGTTATCGCGCAACGCCGAGCAGATCTTGAGCATCCCCCAGAACTCCCCCCGTAGCGAACCGGGCACCTCTCCGCCGCCGCTCACTGCCCTCGCGATCTGATTGATGTTCCGGCCAATCGATCCCAGCTCAGCGATGCTGCGCTTGAGCGCAAGAAGTTCGTCCTTCGGTAGTGGCGTGAGCTGGCGCAAATGCGATCGGAGCAAAACGGATGCGTAGGTAGCCGGGCGCATGCCGCGCGCCTCGGCTCGGGCGTCCAGGAGCAGCCTGTCCTCGACTGTGAGGCGCACCAGCATTGGCTTACCGGCACCATTCTCCCCAGGAGCCGCGCTGGTCGGCCCGGGAATACTCTCCGACCGGAAGAGATCACTGTCGGCACCTGATGCGTCGTTGCGAGCCCGAATCTCGCGCATCACGAGGCGCTTGAGCCAAGCCGCTTCCGACAGGAATTCTCGATCCGCAACCGACCTCACCTGGAGTTTCATCTCCTGCGAGACGTGCGTCTTTAAAGTTTCCGTGCAACGCATAGGGCCAATTTGGCCTTAAACGTAAGCCGCGCGCTATCCTGCAATCCGCTCAAAATTCAGCGAAACGTCACACCAACTGATCGCCGCCGTCGTGTCTCGTTGAAGCGTGATGGTACCAACTCACCCGCACACCGCCCGACGCCACACAAGATATGCAAATTGGAGAATCGCTGATTTTCCTGCGAAAGCCGGCCTCGATCTTGTGCGTGAAACGGGTAGCCTGCCTTCACGTGACAACGCGCCCTGAATCGACCGGAACCACACGCTGGCATCACACGCATGAACGCTCAAACTGTCACGACTACACCTCCTGTCCAGATGCTTCGGCTACCGCAAGGTTGCAAAGTCACCGGTCTTAGTCGATCGATGACCTTCCGGCTCTCGCGCTGACCTCCTGCCGCACCCCTAGTCGATGCCGCAAAGGCGCCGACATGGTTACCGGGAACCGCAAGACGACATGCCGAATCGCGCTGACAACGCGGGTTTGCCCGACAGGGCGCCGCCGCTTGGGCAGTTGCCGCTCGATTTTTCACCGCCTCGGCATCGCCGAGAATCGGCCTTGTCCAGGGCAGCCCCGGT
>DATAJH010000041.1:0-2220 GCA_036262215.1 Steroidobacteraceae bacterium
GCGCAAGACATGCTCGGTGTCAGTGCGGCGGCGCGGCGCGGCAGGATCCGGCGCCCCGATGGGTCGCAAACGCCTGTCCCGGCGGCCGGACGGCAGCGGGCCGGGGGCAGCCAGCGCGTCATTGCGGCCCCGATGCCCGGCGGTGCGGGCGGTGGCTCGAGGATGCAGCCTTCGGGCGGGTCGGCGGCGCTGCTGCGGCGGGGCGCTGTGAACCAGCCGTCATAAAAGTGAACTTAGATTCATTATTTTCCGTCGCTGGAGTACAGTTGGGGCGCGGTCAGATGCATGAGTAACGTTATCCAGTCCAATCTTCGCCGCGGCGAGGCGCAGTTCGAGGCCAACGCGGCCGCGATGCGCGCGCTGGTGGTGCAGCTGCGCGAGCGCAGCGCGGCAGCGGCGCAGGGCGGAACCGATGCGGCGCGCGAGCGCCATCGCGCCCGCGGCAAGCTGCTGGCGCGCGAGCGCATCGACCTGCTGCTCGATCCGGGCAGCGCATTCCTGGAACTCAGTGCGCTCGCCGCCTACGACATGTACGGCGGGGAGGTGCCGGGCGCCGGCATCGTCACCGGCATCGGCCGCGTCAGCGGCCGTGAGTGCGTGATCGTGGCCAACGATGCGACCGTCAAGGGCGGTACCTATTATCCGATCACCGTCAAGAAGCATCTGCGCGCGCAGGAGATCGCAGGCGACAACCAGCTGCCGTGCATCTACCTGGTCGATTCCGGCGGCGCCTTCCTGCCGCTGCAGGATGAGGTGTTCCCGGACAAGGAGCACTTCGGCCGCATCTTCTTCAACCAGGCGCGGCTGTCCGAGCGCGGCATTCCGCAGCTCGCCTGCGTGATGGGCTCGTGCACCGCCGGCGGCGCCTATGTGCCGGCGATGTCGGACGAGAGCATCATTGTCAGGGATACCGGCACCATATTTCTTGGCGGTCCGCCGCTGGTCAAGGCCGCGACCGGCGAGCTGGTCAGCGCCGAGGAGCTCGGCGGCGCCGACGTGCATACGCGCATCTCGGGCCTGGCCGATCACTACGCGCACAGCGACGCCGATGCGCTGGCGATCCTGCGTCGCATGGTCGGCAACCTGAACCGGCGCTCATCGCCCGCGCTGGCGCTGCAGAGCGCTGAGGATCCACGCTACGATCCGCAGGAGCTGTACGGAATCATCCCGGCCGACACCCGCAAGCCGTACGACGTACGCGAGGTGATCGCGCGCATAGTCGACGGCTCGCGCCTGGACGAATTCCGGCAGCGCTACGGCGCCACCCTGGTCACCGGCTTTGCCCACATCTGTGGCTGCCCGGTAGCGCTGCTGGCGAATAACGGCATTTTGTTCTCGGAGTCGGCGCTCAAGGGCGCGCATTTCATCGAACTGGCGTCGCAGCGCGGCGTACCGCTGCTGTTCCTGCAGAATATCTCGGGCTTCATCGTCGGTAAGAAGTACGAGAATGCCGGTATTGCCAAGGATGGCGCCAAGCTGGTGACCGCGGTGGCGACCAGCGCCCTGCCGAAGCTCACGCTGCTGATCGGCGGCTCGTTCGGCGCCGGCAATTACGGCATGTGCGGCCGCGCTTTCGGCCCGCGTTTCCTGTGGAGCTGGCCCAATTCGCGCATCAGTGTCATGGGCGGGGAGCAGGCGGCCAGCGTGCTCGCCACGGTGCGGCGCGATGCGCTCGAGGCGCAGGGCAAGAGCTGGAGCGCGCAGCAGGAGCAGGAATTCCGGCAGCCGACGCGTGAACAATTCGAGCAGCAGGGCAATCCGTACTACGCCACCGCGCGCCTGTGGGACGATGGCATCGTCGACCCGGTGCAGACACGCCGGCTGCTCGCCCTGGGCCTGCAGGCGGCGCTCAACGTGCCGGTCGGCGCCACGCGCTTCGGCATGTTCAGGATGTAGATCGCGATGAAGCGACACGGATACCGCGACCCATCAGTGAATTTCGCAACGAAGCGGACAGAAACACCCGCGCAGCAAAACCGGTGAGGAGAGATAATTACTCTCATGCCGCTCTGGTTCACGCGCACTCTTCGGTTGAAGGTTCGTGCGGAAGCCTATGCGTGGCTCAATGCCGCGGCGATTGAAGTGAACGAGGTCTTCAACTACTGCAATGACACGAGCATCAGGGCTGCGACCCGGACGGATACCAGGCGCAAGTGGATGACTGGCTTTGACCTGTGCAGCCTGACGGCCGGCGCATCCCAGTATTTTGGCAAGATCGGC
>DATAJH010000042.1:0-11189 GCA_036262215.1 Steroidobacteraceae bacterium
GGATTGCACCAAGGCCGCGTAGTCAACGTCGTCATCGACCGCATGCTGGTGGATGAGCACGGGCAGCGCTGGATCGTCGATTTCAAGACCAGCACGCACGAGGGCGGCGCACAGCGCGACTTCATCGACCGCGAAGCCGAACGCTATCGGCCGCAGCTGCTGCGCTACGCGGCGCTCGCCGCCCAGCTCGGCCGCCAGCCGGTTCGCCTGGCGTTGTATTTTCCGCTGCTCGGCGTGTTGCGCGAGCTCGATCCGGTGGCCTGAACGCTGCTGCGCGGCGCCGAGGGGCACATCACAGCGAGCCGGCAAGCGAGAATTCGTGTCGCCCCTGGGCATCGGGCGGCCCTAGGATCTGGAGCTTCTGCGTGAGTTCCGCGCTCGCGCCCGGCCGCGGCATAACGCTGCCGTCGAGCTGGTAGCCGCCCGTGGGTGACAGTTGCAGCACGCCGCTCAGCGACAGCGGACCGTTCAGATCGCGCAACTGCCCCACCATCACCGCGGGGTCCTTGGGTGGGGCAAACTGCAGTTCAAAGCTGCCCAGATCGGCTTGCGGGTTCTCGATACGAATCTGTTGCAGATCGATCCTGCCTTGCAGTGCGACCAGATGCCGGCCTTCGATGCGCGCGGAGTCGATCGCCAGCTGCATGTTGCCACTGGTGCCGTCCGGCACCACGACCGCGCTGCCCGGCAGTGCCACGCTCGCTGCCAGTGCCGTGATCGCCAGGCTGCCATTGAGCGCAAGTTCCACCTGCGCCTGGCCGCGGGCTTCCGGGTCCTGGCTGGCCAGATCGGCCGCAAGACGCAGGCGCAGCAGCGCGGCCGGGTGCAGCACCCAGGACAGACCCGAGACCGCCACTTCAGCAACGCGCAGCTGCCCGCAGGAGCCGCGCCAGACCGTGCCGGCGGGCGCGGCGCAGGTCACATCGGCCGGCAACAGCGGCAGCAGCGCGCGCGCCGGCAGGCGCATCAGCAGCGTGACGAGAAATGCGATCGCCGCCAGGATAAGCGCTGCTCGCAACGCCATCAGCCCGCGTGCAGCACCAGCGTGGCGGTGACGTTGCCGTTGCCTTTGGCGGCGTCGATGGTCGCGGTTTGAACCTGCACACCGTAACGTTCGCGCAGCTGCGACAGCCACGCGACCAGGGTATCGAATGGCGTCTGATCAAGGCGCACGTTCAAGCCACCATCGCCGCTGGGCTGGCTGCCGACCAGACTCTTTGCCAGGCCGGACTCACGCGCGGTGCGATCCACCAGCACCACCAGCGACTCGCGCAGCGGCGGGGGAGCGCTGACCTGCAATCCGGCGAGCTGGGGTGCCATGGAGCGAAGCCACTGCAGATCATCGCGCTTGCGCTCCACCCGCTGTTGCACTGCGGCCACGCTACGCTGCAGCGGCAATACCGTGGCGACGATGATCAGCAGCAGCGCGGCGACGGCGCCGAACAGCACCATGCGCCGCTCGCGCGGCTGCAGTCGCTGCAGATATTGCATCACGCGTTCAATCATCGGCTGCGTCTGGCATCGGTGTGGGCGCCGGCGGGACGCATGCGTATGCGGCCTTCGTAGGCGGCGCCGGCGGCCGCACCGGAAGTCAGTTCCGCCTGCCAGCCGCCGCTGCGCAGCGCCTGATCGACACGCTCGAGGCTGGCCGCATCGCCCGCCTTGAGGGCAAGATCCAGGCCGCCCTCGCGAAAGCTCAGTGTCTGCACCGAGGCGCCGTTGACGCCGCTCACCGCCTGCGCCAGGGCAGCCAGCGCCGCCAGCAGCCCCGAACCACCCGATTGCGATTGTGCCGCCAGCAGGCGCTGCTCGATGCGCGATCGCACCGCGCCGGTGCCGGGGTCCCCGGGCAACGCGCGTCGCGCCACATCGCCGATGGCGGCATCGAGCGCGCGCTCGCTGCGGTGCTGCTGCACCAGCTCCAGCGACAGTCCGGCGATGTGCACGGCAAACAGCGTCGCCGCCAGCACTGCAGCCAGCCGCCAGCGCCGCCAGTCGCCGCCAAATGAAGTCTTGAGTGCAAAGTCACCGGCCAGCAGATTGATGCAACGCCCGGCAGCGAGCTGCGGCGCCAGCAGCGGCAGCGGTCCGGCGGTGAGCAGCTGCACCTTCAGGCTCGCACAACGGCTGCGCAGCGCTTCGGCGTCGCTCGAGTGCCGCTGCCAGTCGTGCGGCGTGGCGTAGACGATCAGATTGTCGCCGCTCAGTTCGGGGCCGAGCGAGGCTTCGAGCGCGGCGGCCATGTCGGCTGCCGGCAGTGCCAGCGGTGGCTGACCGGCGCGACGCACGCTGAGCATATCGCCGTCGAGCATGACCACCGTGTGGCCCGGGTTCTCCGGCAGCAGTGCAGCTTCGGCGCACAGCACCTCGGGCGCCAGCCCCTCGGCATGCAGCGCCGACAGCCATTGGTCCATCAGTGCCCGCGTTACCACCGCCACGCTGGTGCGACCGGTACGATCATCGCGCGCCCCGACCGCAAAATGCAGCGTCTCGATATCTGCCGCGAGCTGCTCCTCGAGCGCGTAGGGGGCAATCTGCTGCGGCCGCACGCCGCTTTTCTGCGGCAGTTCGACCTCGGTGATGAGCACGTCGCTGCTCGGCACGATGGCGGCAATGCGCCGTCCGCCGGCCTCGCTGGCGGCTTGCGCCAGCACGCCGACGCGTGGCGCACCCAATGGCTGGCCGTGCTGGTCGGCCAGCATCCAGCCGCAGCGGTCTTCGGGGCCGCGCGACAGCTGCAGAATGAGCCATTCCGCCATGATTATTCGGTACCGAAGGTTCTGATTATGGGCCGGATCTGCCCTGATGGATCGAGGTACAGGAGACTGTACAAGGTGAAGCGCGCAGTGCCAATAGTGATGACCGAGCGTAGACGGAAGTACGCCGAGAGGGTGCCGACTTTGCCGGACAATTGCGCCCCAGCCGGGCCGGCCAGGCCGGCGGTAAACACAGCCAGGGTCGGGAAGCAACCCTTCTCCTTGCGTGCGTTGGTAAGCACTGAGGCGTCGGTGGCGTACTCGTTCTTGCCGCTCAGCGCATCGAGCAGTACGCCTGAGGCGGTGCAGACGTTGATCGAATTACCCGGCGGCAATGCCGTGATATACGGCTTCAGCCGATCGTAACGATCGCGGCCGAAGCCCGGCAGTGCCAGCAGCTCGGAGATGCTGGTGACCGGCAGATTGGCCGCGCGGTACGGCGGAGTCTGCGTCAGGTAGACACTGTCCTCGGCGCCATCGGGCGTGTTGGGAGTGTTGTCGGCATCGATCCAGTCGGCGAGGATGCCGGCCCACTTGGTCTCCAGGCCGACCTGGACCAGCAGTTGCTGGAACAGCTGCTGCCACCCCGGGTCGGTGCCGCCGCCGGCGCCGGTGGCGAGATTGTTGATATTGAACTTGCCCTGCTGGTCCTCGATCTGGGCGAACTCGAGCGTCACGCCTTCGCCCAGTTGGAATGGGCCGTAGGGTTGCGCCCAGGCCTGATCGAGCGACATGGTGGCGCTGGCTGACTGTCGGAGCACATAGGCAGCCATGGCTTCGGCACCTTCGCCGGCAAGCAGGCTCTGGTCGGCGCCGAACATCGTGCTGGCGCGCCGCGCCGACATGGCACTGGCAAAGCCGATGGCAGTCGCCAGCACCGCTGCGATGGCCACCAGCACCAGCGCCGTGATCAGCGCAATGCCGCGCTGGCGCGCGGGCGCGTTGCCGTGCAGCTCGCGTCCGCGTGCGACATCGCGCCGCTTCATCCCGCCACCTCGATGTGACGTACCAGCACGCCCCAGTCATCGAGCTCGATCGTGACTTCCACCGCCACCGGCCGCAGGCGTGGCGTCACCATGGCCGCGCCCGCGCCCGAGGTGATCGGCGGCCAGCCGTTCTGCCAGTTATGGCCGGCGTCCATGAAGCGCAGGCTGAAGTTCTTGACGTGATCGATCAACTGGCGTTTGACCGGCTGCACCGCCTCGGTGGCATCGAGCACCGGGTAGTACAGGCGCATCAGTGCCCCGTTCTCGATCGAGTAGCTGACGCGCTGCAGCTCGCTGCGCTGTATGCCCGCAGGATTGGTCCAGCCGCCGCGGGTAAAGGTGAGCAGCGGGGTGGAGGAGCCGTTGACGCTGCTGGCGCTGCCGAAACCGGTGCTGAAACCGCTGCTGAAACCGCTGGCGCTGCTGCCGCCGAGCGTCGTGCCCAGACTGCCGATAGTGTTGTTCTGTGCCGCGCTCACCGCCGGCAGATAACCGTCGCCGATCAGGTTTCGCACCGGCCGCGGCGCCAGCAACTCAATGTCCTGCTCGAGGGTGCGCATGGCCTGCTGCACGGCGATCAGCCGTGCCGATTGCTCGTCCACTTCGCGCCGGCTGCGGAACGCCTGGTCCAGCGCCCGGTAGCCGAACGCGAACATGATGGCGGTGATGAACAGTGCCACCAGCAGTTCGATCAGCGTGAAGCCACGTTGGCGGTGCGCCGGCATGCTTCAACCTCCGCCCGAGGAGCCGCCGCCGGCACCCGAGCTGCTGCTGGAGATCGCGCTGTTGGGGTTGGTGCCCGGGTTGAGCACGGCGCCGGAACTGGATGCGCCGCTGCTGCTGCTGCTGCTGGCGCTGCTGCCGGTTGCGATGCCGTTCCAGTCCGGTGCCTCGCCGCTGGATGCCGCCACGGCGTCGCCGCGAAAGCCGATGACGGTGACCATCCAGTTCTGATCCTTGCCGCTGTTCGCGAATGCCACGATGTTGGAGCTCACCGAGCCGAGGGTGCCGCTCGAACTCGACGTGACCCCGAGCGTGCCGAGGCCACCGGAGCTGCCGAAGCTGGAGGAGCCCTTCAGCAGGCTCGAGCCGCTGGAGCTGCTGGAACTGCTGGAACTGCTGGAGCTGCTGGAACTGCTCGAGCGGGCCGAAGTGTCGGAGCTGGAGCTGGCGCCGGTACGCTGCACGCGTACTACGATTTCCAGCAGGCCGGGGATCGACGGCACTGCGACGATGTCCTGGCGCCAATGCCAGTTCGCATTGCCGTAGGCCTTGATGTCACCTTCGCTGCTGCCGGCGGTGGGCATCTGCAGGCTGAGGCGCGTGTCGGCGACCTGATTGAGCGCGATCCATTGCGCCAGGGTCTTGTCGTGCAGCGCTGCGATGTTGCCGGCGGCTGAGCTGAGTGCCGCAAGCACCGCGCCCATGCCAAAGGCGACGATCACCAGTGCCACCATGACCTCGATCAGCGTGAAGCCGCGCTCGCTCGCGCCATGCCTGCGGTCAGGGCTGCCGAGCATCATGGCTTGGGCTCCACGATATCGCCCACCTTCACCGTGCCGTCGGCGTTGCTCTGCAGCGTGGCGCTGCGGCCGACCCCATCGCGTGCGATGGTGAGCGCGAAGGAATTCATGTCGCCATTGGAGAACAGCATGATCTGCGGCGAGTTGTCGGCCAGCTGGCTGTTGAAGCTGCTGGTCATATCGCCCAGGGTGGAGATGGTGCCGCCGGCAGGCGTGGTGTCACGCTTGCTGATGGTCAGCGCCTTGTCGTCGAGCACGATCGGGCGGCCCTCGATGACCAGAGCAAATGTCAGCCCGGCGGGTATGCGTCGCGGCCGCAGCGTGTCATCGACGGTCTCGGGCGCCCACTGATTGGCGACGCTGTCGAAATAGACGAAGCGATAGCCGTGCTGGCCACAGCGTATGCCGTACTCGAGCGTCAGCATGCCGCCGCGTTCGTGGACATACGCCATCAGGGCCGAGAGCCGATCGCGCTCGCGCTCGAGCTGCCTGTCCTTGCCGGTAACGCCCAGGCTCAGGATGGCGCCGACGATGATCACGGCAATGATCGCCACCACCACCATGATCTCGATCAGCGTGAAGCCCCGCTGGCGCGGCGGCATCGGGCAGCGTGGGCGGCGGCTAGCAGTCACGACGTGTGCGCCCAGCCGGCCGCGTGTCAGTTGTCGAGGTTCCAGTTGCCGATGTCCGCGTTGACACCTTCGCCGCCGACCTGGCCGTCCGCCCCGAACGAGAAGATATCCACATCGCCGTGCGTGCCCGGGGACTGATACTGGTAGTCATTGCCCCACGGATCCTTGGGCAGGCGCTTCAGATAGCCGCCGGCACGCCAGTTCTTGATATTCGGGTCATTGGGCTTCTCCACCAGCGCCTTGAGTCCTTCCTCGGAGGTCGGGAAGGAGAAGTTATCCAGCTTGAACATGGTCAGGCCGGTTTCCAGCGCCTGGATGTCCTGTTTCGCCTTGGCGATACGCGCGTCATCGACGCGACCGAGAAACTGCGGAACCACGACCGCCGCCAGCAGGCCGATAATGATCACCACCACCATGATCTCGATCAGCGTGAAGCCACGCTGGGGCGATCTTGGGATCGAAACTGTACCCGGGACTTTGGCGCTCATATAGTTCACTGGCCGCGGCGCGCGGCCATAGCTGTTGATCGGCCGATGATAACAAATGAACACCACCAGATCTGACAGCAGCTCACAATCTTGGTTCCGGTCGGCGAATTGCGACGCCGGTTACGGTGCAGCACTGCTGGCTGCCATCGCGCTGTTGCTGGCACTGAGCGCCACCGGCGCCTGGGGGCGCGAGCGACTGCAGTATGAGCGCGACGCGCTGGCGCACTATCAGTGGTGGCGACTGATCAGCGCGCACCTGGTGCATCTGGGCTGGCGACATGCGTTGCTCAATTGCACCGGACTGATCGCACTGTGGATGCTGTTCGCACGCGAGTTCGCGCCGCGCCGCTGGCTGTGGATCATGCTGCTGGCGGCTGTCGCCATCGATGCCGGCCTGTGGTTCCTGCGGCCCGCGGTCGACTGGTATGTCGGTGCCTCGGGCGTGCTGCATGGTGCCTGGGCGGCCGGAGCGTGTGCGATGTACCGGCGCGGCGAGGCGCTGGGCGCCGGCCTGCTGCTGCTGCTGGTCGTCAAGCTGGCGTATGAGCAGCAGTCCGGGACCAGCCTGTTCGAAGGCGACCTGCCGCTGGTAGCTGCGGCGCATCTGTTCGGCACGCTCGGCGGCCTGATCGGCGCACTGCTGCCGCGCGCGGCGTCGAAGCCGCTATAATCCGCGCCGCTTTGCGCCCATCGGGCGGCGCGGGCGCGCCGCCGGCGCCGCGCCAGTCGAGTGATCGTAGCTGCGGGGTCTGAAAATATAATGTCCATTGCGCTGGTGTTTCCTGGCCAGGGATCGCAATCGGTCGGCATGCTGGCCGCGCTGACGGCGCGCTATGCGTCGGCCGCGCAATGCTTTGAACAAGCATCGCAGGCGCTCGGCTTCGACCTGCGGCGGCTGGTGGCCGAGGGTCCGGCGGAGCGCCTCAACGCCACTGAATATACCCAACCGGCGATGCTGGTCGCCGGCGTGGCCACCTGGCGCGCCTGGTGCGAACAGGGTGGCGCCGCACCCACCGCGGTCGCCGGTCATAGTCTGGGTGAGTTCACCGCCCTGGTGTGCGCGCAAGCGCTGCCGTTCGAGGCTGCGGTGCAGCTGGTGCAATATCGCGGTCAGATCATGCAGCGTGCAATGCCCGAAGGCGCGGGCGCGATGGCGGCGATACTGGGCATCGAGGATGCCGAGGTGGCGGCAGCCTGCGCCGAGGGGTCGCAGGGCGAGGTGGTGGAGGCGGTCAATTTTAATTTCCCCGGCCAGGTGGTGATCGCCGGCCACGCCAGCGCGGTCGAGCGCGCCATGGAGCTCGCGCGGCAACGCGGTGCCAAGCGCTGCGTGCTGCTGCCGGTCAGCGTGCCGGCGCATTCGAGCCT
Source organism: Steroidobacteraceae bacterium (assembly GCA_036262215.1). Lineage (GTDB taxonomy): Bacteria > Pseudomonadota > Gammaproteobacteria > Steroidobacterales > Steroidobacteraceae > FEN-1191. The sequence continues at coordinate 7,754 of DATAJH010000042.1, forward strand.
GATGCGCGAGGCCGCGCAGCAGTTATCGGGGCGCCTGGATCGGATCGACGTGCGGCCGCCGGTGTATCGCTATATCAGCGCGGTGGATGCCGCGGAGCATTCAGATCCGGCGGACATACGTGCCACCTTGGTGCGGCAACTGGCGAGCCCGGTACGCTGGAGCGAGACCGTGCGGGCGCTGCTGGCGCTGGCACCGACGCTGATCGAATGTGGTCCCGGCAAGGTGCTGACCGGCCTGATCCGGCGTATCGAGCGCGCGGCAAGCTGCTATGCGCTGGAGGATCCGGAGTCGGTCGCCGCCGCGGTAGCCGCCACTTCCGCCGCCGCTGCGCCCGGGGCCGTGCATGCTTGAGTCGGATCTGGCACTGGTGACCGGCGGCTCGCGTGGCATCGGTCACGCCATCGCGCTGACCCTCGGCGGCGCCGGCGCAACAGTGGTCGCAACGGCCACCACGGCCGAAGGTGCCGACCGGCTGAGCGCGGATTTTCGGGCCGCCGGCATCCGGGGCCGCGGGCTGGTCTGGAATGCGACCGACCCGGCCGCAACCGGCGCGCTGATCGATGCCCTGGACGGGGCTGAGGGCCTGCCGACCATCCTGGTGAACAACGCCGGCGTTGCCCGTGATGCGTTGATTTTGCGCATGAAGAGCGAGGATTGGGACCAGACACTGCAGATCAATCTGTCGGCGGTGTTTCGCCTGTCGAAAGCCTGCCTGCGGCGCATGCTCAAGGAGCGGCACGGCCGCATCATCAACATCGGATCGGTGGTCGGATCGATCGGCAATGCCGGGCAGGTGCACTACGCGGCAGCCAAGGCCGGACTGGTGGGTTTCACCAAGGCTCTCGCCAAGGAAGTGGCTACACGCAACATCACCGTCAATACCGTCGCGCCCGGCTTCATCGAGACGGATATGACACGCGCGTTGCCCGAGGCGCAGAGGGAGGCTTATCTGGCACAGATACCGGTCGGCCGTTTTGGCGCCGCCGAGGAGGTCGCCAATGCCGTGTTGTTTCTGGCTTCGCGCGAGGCCGGCTACATCACCGGGCAGACGCTGCACGTCAATGGTGGCATGTACATGGGCTAAAGTTGCGCTCAAAGCTGGCTCTTGGCGCAAATAATCTGAATAATCAAGTACTCGCGCTGTGGGTGAACTGGCGAGCGTCCGGGGGTTCCCCTACAATACGCGCCCCGTGTGGAAGCGTCCCGAAAAGGCGACCCGAGCGGGTCCTAGTCAACACGAAAGAGGGTTAGCAAAAGATGAGCACCGTGGAACAACAGGTGAAGGCGATTGTTGCCGAACAGCTGGGTGTGAAGGCTGAGCAAGTGACCAACGCCGCCTCGTTCGTCGACGACCTGGGCGCCGATTCGCTCGACACCGTCGAGCTCGTGATGGCGCTGGAAGAGGAGTTTGAGATCGAGATTCCGGACGAAGACGCCGAGAAGATTACCACCGTACAGCAGGCGATCGATTACATCAGCGAACGCCGCAACAAAGCCTGAATTTGTCCTTGCTGCCGCGGTGCGTGGCGCCTCGTGAGTAAACGCCGGGTAGTCGTCACCGGTCTCGGCCTGGTGTGCCCGGTCGGGGGCACTGTGGCCGACGCCTGGGCCGCGATCCTGCGCGGCGAGAGTGGCATCGGCCCGATCACCCGTTTTGACGTCTCGGCTTTCCCCACCCGCTTCGGTGGTGCGGTGCGCGGCTTCGCCGTGGAGCAGTACATGAGCGTCAAGGACGCTCGCCGCATGGACGAGTTCATGCACTACGGCATTGCCGCCGGCGTACAGGCGGTGGGCGATGCCGGCCTCGACTTCGAGCGGCTCGACCGCGATCGTTGCGGCGTCGTGACCGGTGCCGGCATCGGCGGCCTGTGGACCATCGAGGAGACGTGTGCGGGGTATGTGGATTCCGGACGCAATCCACGCAAGATCTCGCCGTTCTTCGTACCCTCGACCATCATCAACATGATCTCCGGCCACCTGTCGATTCGCTACGGCCTGCGCGGTCCGAACCTGGGCGTGGTGACGGCCTGTACCACCTCGACGCACGCGCTGGGCCTGGGTGCGCGCTGCATTCAGTACGGCGATGCCGACCTGATCATCGCCGGCGGCGCCGAAATGGCCACCACGCCTACCGGCCTGGGCGGCTTCGGCCAGGCCAAAGCGCTGTCGTCGCGCAATGAATCGCCGCAGACGGCCAGCCGCCCGTGGGATCGCGATCGCGATGGCTTCGTTCTGGGCGACGGCGGAGGCGCGATGGTGCTGGAGGAATACCAGCACGCGCACGCACGCGGCGCGCGCATCTACGCCGAGCTGCTCGGCTTCGGCATGAGCGGCGATGCCCATCACATCACCGCCCCGCCCGAGGACGGGGACGGCGCGCGGCTGGCGATGGTCAACGCGCTCACCGATGCCCGGATCAATGGCGACCAGGTGCAATACCTGAATGCGCACGCAACCTCGACCGGACTGGGCGACAAGGCCGAGACCATTGCCATCAAGCGCGCCTTCGGCGAGCACGCGCAGAAACTGGCGGTCAGTTCCACCAAATCGATGACCGGGCATCTGCTTGGGGCGGCGGGCGTGGTCGAGGCGATCTTCAGTGTGCTGGCGATCCGCGACAACGTCGCACCGCCGACCACCAACTACCAACATCCCGACCCGGACTGCGACCTGGATTACGTGCCCAATAGCGCGCGGCCGATGAAGATCGACGTCGCGATGTCGAACTCGTTCGGTTTCGGCGGCACCAACGGCACGCTCGTGTTCCGGCGTCTCGGCGGCGGCTGACCGCCGCCGCCACCTCGGGCGCGAAGGTCAGGCGCGCATGGCGCAGGTGGCAAGCCCGGACCGGCTGCTGATACGAGCGGTGGCGGTGGGCGAGGATGCGCTGCGGCGCCTGGCGTATAGCGACCCCGAGTCCTTTCCGGTGCTGTTCGACAGCGCCGCCAGTGGGCCCTTGAGCCGCTACTCGATCCTGGCCGCCTATCCACAGGCGGCGCTGTGGCAGGACGGCTGCGGCCGGCTGCACACCCACGGCATGCCGGCACCGACCGGCAGCGGTTTCCTGGCGGCGCTCGAAGCGGCCTGGCGCCGCGAGCGCCACGGCGAGGCAGGCGAGGCCGGCGAGGCAGGGGAGGCGGCCGATCCTGGCGGGTCGGCGCCGGGGCCGTTTCGCGGCGGCTGGGTAGTCTTCCTGGGCTACGAGCTGGCGGCCGAGATCGAGCCGCAGCTGCATCTGGTGTCACGTGTACCGGTCGACGCCGCGGCGCCGGCGGCGTTCGCGCTGCGCATCCCGGCCGGTCTGGCGTACGACCACGTAGCGCGCCGGGCCTGGCTGTTCGCTCAGGACGGCCGCGAGGAGCTGCTCGACGCCCTGGCTGCGGCGCTGGCTGAGCTGCCTGCGGGCGTCCCGGGGGCAGCCGCCGCGGTCGGCAT
>DATAJH010000043.1:0-8700 GCA_036262215.1 Steroidobacteraceae bacterium
TGTCGGCCTTGTTCATGAACACCACGATGTACGGCACGCCCACCTGGCGGGCGAGCAGGATGTGCTCGCGCGTCTGGGGCATCGGCCCATCGGCCGCCGACACCACCAGGATCGCCCCATCCATCTGGGCGGCTCCGGTGATCATGTTCTTCACGTAGTCGGCATGTCCCGGGCAGTCCACATGAGCGTAGTGGCGGTTCTTACTCTGATACTCCACATGAGCGGTTGAGATCGTGATGCCGCGCGCCTTCTCCTCGGGAGCCTTGTCAATCTGGTCGTAGGCCACATACGCCCCGCCATTGGTCTCGGCCATCACCTTGGTCAGCGCCGCCGTCAGCGTCGTCTTGCCATGATCCACATGCCCAATCGTCCCCACGTTCACGTGCGGCTTGGTGCGCTCAAATTTTTCTTTCGACACGACGACTCCTCAATAACCTGCTGGACTTAACTGGAGCCCACGAGCGGGATCGAACCGCTGACCTCGTCCTTACCAAGGACGTGCTCTACCAACTGAGCTACGTGGGCAGACGACACCCATAACCTGTGAAGCCGCAGCGTAGTGCCGCGGCTCGAAATCACTGCTCAAGCTATTGGAGCGGGTGATGGGAATCGAACCCACGTCATCAGCTTGGAAGGCTGAGGTTCTACCATTGAACTACACCCGCCTTGGATGACGCCGGAATACTCAAATCCTGACCACCGAATCTGCCGTTTTCGAGTCCACCCCCTCGTGGTGGAGGGGGTAGGATTCGAACCTACGAAGGCGTAAGCCGGCAGATTTACAGTCTGCTCCCGTTGGCCGCTTGGGTACCCCTCCGCGAAAAACGAGCCGCGTATTCTGATTTCCGCTACCTGGCCTGTCAATGCAGATTCCGGGCCAAGTGCCCTTATCTTTTGCCCCGCTTCGGGCCCTGCGGGGCCCTTGAGACCGTATCAGGCGGTACTAATAGAGTGCATGCCCGTTCCGGGTCGGTTTTCGGCCGCTCCGGCTACAGCCCCCGGCCGTTCAGGTACCGGTCGACCGCGCCGCGCACCGCCGCGGAAATCTCCGGCGCACTGAAAAAATCCATATCCAGATCGCCGAACTCGTCCAGCCGCGCCCGCACCCGCAGTGCATAGCGGTTGCCCTTGTATAGGGCGCTGAAATCCCAGCTGCGCGACTGCTCGGCCGGCTGCGCGTCGATCTCCGCGGCCACGCGCTCCGCATCCTTTCGGACAAATCCGGCGCTGAAGAGTTTGGCCACCTGCTTGAGCACCGCCCCGGCGTGCTTGACCTCAAAACTGCTGCTGACCCGCACCAGCGCCGGGGTCGGCGCCGCATCGGGGGCCACCGTCGGAGCTATCTCCGGGGCGGCCGCCTCCGGGGCCGTGGCATCGTCGGCCGCCGCGAATTGCCCCGGCATCAGCACCGCCAGGCCCATCAGGACGGCCAGCGGCGCCAGCTCCCGGACGGCCCCTATATATATGTATAGGCTGACCTTCATAGCAGCGCCGCCTCGGCCGCGGCCATCGGCCGGCTCTGGCCGGGACGCAGGTCCGGCGGCAAGCGCACGGACCCGTAGCGCAGCCGGGTCAGCCGGCTGACCTCGAAGCCCACGGCCTGCCACAGCCGCCGCACTTCGCGGTTGCGGCCCTCATGCAGGACCACCTTGAACTCGCTCTGCACCGACTCAGCCTCTCCGGCGCCCCCTGCGCCGCTTGCGCCGCTTGCGCCCCAGGTTGCCCGACCGCCGCCGGCTCCCGCGGCGGGCTCGATGCGGTCGAAACGCGCTGGTCCGTCTTCCAGCACCACACCCTGGCGCAATTGCGTCAGTACTGCTGCCGACGGTGCCCCGCGCACGCGCACCAGGTACTCGCGCTCGACCTCGGACGAAGGATGCATCAGCCGATGCGCCAGCGCCCCGTCGTTAGTGAACAGCAGGAGGCCCGTGGTGTTGACGTCCAGCCGCCCGATCACGACCCAGCGTCCGCCGGTGGGTGCCGGCAGGCGCTCGAACACTGTCGGCCGGCCTTCGGGGTCGGCGCGCGTGGTCACCTCGCCCATCGGCTTGTGGTAGATCAGGACCTCACGGACCGTGGCGGCGGTGTTGCTGAACTGCAGCGGTGCGCCATCGAGCCGCACGTCGGCGCCGGCTTCGGCGCGCTCGCCGAGCTCCGCGACATGCCCGTCCACCGTGACCCGCCCGGCGCGGATCCATTGTTCGATCTGGCGTCTGGAGCCGTGTCCGGCCGCAGCCAGTAGTTTCTGCAGCCGCTCGCTCACCGAACTGGGCTCACACCCGCGGCCTCACCGCGACGGCAACGAGATATTTCGAAACAGTTCCGCCTGGCCGTCGAGGTCCCGGGCCTCGATGGCCCGATCGACCAGGCGCCGCGTCAGATGCGGCCCGAACAATTGAATAAAATCGTAAGCAAAATTGCGCAGCAGCGTGCCACGCCGAAACCCGATCCACGTGGTGTGGATAGGAAACAGATGCGAGGCATCGATGATCGCAAAATCGCTGTCCTGCGCCGGATCCACCGCGACACTGGCGACGATGCCTACCCCGAGCCCTAACCGCACGTAAGTCTTGATGACATCCGAATCACGCGCTGTCAGCGCCACCTTCGGCGTCAGGCCCTCGCGCGAAAATACGGTGTGCAGCGACGATGCGCCGGCGAAGCTGAACACATAGGTGACCAGCGGATACTGCGCCAGGTCCTGGATCGTCACCCGCTCGAGCTTGGCCAGCGGATGATGGCGCAGCACGATGATCTGCCGGTACCAGCGATACACCGGCAGCAGCACCAGCCCGGGAAACAGGCCCTCCGAGCCAGTGGCGATCGCCAGCTGCACGCGATCGGTCGATACCATCTCACCGATCTGCTCCGAGGTGCCCTGGTGCAGGTGCAGCTCGACCTCCGGATAACGTTCGCGAAACGCGTGTACCACCGGCGGCAGCACATAGCGCGCCTGCGTATGGGTGGTCGCGATCGACAGCGTGCCGCGATTGTCCTGGTTCAGGTCGGCGGCGACGGCCTTGAGGCTGTCGATTTCGGCCAGCGCGCGGTTGGCGTATTCCAGCACTTTGGCGCCCTGCGGCGTGACGCGCGAGAACGCGCGCCCCTCGCGCACGAACAGGTCGAAGCCGAGCTCGCGCTCCAGCGCCTTCAACGCACGGCTGATCGCCGGCTGCGAGGTGCCAAGGGCCGAGGCGGCGTGCGTGACCGACAGGCCATGACGGGCGATCGCGACCGCATATTGCAACTGGTGGAAATTCATTGGGATCTGCCGCTATACCGGTTCGGTGCGCACTATGCAGCAAAGTCGGCCGGCCAATTATAACAATTCGTTATCATAAAATGGCCTTTTACTTATCGATTCGCAAGGATGGGCGGACTAGAGTGCCGCCCTCTGCTTCACGTTTACGGTTGGCGAGCCAATGATTTACGACAGCATCCTTGGCACCATCGGCCGCACGCCGATCGTCCGCGTGCACCACCTGGCGCCGCCCGACACCACGATCTACGTCAAATGCGAGTTCTTCAATCCCGGCGCCTCGGTCAAGGACCGGCTGGCGATCGCCATCATTGAAGACGCGGAAAGCCGCGGGACCCTGAAGCCCGGCCAGACGGTCGTGGAAGCCACTTCCGGCAACACCGGCATCGCGCTGGCGATGGTGTGTGCCGCCAAGGGCTACCCGTTTGTCGCGGTGATGGTCGAAACCTTCTCGGTCGAGCGCCGCAAGATCATGCGCATGTTCGGCGCGCGCGTGCTGCTGACGCCTGCGGCCGAGCGCGGCACCGGCATGGTCAAGAAGGCCGAGGAGCTGGCCAAGAAGCACGGCTGGTTCCTGGCACGCCAGTTCGAGAATCCGGCCAATCCGGCCTATCACCGCAGCACCACCGGCCCCGAGATCCTCTCGGATTTCGCCGGCAAGCGGCTGGATCATTTCGTGACCGGCTGGGGCACCGGCGGCACGCTGACCGGCGTCGGAGAGATGATCCGCCTCGCGCGGCCCGACGTGCACATCGTCGCGGCTGAACCGGAGAATGCCGCCCTGCTGTCGGGCAAGCCTTTCGCCCCGCACAAGATCCAGGGCTGGACACCCGACTTCATACCCGCGGTGCTCAACCGGAGCGTGCCCGATCGCATCGTCACGGTCGGCGATGCCGAGTCGATCGCGGCTGCCCGCGCGCTCGCCAGCAAGGAGGGCATCTTCTGCGGCATCTCATCCGGCGCCACGTTTGCCGCCGCGGTCAAGGTGGCGCGCGAGGCCGGCGGCGGCGCCGTCGTGCTCGCGATGCTGCCGGATACCGGCGAGCGCTATCTGTCTACGGCGCTGTTCGAGGGGATCATCGATGGCACAGATCCGGAACCCTGAAGTGGGTCGCAATGCCCGTGCGAGCGCGTCCTCCCGCAACCGGCGAGATCGGGAACCGATGAGCGAACCGCTGTCGGTGGCGCTGCCCGATCCGTTCCCGCTGTATCGCGGCGGCGTGCTGCACCAGGCGCGCATTGCCTACGAATCCTGGGGCGAACTCAACGCCGCACGCGACAACGCGATCCTGCTGTTCACCGGCCTGTCGCCCTCGGCCCATGCGGCCGCGACCGCGAGTGATCCTTCTCCGGGCTGGTGGCAGCGCATCATCGGACCGGGACTGGCGATCGATACCAACCGTTATTTCGTCGTGTGCGTGAATTCGCTCGGCAGCTGCTTTGGTTCCACCGGCGCGGCCTCGATCAATCCGGCCACCGGTGAGCGTTACCGGCTCGATTTCCCGGAAGTGGCGGTCGAAGACATCGCACGCGCCGGCTACGAGACGATGCGCGCGCTCGGTGTCGAGCACCTGGATTGCGTGATCGGCGCCTCGCTGGGCGGCATGTCGGTGGTGGCCTTCGCGACCCAGTTTCCGCACGCCGCCAGGCGACTGATCAGTATCTCGGGCAGCCCCGCCGCCTCGCCGTTTGCGATCGCACTGCGCTCGGTGCAGCGCGAGGCGATTATGCGCGATCCGGACTGGCAGGCCGGCCAATATGCGCCCGACCAACCGCCGCGCAGCGGCCTGCGCGTTGCGCGCAAGCTCGGCACCATCACTTACCGTTCTGCCGCCGAATGGCGTGAGCGCTTCGGCCGCGAGCCGATCGCCGGCAACACCCACACGGTCAGTCCATTCGCGCCGCACTTCGCGGTCGAAGGGTATCTGGAGGCGCAGGCCGAGCGTTTCACGCGCGTGTTCGACGCCAACTGCTATCTGTATCTGTCCAACGCGATGGACCGCTTCGACCTGGCCGAGCACGGCGGCAGCTACGCCGCGGCGCTCGCCGAGGTGACAGCAAAAGTGCTGGTGATCGGTGTGGAGAGCGACATGCTGTTTGCCATCGGTGAGCAGGCCTCGATCGCCGTCGCGTTCGAGGCGAACGCGACACTCACGCGCTTCGCCCGCCTGCCTTCGCTCGAGGGCCACGATTCCTTCCTGGTGGACATCCCGCGTTTCGACGCGGAAATCCGCAGCTTCCTGGCTTAAGCCGCGCGTCGGAAGGCAGCGCCGATGACGCGCTGCGGCATCGACTGCCCTCTTAAGGGGGAGGAAACTCCCCCTTTTAATTCAAGCATCTGCAAGCCCCGTGCGGGCGACTGCACCGCAGACGGGCAACGCCGGATCATCTGCTGTTAACCGCCGCTGTAATGAAGCGCGACCGGTTTCGCAGTATAATTCCGTTCGCAATACGTACTATATACAAGACGTCCTATGGTGTGAGGAGATGAGAGATGAGCGACCTGAATTTCAAACCCGAAACCCCCGGTCTGCGGACCGGCGACAAACTGATTTCTGTACCGGCACTGGATGATGCGGCCGCGGTCGGCGCCGCCGCGCGCGGCGGCAGCAGCGGTCGTGCCGTGCGCCGTCGCTTCAATGTGACGCGCCTGGCGCAGCCGATTGATGACGGCTTCCGCCCGTTCCGGGTGTACTGAAGCTTTGAAAAAAAACCGCTTTCGGACCCGCGCCAACCGGCGCGCCGTCCGCGAGCGCGGCCCGCCCCTGTAGCCACGCCCACTTAAGTCCGGGTCCTTAGATTCCACTTCGTACGGCGCCGGACTTATGTCAGGATTGCCCCACGCAGAACCGGGGAACATACCGCCGGATTATGGTTGAGTCGCGTTGGCAACCGCAGACGACAAGGCATAATAGATACGCGGTTGAGATTGCTACGACGCCGCTCGCAGTTTGATCTCAAATTGCTGGGAAGCTTAGGGGTCTGGATGGAACGTCGACTGCATACGCGGCATCGGGCACGCACTACTGTGTACATTCTTCTGCCGGATGGCGAGCGTCGCCTGTGCCGGGCGATCAATCTGAGCGCCACCGGCGTGTTCATCCGCACTGCGGGCTTAGGATTACGCAAAGGCCAGCAGGTCAGCCTCGCGTTTGCGATCGATCTGGGCGCGGTGACCAAGCTGCATCGCCGTACCGCGGTCGTGGCACACGTGTCCGGTGGCGGCACTGGCCTGATGATGGACGCCTTCGCCGCTACGCGCTGAAACTCCCCCGGCAAGAACCGTCCTTCCCGACCTGCCTCTCGCGCGCCTAGTCCGGCGCTGACTCCCGTACGCGCCGCCTCGAACATCGAAATCGCTCCTCCGTGGGTCGCACCCGGTTGCTGCCGCTGCGACACTCACTACTGTAGAGATCGTGGAGCCGCCAGGACCGCCCCGCGCCGCCGCTGAGGCCCAGCAGCCTCGTCAACGCCAGGGTGCGCTGCGCGTTATGTACTGGTAGCTAAGTGACTGATTCGAGCCCAGGATTAAGCTTTATTCATCAGCGTTTGAGGCAGTGAGCAAGCCCAGGGCCAGGACAGTCGTATAATCATCACAGCGCCATTCGCTGACCCGTGGCGGTGCGCTGTTCGGAGGACGATCATGAAGACCCTCGGCGCCGGTTCAGTTGCGATAGGCGCAGCCCTCACCCTGTTTGCCCTGACAGCATCCCCCGCGTTTGCGAGCGGATCTTCGCATGGCGGTGGAGGTGGCGGCGGCGGCGGACATGCCTCCTTCGGTGGTCATGCTGCGGGTGGCCGCTCCTACGGCGGCGGCTACGGTGGAGCTCATTTCGCGCGCGCACCTTCGTTCCGAGGAGGCGCGAGCTACGGAGGGGTTGGCAGATCGGCTTCAGTCGGCCGCGCAGTCGCGACCACCGGCTATGCACGCGGCGGTGTCGGCGTCGCCGGCAGGACCGGCGGGCGTTTCGGCGGTGGTGTGGGCGGACGTTTCGGCGGACGCTGGGGCGGCGGCTACTGGGGCGGCGGCTACTGGCCGGGCGTGTTCTGGGGCGGCAGTTTTGCCTGGTTCCTCCCCGTGTTGCCCGCGTTCTGCGCCACCTACTGGTGGAACTCGGTGCCTTACTACTACTACAACGACGTCTATTACACCTATGACCCATCGGCGAGCGGTTACGTGGTGACGACTCCGCCCCCGGCGTTGGATTCCAACTCGGCGCCCGGCGGCGGCGATGGTGCAGGCCCGGCCGCTGCACAGCAGGCGATCCCGCCTGGCTACCCGAATCCGAATGCGCCTGCGGCCGCCCCGGTGAATGGCGATGGCCTGTTCGCGTACCCGAAGAACGGCCAGAGTGACCAGCAGCAGAGCACCGATCGCGCCGAGTGCGGCCAGTGGGCCGGCTCGCAGACCGGCTCGGATACATCAGCCGCCGGCAGCATGGACTATCGTCGCGCGCTCACTGCCTGCCTGCAGGGTCGCGGCTACAGCGTCGACTGAACCTCAGGTACAGCAGTGAGCTGTTGCAGCTCACTGCTGTAGGACGTTCGGCAATCCAAGATCCCCGCGGCGCGGCCTAGTTAATTAGGCCTCCAAAGCTATAATTTGGGCGTGTCCTTGCGCCAGGTGTACCAGCGTCCCGCGGCCGAGCTCATCGGCTGCGCCGATTGCGGGCTGGTGCAGATGCTTCCCCCAGTACCTGCCAACGCCGTCGCCGAGTGCGTGCGCTGCCATCGCCCGTTTGCACCGCCCGCCCGCGGCAGCATCGATACCGCGCTCGCTTTGACGGTCGCGGCGCTGCTGCTGCTGCTGCCCGCGGCATCCCTGCCACTGATGCGGGTCACCTCGTTTGGCGTGCCGCGACGCAACTGGCTGCCCACTGGCGTCGAGGCACTGTGGAACTATGGCTTCACCTCGCTCTCGATCGTGGTGTTCATCTTCAGCATCGCCATTCCCTTTATTTATCTGGGCCTGATGATCTGGGTGCTGGGTGGGATCCGATTGGGCCCGACGCCATCGCTCGGCAAGCTGTTTCGCTGGACCGCGGCGCTGCGTCCCTGGGTGATGCTCGAGGTGTATCTGGTCGGTTGCTGCGTCGCCTATACGCGCCTCGAGTCGATTGGCAGCGTCGGTGTCGGCACCGGGGGCTGGTGCCTGCTGGCCGCCACGACAGCGGCGGTGCTGGCGACGCTGAAGCTCGATGAGCAATCGGTGTGGGATGCGCTGCCGCCGCGTAGTCACCCAACCGTCGGCAAGCAGGCGATCAGTTGCGAGACCTGTGAGCTGATGATCGATGCGCGGCAGGAACATCGCCCCTGTCCGCGCTGCGGCGCCACGCTTCATCGGCGCAAGCCCGACACGATCCAGCGCACTTTCGCGCTGGTGATCACCGGCTATCTGCTGTACGTGCCGGCGAACCTGATCCCGGTGCTCAGCGTCGAGC
>DATAJH010000044.1:0-4983 GCA_036262215.1 Steroidobacteraceae bacterium
CGCGGACGTGGCCGGCGTCGAAGAGGCCAAGCAGGAAGTCGTCGAAATCGTCGATTTCCTGAAAGATCCGGGCAAGTTCCAGAAGCTCGGCGGCAAGATTCCCAAGGGCGTTCTGATGGTCGGCTCGCCCGGTACCGGCAAGACGCTGCTGGCGCGTGCCATTGCCGGCGAGGCGAAGGTGCCGTTCTTCACGATTTCCGGCTCGGACTTCGTCGAGATGTTCGTGGGTGTCGGCGCCTCGCGCGTGCGCGACATGTTCGAGCAGGCCAAGAAGCACGCGCCGTGCATCATATTCATCGATGAGATCGATGCCGTCGGACGTCACCGCGGCGCTGGCCTGGGCGGCGGGCACGACGAACGCGAGCAGACCCTCAACCAGCTGCTGGTCGAGATGGATGGCTTCGAGGGCAACGAGGGTATCATCGTCATCGCTGCCACCAACCGTCCCGATGTGCTCGATCCGGCGCTGCTGCGCCCTGGCCGTTTCGATCGCCAGGTCATCGTGCCGCTGCCCGACGTGCGCGGCCGCGAGCAGATCCTACGCGTACACATGCGTCGCGTACCGCTGGGAGACGACGTCAAGCCGGCGCTGATCGCGCGCGGCACGCCCGGCTTCTCGGGCGCTGACCTCGCCAATCTGGTCAACGAGGCGGCGCTGTTCGCGGCGCGGGCCAACCAGCGCCAGGTGTCGATGGAGCAGTTCGAACGCGCCAAGGACAAGATCATGATGGGCGCCGAGCGGCGCTCGATGGTCATGACCGATGACGAAAAGCGCATGACGGCCTACCACGAGAGCGGTCACGCCATCGTTGGCATCAGTGTGCCGGAGCATGATCCGGTGTACAAAGTCACTATCATTCCGCGCGGCCGTGCGCTGGGCGTAACGCAGTTCCTGCCCGAGCAGGACCGCTACTCGTTGAGCAAACGGCGGCTGGAGAGCTCGATCGCGACGCTGTTCGGCGGCCGCATCGCCGAGGAACTCATCTTCGGCGAGGATGCGGTCACCACCGGTGCCTCCAACGACATCGAACGCGCCACCGAGCTGGCGCGCAACATGGTCACCAAGTGGGGCCTGTCGGACCGGCTCGGGCCGCTGACCTACTCGGAGGAGTCGGGCGAGGTGTTCCTCGGCCGCAGCGTCACCCAGCACAAGCAAGTGTCGGATGAAACCGCGCACGCGATCGACGAGGAAGTGCGCCGCGTGATCGAGATGAACTACAAGCGCGCGCGCCAGATCCTGGAGACCAATCTGGAGAAACTGCACGCCATGGCCGAGGCGCTGATCAAGTACGAAACGCTGGCCGATGAGCAGATCAGGGACATCATGGCCGGCCGCACGCCCAAGCCGCCGGAAGGCTGGGACGACACCACGCCGACCACCGGTAGCGGCAAGCCGGCCGTGGCACCGTCGGGCACTCCGACCGACGGCATCGCGCGTCCCGCGGGACAGCACTAAACCTGGCCATCGCACAGAGGCATCGGACTATAGGGTTCATTTTTGATATCAAAAATGACCCCTATAGTCCGACGCCTCCCGGTGGTGACACCTGATTTTTGATGTCTCGTCCGGCCCGGTGGGCGTGAACGCTGGAGGCCCGGCGGTGCAATTGCGCTGCGCCGGCCGGGTGCTCGAGCTGGACCCCCCGGTGGTCATGGGCGTGCTCAACGTCACCCCGGATTCGTTCTCCGACGGCGGCCACTACCTCGATCCGGATGCGGCGCTGGCGCAGGCGGAACGCATGGCGGCAGAGGGCGCCGCGATCATCGACATCGGCGGCGAATCGACGCGACCGGGCGCGGCGGCCGTGGCCGGCGAGGAACAATTGCGCCGGGTGCTGCCGGTGATCGAGCGCGTGGCGGCGCGGCTGCCGGTGCTGCTGTCGGTCGACACCTCCAGCCCGGAGGTCATGCGGCGCGCCGGCGCGGCCGGTGCGCACCTGGTCAACGACGTGCGGGCGTTGCGCGCGCCCGGTGCGCTCGAGGCGGTGGCGGCGGGTGAACTGGGCGTGTGCCTGATGCACATGCGCGGCGAGCCGGCGACCATGCAGGTCGATCCCCACTACGACGACGTGGTCGCGGAGGTGCAGGCATTCCTGGCCGAGCGCGTGCACAGCTGCGTCGCCGCGGGAATTGCACGCGAGCGGCTGTGCATCGATCCGGGGTTCGGCTTCGGCAAGCGACTGGCGCATAATCTGCAACTGCTGCGCGAACTGGCGCAATTGCAGCGCCTCGGGCTGCCGGTGGCCGTCGGCCTGTCGCGCAAATCGATGGTGACGGCGCTGGGCGCGCGGGCACAGGAGCGGCTGGCCGGCAGCCTGGCGCTGGCAACGATCGCGGTGCTGCACGGTGCGCGCATCGTGCGTGCGCACGACGTGGCAGCGACACTGGATGCAGTGCGCATCGCCAGTGCAGTCAAACGGGGGAGTTGCGGTGGCTAGAGCTTACTTTGGAACCGACGGCATTCGCGGCCGCGTGGGCACCGAGCCGATGACGGTGGATTTCGCGCTGCGACTGGCCAGCGCGGCGGCGCGCACCGTGCTCGGCGATGGCGGCACGGTACTGATCGGCAAGGACACCCGGGTCTCGGGCTATATGTTCGAGGCTGCGCTCGAGGCCGGATTCGTCGCCGCCGGCGCCAACGTATTGCTGACCGGGCCGTTGCCGACCCCGGCCGTGGCCTACATGACGCGCCATCTGCGCTGCCGGCTGGGCGTGGTGATCAGCGCCTCGCACAATCTGTACGAGGACAACGGCATCAAGTTCTTCGACGGCGAGGGTGCCAAGCTGTCGGATCAGCTCGAGGAGCGCATCGAAGCGCAGCTGTCGACGGTGCCGCTGACCTGTGCCTCGCGTGAGCTCGGGCGCGCACGCCGGGTCGACAGTGCGCTGTTGTACTACCAGGAATTCTGCGGCGGCGTGCTGGCCGCCGGCACCGACCTGTCGGGATTCAAGATCGTGATCGACTGCGCCAATGGCGCGGCTTACAAGGTCGCGCCGCGCATTCTTGCCGACCTGGAAGCCGATATCGTTCCGATCGGATGCTCGCCCAATGGCCGCAACATCAACGACGGCTGCGGCTCCACATCGCCGGAACTGCTGCAGCTCACGGTGCCGGGAGTGCACGCGCACGTCGGCGTGGCGGTCGACGGCGACGGCGACCGCGTGGTCATGGTGGATCATTTAGGTAGGCTGGTGGACGGGGATCAGCTGCTGTTCGTGATCGCGGCCGCGGCCAAGAGCGCCGGCCGGCTGCGCGGGCCGGTGGTCGGAACGGTGATGAGCAACCTCGGTCTGGAGCTGGCGCTGCGCCGGCTTGGAATCGATTTTATACGCGCGCCGGTGGGCGATCGGCACGTGCTCGCCAGGCTCAAGGAATGCGGCGGCATGCTCGGTGGCGAGGCTTCGGGCCATATCCTGACACTCGATCACACCACCACCGGCGACGGGCTGATCACCGCGCTGCAGGTGCTGAGCATCATGAAGCAGACCGGTTGCTCGCTGGCGGAACTTGCGGCCGGGATGGACAAGTTGCCGCAGGTGCTGCTGAACGTCGAGGTGGCGCGCCGTTTCGATCCGACCGCAGTGCCGGCGATTGCCGCCGCGGTACGGCGCATCGAGAAGCAATTACAAGGAGAGGGCCGGGTGGTACTGCGCGCTTCGGGTACCGAGCCGGTGATCCGCGTCATGGTCGAAGGCCGCGATGCAGCGGATGTGCACGCCTGTGCCAATGAGCTGGCCGAGGCGGTCAGGGCAGCAGCCCTGCCGGAGACCGCGCCGACCTGAGTACGCGACATCTGGCCATTGCGGGGGGCAGGCTGCGTGGCTATCATCCGCGCGCCCAAAAACGGCGCAGCACCGTTTTGAGGCACGCCAGGACCACGCCACGGGGACACATCGTAAGTCATGCGACGCAAACTCGTAGCCGGCAACTGGAAGATGCATGGATCGCGGGCCGACAACGGACCGCTGATCGAGGCGATCCTGGCGGCCCCGAACCTGGAGAGCGTCGATTGCGTGGTCTGTCCGCCGCTGGTGTACCTGGCGGAGTTGGCGCGCACGCTGCGAGGTGCCGCGGTCAAGCTCGGGGCGCAGAATGTGTGCGCCGAGGCGCAGGGCGCCTATACCGGTGAAGTGTCGGCGGCGATGCTCAAGGACGTGGGCTGCGACTACGTGATCGTGGGGCACTCCGAGCGGCGCGCCCTGTACGGCGAAGACGATGTGCTGGTGGCGCGCAAGTTCGCCGCGGCGCAGTCGCGCGGCCTGCTGCCGATTCTGTGCATCGGCGAGCTGCTCGCCGACCGTGAGGCCGGCCGCACGCACGAGCTGGTCGGCCGCCAGCTCGAAGCGGTGGTGGCGCTGACCGGCATCGGCAGCTTTGCGCACGCGGTGGTGGCCTACGAGCCGGTATGGGCGATCGGCACCGGCCGCACCGCATCCCCGCAGCAGGCGCAGGACGTGCACGCCTTCATCCGTGAGCGGCTGGCGGAGCGGGATGCTAAAATCGCCGCCGGTCTGCAGATCCTTTACGGCGGCAGCGTCAAGGCGGGCAACGCCCGCGAGCTGTTTTTGCAGGCCGACGTCGACGGCGGTCTGATCGGTGGCGCCTCGCTGAAAGCCGAGGAATTTTTGAGCA
Source organism: Steroidobacteraceae bacterium (assembly GCA_036262215.1). Taxonomy (GTDB): domain Bacteria; phylum Pseudomonadota; class Gammaproteobacteria; order Steroidobacterales; family Steroidobacteraceae; genus FEN-1191. Next base: position 4,634 of record DATAJH010000044.1, read on the forward strand.
TCGTGGCCGCGGCGCGCGGCTGAGAGCGGAAACCCAAGATGTTGCATACGTTTCTCATGATCATCCATTTCTTTTGCGCTGCCGCCATCGTGGCGCTGGTGCTGCTCCAGCGCGGCAAGGGCGCTGAGGCGGGCGCAGGTTTCGGCGCCGGTGCCTCCGGCACTGTGTTCGGCGCCCGCGGCGCGAGTACCGCGCTGTCGCGCGCGACCGCGGTGCTGGCGGCGATCTTCATGGTGACCAGCCTGTCGCTGGCCTATGTGGGCGCCCGCAAGAGCAGCGCGCCTGCGGGCAGTCTGCTCGATCAGCTGGCGACGCCGAGCACGCCGGCGAACACGCCCACGGTGCCGCGC
>DATAJH010000045.1:0-29623 GCA_036262215.1 Steroidobacteraceae bacterium
CGTTCGGCGCGCTTGCGCTCGGTGATATCGCGCGCCACGTAGATCTCGCCCTCGAATTCCGGATCCTCGGTGGCGACCGTCGAGCCGACGAACGACACCGGGATGGTCTGGCCGGCACGGGTACGCAGCACCGTCTCGCCGGCGTCGCGGGCCACCTGCAGCGCATCATCGCCGAGCTTGTCGCCCTGATCGAGCAGCGTCACCAGATTCTTGCCGATCAGCTCGTCATCGCCATAGCCGGTCAGCCGGCAGGCGGCGTCGTTGGCGATGCGCACGCTGCCGCCCGGGGCGGTGACGAACACCGCATCGGTCATACTGTTGAGCACGCTGTGCAGGTAGTTGCGGGTGAAGGTGGTATTGCGAAGTGCCAGGCGCATGTTCTCGAACGCGTGCTCGAGCTCGCCGATCTTGTCGCTGCGGGTGCTCACCAGCGCCTGGCGAAACTCGCCGCGGCTGATCTGCTCGGCGGCGCCGATCAGGCCGCGCACGGCACGGTCCAGGCGCTGGCGCTGACGCCAGGACCAGAAGCCGGGTAGCATCACGGCGAAGGCGGCAAACAATGCTGACAGCAGCAGAATCGACAACGGCATGTCGTAGCTTCGGGCAAGGTAGCCCAGCAGGGCCGCTACCCCCAGGAAGACGCTGCACAGGATCAGCATCAGATATTTGAATTGCGGGCCGTGCATCCGGCCTCCATGGATAATTAACATTAGGATCATGCCGTATGTACGGCGCCGCGGCTACCAAAAATGTCGGTTCTTAGTGCCGAGCAACTCACCGGGCGCGTGCGCAGTCACGTGCTCGAACTACCGCAATCCGGGGGCGTCCTGCACCCCGATGCGGCTGCGGCGTTCATGGATCTGCGCGCCGCAGCCACCCAGAGTGACATAGATTTGGTCGCCGTCTCCACCTTTCGTGACTTCGAGCACCAGCTGCTGATCTGGAACGATAAATTCCACGGCCGGCGGCCGTTGCTCGACCGGCACGGCAGCATCCTGGACCGCGGCGCGATGACCGAGGATGAGCTGGTGGGCGCCATCCTGCTGTGGTCGGCGCTGCCCGGGGCCAGCCGGCACCACTGGGGCACCGACATCGACCTGATCGATCGGGCCGCGCTGCCGCCGGGGCAGCGTCCGCAGCTGCTCGCGCAGGAATACTCGCCGGCCGGGGTATTCGCACGCCTGGGCGCCTGGCTGCCGCGCCACTGCGAGCGCTACGGGTTTTTCCTGCCCTACGACCGCGACCGCGGCGGGGTGCGGCCCGAGCCCTGGCATGTGAGCTTTGCACCGGTTGCGGACGCGGCGCTGCCGGCCCTGACGCTGGAGGTGCTGGCGGCGGCGCTACGTGACGTGCAGCTTGCCGGCGCGGCGGTAGTGCGGCGGCAGCTGCATGACATTCATGCGCGTTATGTGTGCGCGGTGGCCCAGCCCACTGCCGTGGCGCTGGCCGGCGCGCGGCATTAGTCCTGCAGCCAGGCCTTCTTGAAGTAGCCCAGCATCAGGCTTCGCACCCGACCCAGCGTATTCGGGTCGGCCGCGTGCAGCGGCGGATTGCGCCGCAGCAGGCGCCAGCTCTCGCTGCGCAGTATCTGTTCCAGATAGTGCATGTTGCGGTCGATGGCCTCGATGTAGGGGTTACGGCCGTCGAACAGAATTTCCAGGTAGTGATAGGCAGCGCCGAATCGGTTATCGAGTCGCGTGGAGCGGGTATTGGCCACGAACGCCGGCGTCTGGCGCAGCAGATCCAGGCCGGAGGCGTAACGCACCTCGCGCGCCCCGTCCGCGGTGGACATCGCCACTCCGCCGAGTACGAATTCCGGATACAGGCGGTCGCGGCATTTCTCCAGATAACAGCGATCGGCGAGCTGCGCGATCATGTCCGCGGTTCCGAGCAGATGCCCCAGGGCAGTGTCGCGCGCATCGTCGGTCAGGATCTGATCGAACGGCCGCTCATAGCCGGTGAAGTGGATGATCTGGGCTGCGACGTCGGCCCATTGCGGCAATCCGATCTGCGGCAGGTAGTGCGACAGGAAGTCGGCCCCGCGGCTGACGTGATTGAGGGTGAATTCGGCCCCATTGGCCTGCTCGCGATCGCTGCTGCGGCGCAGGTAACCCACGTCATGGAACAGCGCCAGAATCACCCCGGCAGTGGCGCGTTCGGAACCCAGTTGGCGCTCGGCCTCGACCTGGCGCTCGAAACCTGCGAGCAGCCGCGCCATCGCCAGCGTGACATCGAGCGTGTGCTGCCGATCGTGATAAACCGTGTCGACGCCGGAGAATCCAGGCATGCGCCCGGCAAACAAGGCGTCGAAATCGGCGAACGCGCGTTCCACCGGGGCCAGCGCGATATTCGGCCAGGTGGAGATCAGAAGCTGCTCGACCGCACTCAATACGGCCTGCGGCGAGCTGACCCGCACAGTGTTTGTAATGTCGTAGTCGCTGCGGCGGATGCTGGCCATGTCTGCGCCAAGATATCAGGGTGGCGGCGTTGTTTCGTTGGACAGAGCCGACAATCGCGGAAGTCTAGGGCAGCGCCGGGTGATCCACCTGCGACGCGCCGCACAGTTTTATGACATAAGGCGCACCGCCCGGCGCCGATGCGCCAGCAGCGTCGGCGCGGGCTATATGTCAAAGCTGGCGATCACCGGTGCATGATCCGATGCCCGTTCGCCGCTGCGTGCCAGCCGATCGATACGACAGCCGGTGCAGCGCGGCGCCAGCAGCGTCGATGCCAGAATCAGGTCGATACGCAGACCGTTATTGCGCCGGAACGAGCCGGCGCGATAGTCCCACCAGCTGAAGCTTGCTGGCGGCTGATCGAACTGGCGGAATACATCCGACAGGCCGATCTGCAGCAGCTGGCCGAGCGCTGCGCGCTCCGGCTCGCTCACCAGCACCGATCCGGACCAGGCCGCGGGGTCGTGCACGTCGCGATCCTCCGGTGCAATGTTGAAATCCCCCAGCACCAGCAGCTGCGGGTACTGCGCCAGCTCGGCGCGCAGCCAGGCCCGCAACGCCTTGAGCCAGCGCAGTTTGTATTGGTATTTATCCGAGCCGATCGACTGCCCGTTCGGCACGTACAGGTTCACCACCCTAACGGAGCCGCAGTTCACCGCCAGCACGCGCCGCTGCTGGTCGTCGAAGCTCGGAATCTCGAGCACCGACTCGCTCAGCGGTGTGCGCGCGAGGATCGCCACTCCGTTGTAGGTCTTCTGCCCGTTGCAGGCGACCTGGTAGCCCGCGGCGGCAATCTCGGCCGCCGGAAACGCCTCATCGATCACCTTGGTCTCCTGCAGCGCGAGGATGTCGGGCTGGTTGGCGCCCAGCCAGTCGAGCAGCTGCGGCAGACGCACGCGCAGGGAATTGACGTTCCAGGTAACGATCTGCATCGGCCCACGATAGCGCCGGCCTGATCGATGCGCGATAGCCCGGCGCGCTCGGAGCTGCTGATGCATTGATTAGGCGATGGATTTTCTGAACGCTGGGTATCTTTACGGATTCTTTACGCAAGCGCGCGGCACGATAGTCACGCGGTCTGGAAGGAGAGCGTCATGGACCTGTGGTTTTTAGGTCTGATCGTGCTGCTGTCGCTGCTCACCTGGGGCGGCATCCTGCTGTGCGAACGGTTGCTGCGGCCATGAGCGCGCTCTACTGGATCGCGTTGCTGCTGACGCTGGGCCTGCTCGGCTATCTGCTGTACGCGATGCTCAACGCGGAGAAATTCTAGCCATGAATGCCGCGGGTTGGCTGCAGCTGGCGATCTACCTGGTGGTGCTGCTGCTGCTGGTCAAGCCGCTGGGTCGGTACATGGCCGGGGTATTCGACGGCAGCGCCGGCGTGACGCGCTGGTTCGGCTCCATCGAGCGCGCCGTCTATCGTCTGGGCCGGGTCGACCCCAGTGCGTCGATGAGCTGGAAGCAGTACGCACTGTCGATGCTGGCGTTCAACGCCATGGGTGGCATTGCGGTATACGCACTGCAGCGCCTGCAGGCCGGGTTGCCGTGGAACCCGCAGCAGATGAGCGCGGTGTCCGCCGATTCAGCCTTCAATACCGCGGTCAGTTTCATCACCAACACCAATTGGCAGGGTTACGGCGGCGAGTCGACCATGAGCTATCTGACGCAGATGCTCGGGCTCGGGGTGCAGAACTTTTTATCGGCGGCGACCGGCATCGCCGTGCTGGTGGCACTGGTGCGCGGCTTCGCGCTCAGGCAGGCGCAGCACATCGGCAGTTTCTGGGTCGACCTGACGCGCGCCACACTCTACATACTGCTGCCGCTGTCGCTGCTGCTGGCCGTGGTGCTGGCCAGTCAGGGGGTGGTGCAGAGTTTCCGGCCCTACCAGACCGCGACGCTGGTCAATCCCATCGTGGTCGACGAGCCGGTGACCGATCCGTCCGGCAACCCGGTCAAGGATGCGCAGGGCAACGCGCTCACCAGCAGCGTGCGGGTCGACACCCAGACCATTCCCCTCGGCCCCGCGGCCAGCCAGATCGCCATCAAGCAGCTCGGCACCAACGGCGGCGGCTTCTTCAACGTCAACTCGGCGCACCCGTTCGAGAATCCGACGCCGCTGAGCAATTTCCTCGAGGTGCTGGCCATTCTTCTGATCCCGGCGGCGCTGTGCTACAGCTTCGGCCACATGGTGGGCGACACCCGTCAGGGCCGGGCGGTGCTGGCGGCGATGCTGGTGCTGTGGATACCGCTGCTGGGGCTGACCGTCTGGGCCGAAGGGCGCAGCAACCCGGCGTATCCGGCTGCCGTGGCGCAGGAGGTGTCGGCGCAGCAGTCGGGCGGCAACATGGAGGGCAAGGAGATCCGCTTCGGCGTTGCCAATTCGGCGCTGTGGGCTGCCGCCACCACCGCAGCCTCGAACGGCTCGGTCAATTCCATGCACGATTCCTACACGCCGATCGGCGGCCTGATTCCAATGTGGCTCATCCAGCTCGGCGAGGTGATCTTCGGCGGCGTCGGCTCCGGCCTGTACGGCATGCTGGTGTTTGCCATCATCGCGGTATTCATCGCCGGGCTGATGGTGGGGCGCACGCCCGAGTACCTGGGCAAGAAGCTCGAATCGTTCGAGATGAAGATGGCCTCGCTGATCATCCTGATTCCGCCGTTCTTCTCATTGGTGGGTACGGCGGTTGCGGTATCGGCGGCGGCCGGCCGCGCCGGCATCGCCAACCCCGGCGCGCACGGCTTCTCGGAGATCCTGTACGCATTCTCCTCGGCGTCGAATAACAATGGCAGCGCCTTTGCCGGTCTGTCCGCCAACACGCCGTTCTACAACACGCTGCTGGGCATCGTCATGTGGGCCTCGCGCTACTGGCTCATCGTGCCGGTGCTGGCGATCGCCGGCAGCCTCGCGGCCAAGAAACACGTGCCTGCCGGCGCCGGCACGCTGCCGACCCACACGCCACTGTTCGTGGTGCTGCTGGCGGCAACGGTGCTGATCGTCGGCGCGCTGGCGTTCTTTCCGGCGCTCGCGCTCGGGCCGATCGTGGAAGAGCTGCAGTTCATGGGGCACTGATCGTCGCCCCCGCACCCATCGAGAGCTTCAATGACTACCATCGTCCGCGCACGTCCGCTGTTCGATCCGCCGCTGCTGCATGCCGCGATCAGGGACTCGTTCATCAAGCTTGCACCCTGGGTGCAGTGGCGCAATCCTGTGATGTTCGTGGTGCTGGTGGGCAGCGTGTTGATCACCGGCCTGTGGCTGGGCCAGCTCGGCGGCGCCGTGACCTCCGAGGGTCGCGCAGGCTTCGTGCTGGCGATCGCGCTGTGGCTGTGGGCCACGCTGCTGTTCGCCAATTTCGCCGAGAGCCTGGCGGAAGGCCGCGGCAAGGCCCAGGCCGCCGCGCTGCGATCGAGCAAGCGCGATGTGATCGCGCGCCGTTTCCCCAACGGCCGCACCGAGGCGCCCTGTGAGAGCGTGCCCTCGTCCAATCTGCGGCGCGGCGACGTGGTGCTGGTGCAGGCCGGCGACACCATTCCAGGCGACGGCGAGGTGATCTGGGGCACCGCTTCGGTCGACGAGAGCGCGATCACCGGCGAGTCGGCGCCGGTGATTCGTGAAGCCGGCGGTGACCGCTCGGCGGTCACCGGCGGTACCCGGCTGCTGTCGGACACGCTGCACATCCGCATTACCGCCAACCCGGGCGAGGCCTTTCTGGATCGCATGATCGCGATGGTCGAGAACGCCAAGCGCCAGCGCACGCCCAATGAGATTGCGCTGGCGATCCTGCTCGCCGGCCTGACCGTGATCTTTCTCAAGACCACCGCGACGCTGCTGCCGTTCTCTCTCTACAGCGTGGCCGCCGCCGGGCAGGGCACGCCGATCACGATCACGGTGCTGGTGGCGCTGCTGGTGTGCCTGATTCCCACCACCATCGGCGGTCTGCTCTCTGCCATCGGCATCGCCGGCATGGACCGCATGATCCAGGCCAACGTGATTGCGACCTCGGGCCGTGCGGTCGAGGCGGCCGGCGACGTCGACGTGCTGCTGCTCGACAAGACCGGCACCATCACGCTCGGCAACCGCCTGGCGTCGCGCTTCATCCCAGCCTCAGGCGTAAGTCCGGAGGATCTGGCCGACGCGGCACAGTTGTCATCGCTTGCCGATGAGACGCCCGAAGGCCGCTCGATCGTGGTACTCGCCAAGCAACAGCACGGCATCCGCGGGCGCGACGTGCACGCGCCGGGTACGCTATTCATTCCTTTTAGCGCGCAGACGCGCATGAGTGGCGTTGATTTTGAAGGCCGGCGCATCCGCAAGGGCGCGGCCGACGCCATCAGCCAGTGGCTGGTCGAACTGGGCGGTGAGATGCCGCCGGAACTGCAGCGCGCGGTCGACACCGTGGCGCGTCAGGGAGCCACGCCGCTGCTGGTGGCCGATGGCGCGCGCGCGCTAGGCGTCATCGAACTCAAGGACATCGTCAAAGGCGGCATTCGTGAGCGCTTCGCGGAGCTGCGCCGCATGGGTATACGCACCGTGATGATCACCGGCGACAACAAACTGACCGCCGCGGCGATTGCTGCCGAGGCCGGCGTGGACGACTTTCTCGCCGAGGCCACGCCGGAAGCGAAGCTGAAACTGATACGCGAGCATCAGCAGCAGGGCCGGCTGGTCGCCATGTGCGGCGACGGCACCAACGATGCCCCGGCGCTGGCGCAGGCGGATGTCGCGGTGGCGATGAACACCGGCACTCAGGCGGCAAAGGAAGCCGGCAACATGGTCGATCTCGACTCCAACCCCACCAAGCTGATCGAAGTGGTCGAGGTCGGCAAACAGATGCTGATCACGCGCGGCTCGCTCACCACCTTCAGCATCGCCAACGACGTGGCAAAATATTTCGCCATCATTCCGGCGGCGTTTGCCAGCACCTATCCGCAGCTCAACACGCTCAACATCATGCACCTGGCCAGCCCCAACAGCGCAATCCTGTCGGCCGTGATCTTCAACGCACTGATCATCATCGCGCTGATACCGCTGGCGCTGCGCGGCGTGCGCTACCGTCCGGTGGGCGCCGAGGCGCTATTGCGGCGCAACCTGCTGATTTACGGACTGGGCGGCATCATCGTGCCGTTCATCGGCATCAAGCTCATCGACCTGCTGCTGGTCGCGCTACACGTGAACTGAAGGGTATCGCCATGTCCAGGATCCTGTTGTCCTCGCTGCTGACTCTGCTGGTGTTCAGCGTGCTGACCGGTATCGTCTATCCGCTGGTGGTGACCGGCATCGCGGCCGCATGTTGTGCGCGGGCTGCCGGAGGTTCGTTGATTCTGCAGGGCGATCGCCTGGTGGGGTCGTCGCTGCTGGGACAGCCGTTCGACGACCCGAAGTATTTCTGGCCACGGCCGTCGGCCACCACGCCGCAGCCTTACAACGGCGCCTCGTCCACCGGCTCCAATCTTGGGCCGACCAACCCGGCGCAGATCGACGCCGTTAAGGCGCACCTGCTGGCGCTGCAGCAGGCGGATCCGGATGACCAGCGGCCGGTGCCGGTCGATCTGGTCACGGCCTCCGGCAGCGGCCTGGATCCGCACATCAGTCCCGCGGGCGCCCAATACCAGGTGGCGCGCGTGGCCCGTGCGCGCGCTATCGATCCGGACCGGCTGCGCGCGCTGGTCGCCGCACATACGCAGTTGCGCCAGTGGGGCGTTTTCGGCGAGCCTCGTGTCAATGTACTGGAGCTCAACCTCGCACTGGATGCACAGCATTGAGTTCGCGCGAGCGGGCCTGCGCATTACAGCCGCAGCACCGGCGCGTATAGTGATCGCATAGGCTCCCCGGGCCGATGCGTGCAAGCTAGCGTGGGATGAACGATAACCGGCCCGACCCGGACCTGTTGCTGGCCCAGGTGCGGCACACCGAGGCGCGCGCGCGGCGCGGGCGACTGACCATTTTCTTCGGCGCCAATGCCGGCGTCGGCAAAACCTATTCGATGCTCGAGGCGGCGCAGCGGCGGCGTGCCGAAGGCCAGGACGTCGTGGTCGGCTATGTCGAGCTGCACGGCCGGGAGGAGACCGAACGCCTGCTGCTCGGGCTGGAACAGCTGCCGCCGCTGGTGATGAAATTCGGCAACACCACGCGCCGCGAATTCGATCTCGACGCGGCGCTGGCGCGCAAGCCGCGCCTGCTGCTGGTGGATGAACTGGCCCACACCAATATCAGCGGCGGCGATCCACCGCCGCGCCACCAGAAGCGCTGGCAGGATATCGAGGAGCTGCTCGATGCCGGCATCGATGTATTCACCACCGTCAACGTCCAGCATCTGGAATCGTTGAGCGACGTGGTGTGGCAGATCACCGGCGTGCGCCAGCAGGAAACGCTGCCTGATCGGGTGTTCGACCAGGCCGACGAAGTCAAGCTGGTCGACATACCGCCGGACGATCTGCTGCAGCGCATGCGCGAGGGCCGGGTGTACGTATCGCAGCAGGCGCAGCGCGCGCTGGAAAACTTCTTCCGCAAGGGCAATCTGATCGCGCTGCGCGAACTGGCACTGCGCAAGACCGCCGACCGCGTCGACCTGGCGATGCGCGACTACCGAAAGGAGAAATCCGTGCGCGGCTCCTGGGCCGCGCGCGAGCGCCTGCTGGTGGCCGTGGGCCCGGACGCGCAGGCCGAGCGGCTGGTGCGCGCCGGCAAGCGCATTGCCGACCGGCTCGATGCCGAATGGCTGGTGGTGTTCGTCGAGACGCCGGCCCTGCAGCGGCTGTCCGAGCACGAACGCAACCGCCGCATTGCGATCCTGCGCCTGGCCGAATCGCTGGGAGCCGAAGCCATCACGCTGGGCGGCTCATCGGCCGGTGCCGAGCTGCTGCAGTACGCGCGCACCCGCAACGTCACGCGCATCCTGGTCGGCAGCTCCAATCGGCCGCGCTGGCGGCGCCTGTTGCGCCCCTCCACGACCGATTACCTGCTCGAAGCCAGCCGCGACATCGACGTCATGGTGATCGCGCGCAATGTGGTCGCCGATGCGCCCGCCAGCCCGGCGGACGCGCCCGACAGTGTGCTGTCGGCCGATGCCGGCAAGCGGCGCTGGCCGCGTTATCTGCTGGCGGTGGGGTCGACGCTGGCCGCCACCGTGGTGTGCTGGCTGTTGTACGTGCTGTATCCGCGGCTGGCGCAGGCCAATGTGGTGATGATCTACCTGCTCACCACGGCGCTGGTGGCGGTCTACGGCGGCCGCCGCGCTGCCATCCTGAGTTCGGTGCTCGGCGTCGCCGCATTCGATTTCATGTTCGTGCCGCCGGTATTCACGTTTGCAGTCAGCGACGTCCAATATTTCATCACCTTCGCGATCATGCTGATCGTGGCGCTGATCATCGGCACGCTCAATGCCAACGTGCGCCAGCAGGCACGCATCGCCGGTTATCGCGAGCGACGCACGACATTGCTGTATGAGATGAGCCGGCGGCTGGCGATGGCGCGCGGCCGCGACCAGATGGCCGAAGTGGCGGTACGTCATGTGAGCCAGGTGTTCACCAGCCGCACGGTGCTGCTGTTCGCCGATGAACAGGGTCGCGTGGTCTATCCGCGCGCCAGCCTGCTCGACGTGTCCTATACCGGCGCCGACCTGGGGGTCGCGCAGTGGGTATTCGATCACCGCAAACCCGCCGGCATGGGCACCGACACCCTGAGCGGTGCGGCCGGGCTGTATCTGCCGCTGGCCGGCGGCGACCGTGCGTTCGGCGTGCTCGCGGTGCTGCCGCAGAATCCGCGGCGCGTCACGCTGCCGGAGCAATTTCGCCTGCTCGAGACGTTCGCAGCCCAGATCGGGCTGGCATTGGAGCGCGCCGATTTTGCCGCCCACGCCCAGGCCGCCGAGGTACGGGCGGAAACCGAAGCCATCCGCAATGCGCTGCTGGCCTCGATCTCACATGATCTGCGCACGCCGCTGGCCACCATCGCGGCCGGTGCCGCCACGCTGGCCGGCAATCTCGAGGCGTTGAGCCTCGCCGATCGCGCCGCACTCGCGGCCTCCGTGAGCGAGGAAGCCACGCGCATGAGCGAGCGCATCACCACGCTGCTCGATCTGGTGCGGCTGGAGACCGGCGCCATCCAGCCGCGTTTCGACCTGTACGCGCTCGACGAGCTGGTCGGTTCGGTGCTCAATCGCTTCGAACAGCGGCTGCGCCGCCACCGCGTGCGCATCGAGCTGCCGGAAGAGCTGCCGCTGCTGCGCATCGACGGGCGCCTGATCGAGCAGGTGCTCGAGAACCTGCTCGACAACGCCGGCAAGTACACGCCCGCGGGCAGCGAGATCCGCATCAGCGCAATGCTGTTGTCGCGCCAGGTGGAAGTCAGTATCGAGGATGATGGGCCGGGCCTGGCGGCCGCCGATCCCGAGATCCTGTTCGAGAAATTTCAGCGTGGCGCGCCCGAGGGCGCGGTCGGCGGCATCGGCCTGGGACTGGCGATCTGCCGCACGATTCTCGCCCTGCACAAAGGCCGCATCTGGGCCGAGAACCGCGCGCCGCACGGCGCCGCATTTCGCTTCACGCTGCCGCTACCGGCGAACGCACCGGCGGCGACTGAAGATCGGGTGTCGTCCGAACTGTCGTCCGCGCCATGACGCTGGCAAGCCGCGCGGTACTGCTGGTCGAGGACGAACCGCAGCTGCGGCGCGTATTGCGAACGCTGCTGGAGCTGGAGAATTTCCGCGTCATCGAGGCCGAGAACGCCGAGCGTGGACTGCTGGAGGCGCGCACCCACAAGCCCGATCTGCTGATAGTCGATCTCGGGCTGCCGGATCGCGACGGCATCGAGGTGATCACCGGCGTGCGCAGCTGGTCGCCGGTGCCGATCATCGTGTTGTCGGCTCGCAGTGACGAGTCGGACAAGGTCGCGGCGCTCGAAGCCGGAGCCGACGACTACATCACCAAACCGTTCGGCGCCCGCGAGCTCGCCGCCCGGGTGCAGGTCGCGCTGCGCCACAGCGCCAGTGCCGGCGCCGCCGGCGCCGTGCTGCAGATCGGCGCCTGGCACATCGATCTGAAGGCGCGCACTGCACGCGACGACAGCGGCAGCGAGCTGCACCTGACACCAACCGAATACCGCCTGCTCGAAGTGCTGGCGCAGCATATCGGCCTGGTGGTGACGCACCGCACGCTGTTGCAGCAGGCATGGGGACCGGGCAGCGCGCAGCAGACACATTATCTGCGCGTCTATATGAAGCAGCTGCGCGCAAAGCTCGAGCCCGATCCGTCGCGGCCGCGCTGGCTGTTGACCGAGACCGGGGTCGGCTACCGGCTGGCGCAGCGTGAGCGCGCGTAGTGCGGCCGGCGCCGCCCGCAATGCAGGCTCGTGCGCCATTCGCGGCATTGCTGCTGCTGCTGGCCGCTGCGGGGTTGCTGTGCGTGCAATTCGCGTGGCAGCACGATGTGCGCCACCTGCTGGTGCGGGTCGCGGACGATGCCTCCTATTTCATGACCACGGCCCGGAACATCGCCGCCGGCCGCGGCATGACCTTCGATGGGATTCATCCGAGCAATGGCTTTCAGCCGCTGTGGCTGCTGCTGCTGGTGCCGCTGTTCCTGCTGCATGGCGCTCCGGAGACCATGATCAGGCTGGTGGTACTGCTGCAGGGCGCGCTGCTGGTGAGCGCGTGCCTGTTGCTGTACCGGGCCCACGCCCGGCTGTTCTCGCCGCGCACCGCACTGCTGAGCGCCATCCTGTTCATGCTGCTGGTGGCGGTGCCAAGCGTGAACGGCATGGAATCCGCGCTGCTGATCCTGTTGCTGGTCGGCCTGTTCGGCTATGGGCTGCACATCTCGCAGGCACCGATCAACCGGCGGCGCGCGCTGTGGTTCGGCGCGCTCACCGGCCTTACCGTGCTGGCAAGGCTGGACATGGTGGTGCTCCCGTTGGCGCTGCTCGGTTGCGCGCTGCCATACGTTATCGCTCGAGCTACGCGCGGCGCGGCCGTTGCGGCAATGGCCGGCGCCGCATCGGCGTGCAGCGCGATGGTGCTTCCATACCTGTTGTTCAATTACATCCAGTTCGGCTCGATCATGCCGATCAGCGGCGCACTGAAGTCGAGCTTTCCGGCGCTCGCGCTCAGCGCCGGCACGCTCGGCGCCGTCGGCAGCAGGCACTATGCCTGCGTGCTGCTCGCCGCCGCGTGGCTGCTGTGGCGGACCGTGCGCAGCGGCAGTCCCCTGTGGAAGCCGGGCGATGGCTACTACGCGCTGTCGACCTCGGCGCTGGCGTGGGCAGTCATCCTGCATTTCCTGTACACCGTGCTGTTCATGCGATGGGGCGTATTCGCCTGGTACTTCGTGCCCTATCGGCTGTTTGCCGTGCTGCTGGTGGCGGCGGCCTTGGAACGCTTCGCGGCGTCCGGCATGGTCGCCAGGACACCGGCCGCCTATTGGGCCGCGGTTGCGCTGCTGCTTGCGGCCGGGCTGTGGCGGCAGTACACCGCCGAGCAGTACCCGTTGCGCGGCAGCTGGCACGCGGCGGTCTATGACGCTGCGCTGTGGGCGCGCGAACACACGGCCGCGAGCGACGTGTTTGCGATGACCGACAGCGGTGATTTCGCGTTCTTCAGCTGCCGCCGCGTGATCAACCTCGACGGACTCGCCAACAACATGGAGTATCAGCAGGCGATCGCCGAGCGGCGCCTCAACGGCTACCTGCGCGACAATCGGGTGAAGTACCTGGTGCAGCACGCGGTGCACGGTCACGACGAGGTGGTGCGCGGCAGTTACGATGCCCTGGTGCTGAACTTTGTCAGCCAGAAATTCGGCGTGTTAAGCGACGGCGTCGCGGTTCGCAGGCAGGATGAGGTCTATCGCTCGCAGCCGTACTTCGACGGCGCCGATCGCGTCGTGCTGCTGATCTGGTCGCTGTAGGGGCGGCGCCGCGTGCGCCGTCCGGGCGGCCGCGGCGCGGCCGCGACCCGCCGCAACGTGGTCCAGGCCGCCGCGATCGGTGAACCAGTGCCGTTCCAGGCAAGTTCCAGACCGTTGCGGCCGATTTGCCTCTAAACTGCCTCATTCAGGCAGGCGCACGCAGGCCCGCCAGCAAGCAGGAGCAGACGACATGAGCAAGGGAATCGACCGCAAGAAGGAATCCAAGAAGAAGCCCGCATTGAACCTCATGCAGAAACGCGCGGCCAAGGCCGAGAAGAAGAAAAACAAGCAGTGAGCGCCGCGCCGCCGCATCGCGCCCGACCCCGGCGGGCAGGCATATCCGGGTCGCCGGCATCAGCGCACGCCGGATGAAGATACCCAAAGGCCTGCAGGCCCTGGTTGACGACGGCAAGGTCGACGCGGTGCTGCGGCAGCTCAAGAGCGGCAAGGAAGCCTCGGTGTACGTCGTTGCCTGCGGCGCCGATATCCGCTGCGCCAAGGTCTACAAGGACGCCGAGCACCGCGGGTTCCACAAGCTGGCGGCATACCAGGAAGGCCGCAAGGCCCGCGGCAGCCGCGATGCGCGTGCGATGGCCAGGCGCGGCCGCCACGGCCGCAAGGTGCAGGACGCGGAGTGGACCAACGCTGAAGTGACGGCGCTGTACCGCCTGGCGCACGCCGGCGTGCGCGTACCCACGCCGTATGGGGTCTATGATCGGGTGCTGCTGATGGAACTGGTGGTGGATGCTCAGGGCAACCCGGCTCCACGCCTGAACGAGGTCGACATGGACGCGCAGCAGGCGCGGCTATGGCACGCATTCACCATCACGCAGATCGTGCGCATGCTGTGCGCCGGCCTGATCCACGGCGACCTGTCGGAATACAACGTGCTGCTGGATGCCGGCGGCCCGGTGATCATCGATCTGCCGCAGGCAGTCAACGCCGCCAGCAACAACAATGCCTTCAGCATGCTCGAGCGCGACGTCAACAACATGCGTAGCGCGTTCGCCCGGGCCGCTCCCGAACTGCTGCAGACGGCCTACGCGCAGGAAATCTGGAAGCTGTACGAGGCCGGCACGCTGACGCCGGAAGCCGCGCTCACCGGCCGCCATACCCAGACCCTGGCCGGGGCGGACCTGGGTGCCGTGCTGGATCAGATCGAAGATGCACGACGGGAAGCCGAAGCCCGGCAGCGCGGTCGAGAGGAGACGCAACCCGTCTGAACCTTTAGCCGGCGCCGATCAGGCGCACTTCGCGCTGCGGAAACGGAATCGATATGCCTCGGCGACGGCAGGTTTCGACCACCGCCAGGCTGAGCTCGCCTATGATCATCGGGTAATCGGCCACGGCAACCCAGGGCTTCAGAGCGATCTGCACCATCGATTCGGCGAGCGCGACGATCTGCACCTGTGGCGCCGGATCCTGCAATACCCGGGTATTGGCCGCCACCAGCTCGTGAATCGCCGCGATCGCCTGCGGCAGGTCGACCTCGTAACCTACGCCCACCTTGACCTCGGCCTGACGGATCTGGCCGTAGTTGTGCAGTATCTCCCCGACCACCTTCCTGTTAGGCACCACCACGCGCGAGCGATCCGCGTGCAGCAGCGTGGTGCTGAATATGGTGATGAGCAGCACCTGGCCCTGTACGCCGGCGATCTCGATATAGTCACCGACCCGGTATGGCTTGGTGAAGATGATCGTCAGGCCGGCGAATACATTGCTCAGGATGCCCTGCGTCGCCAGGGCGATGCCGGCACCGGCGATACTCAGCCCGGCAATCAGCGGCAACAGCTCGACGCCAAGATTCTGCAGCGCGAGGATCGCGAACAGTCCGAACACCACCAGCCGCACCAGCCGCACCATCAGCAACCGCACCGGCGGCTCGAGTTCCATGCGCGCCAGGCCGCGTTCGGTCGCGCGCCCGAGCCAGCGTCCGACCATGACACCGGCTATCAGAACCAGCACGGCGACCAGAACCTTGGGGCCGAAGCGAATTGCCAGATCGATCAGTTCGTTCTTGGCGTGGTTGATTGCGTCCAGATTTTCCATTGGCATCCTCCCTTAGCCGATGAACGCATTCTAGCGGCTGCAGGCGCCGCAGCGGCCTGCGGTCACATACTCCGGGCATGATACTGTTGCCCCGGAGGCGATCGGAGCGAGGATCCAGGTCGATGCCGATGCGTACACTTTGCCTGATGGCCGCGGGCACACTGCTGGCCGCGTCAAGCGCGCTGGCCGCGCCGTTGGCGCCGGCGAGCTTCCAGGGGCCGCTATATCCACCGCTCGGCCTGGATATGTCGGCGATGGACTCGTCGGTCAATCCCGGCGATGACTTTTTCCAGCATTGCAACGGCGCCTGGATCGCGCGCACCACCATTCCGCCCGACCGGCCGTCCATGACCGAAGGTCAGGTAATGCGCGACCGCACCGAAGCGCAGCTGCGGACCATCATCGAAGGGGCAGCCGCGCAGGCGCCGCACGCGCCGGACTCGCTCGAAGGCAAGGTCGGCGCGTTCTACAACTCCTTCATGAACGAGAAGCTGCTCGAGACGCTGGGCGTGCGGCCGTTGGCGCAGGAGCTGGCTGCCATCCGTTCCAGCCGCACGCGCGACCAGCTGGCGATGCTCATGGGCCATTCCACTTCGGGTTTCGAGGGTACGTTGTTCCGGGTGGCGATCGACGTCGATCTCAAGAACACCAAGCGCTACGCGGTCTATCTGCAGCAGGCCGGCCTCACGCTGCCTGACCGCGACTATTACCTGAAACCCGAGCTGGCCGAACAGAAGCGCCAGCTCGGTGATTACGTGGAGCGTCTGTTGACACTCAGCGGCTGGCCCGCGCCGCACGCACATGCGGCCGCGATCCTGGCGCTCGAGACCCGTATCGCGCAGGCCAGCTGGACCAAGGCCGAGCAGCGCAATCTACCGAACATCTATAACCCATTCACGCCGGCCAAACTGCAGGCGTTTGCGCCCGGATTTTCCTGGCCCGCATTCCTGCAGGGCGCAGGACTGTCGGCCAGGAAACGCGTGATCATCAATGAAAAGAGCGCGTTTCCCAAGATCAGCCGGATTTTCGCCGCCACCCCGCTCGACACACTGCAGGCCTGGCTGGCGTTCACTGTGGCGGACACGGCGGCGCCGTATCTGACGCAGGCGTTCGGCGACGCTCACTTCGGGTTTCACGACCGTCTGCTGCAGGGAACCACGGAGCGCTCGGCGCGCTGGCGGCAGGGCATCCGGGCGGCCGCGGGCGGGGATTGCGCAGTGGATCCGGCCAGCTGCTTTGGCACGCTCGACTGGGCGGTCGGCCAGCTGTACACGGCGCGCTATTTTCCGCCCGAAACCAAGGCCAGTATCCGGGCCCTGGTGGCTGAGGTGATCCGCGCGTTCCGAGCCCGCATCGAACGCGTGGACTGGATGGGCGAGGCCACGCGCGCCGAGGCGCTGCGCAAGCTGGACACCTATGTCGTCAAGGTGGGCTATCCGGACACGCCGCGCGACTATTCCGGCGTCGTGGTTCGCGACGATGATCTGGTGGGCAACGTGCGCCGGGCGGCGGCCGCGGACTACGCGTTCTATCTGGCACGCAGCGACGGGCCGGTGGATGCGAGCGAGTGGATCATGACGCCGCAGACCGTGGATGCCTACAATGGCTCGCTGCGCGATATCGTATTCCCGGCTGCGATCCTGCAGGCGCCGGATTTCGATGCCAGCGCCGACGCGGCCGTCAACTTCGGCGGCATAGGCACCATCATTGGCCACGAACTCACTCACGGCTTCGACGATCAGGGTCGCACGCTCGACGCCAGCGGCAATCTGCGCGACTGGTGGACCGAGGCCGATGCCAGCGCGTTCAAGGCGCGGGCGGCGGTACTGGGCGCGCAATATGCAAGCTATGAGCCGGTTCCCGGGCTGCACATCAATCCGGACCTGACCATGGGCGAGAACATTGCCGACCTCGGAGGCCTGGCGATCGCGCTGGATGCCTATCACGCCTCACTGAACAACGAGCCGGCGCCGAACATCGACGGTCTGACCGGCGATCAGCGCTTCTTTCTCGCTTTCGCGCAGATCTGGCGCGGCACCGCACGCGAGGACTACATTCGCAAGCTGACCCTGAGCGACCCGCACTCCTATCGCAGTTTTCGCGTCAACGGCGTGGTACGAAACATCGACGCCTGGTACCAGGCATTCGGTGTGCAGCCGACGGATAGACTCTATATAGAGCCGGCCAGCCGCGCGCGAATCTGGTAGTGGCTTTCAGCCCGCCGGTGGCGGCGCCGGAAACGCCAGCACGTTGCCGCTGTAGGTCTCGACCACCTCGCTGAACGGCGTGCCATCGGGCAATGTCAGCAGCGCCCGATGCTGTAGTACCGCAGGCGGCATGCGAAGTTCCCCGGCGCCCTGCCCGGCAGCATCGGGATTCATTTCCCAGCCCTCGGGCAGCGGCAGCCACAGCAGCTGCGCCGAGATCGTATGGCGCTGGAAATGCAGCGCCTGCACCACGCGGCCGAACGGGGTGTCGGTGGCATCCAGCATCCGGTTCATCTGCCGCGTCAACCGGGCAGGTACGTACCAGTTGTCGGCCTCGGACAGCAGCACCGTGCCGCACAGCAGTCGCACATGGCGGTAACGCACCGATACGCCCGTCGTCACGCGCAGCTCGCGCCGCTGCTCGTCGCTCGGCGGCCGGTCGGCGCCGGCCACCCGTTGCGCCACGATTCGTGGCGGCGATGCCAGCCGATGGCTATCGCACCATCGCTCGAGCGTCGCTGTTGCGCTGTCATGGCTCAGCAGCTCGACGTTGAGTGTCTGCAGGAGCGCCAGTGCTTCGACCCGCGCGATGAAGCTGTCCGGCCAGGCGTACCCGGGCCCCGCTGCCGCATCGTCGGCGACGGCCGTAGTGGAGCACAGCAGCAGGGCAATTATTGCGGCGGGGAATTTGACAACTTCAGCGCTCATCGGTCGTATCCTCCGTTATGTTGCGGCGCCGGGGCCGGCGCCCAACCGTAGTAGAATCTTTCGGGGGCGGCGGCGTATCCGCGTGGAGACTGACATGATCTACTTCCTGGCGCTGATTCCGGCCACGGCACTGACCGTCGCCGGGTATTGCGTACTCTATGTATCTCACCGATCCGAAGGCAGTTTCCGCTCATTCGGAAAGTACCTCGGCTTCTGGGCCTTCACTCTGGCGGGACTGGTAATCCTGGGGGCGATATTCGCCGCCGCGCACGCCGGGCGTTATGGTCCGATGATGCACGCGCGCGGAGCGCACGGCATGATGCACCGTCCCTGGGCGGCCGACGGGCGCTTCGATGGGCCTGGTATCGGTGAGCCGCCGCAAGCCATGCAGCCGGGCGACGCGCCGCCGCACCCTGGCGCGCCGAATCCCGCGGCGCCGAATCCCGCACCGCCGCGCTAGCGCCTCAAGCGCTGGCCGGTGCGTGATCAGCTGATCAGATGATCACGCACCGGGCTCATCCACCGGCGCCAGCGTATGTCCGAACAACTGCCTGGCAAGCAGCAGCACGGCGCCAGCGCCGGCGATCAGTGCCGCGTGCAGCAGCCAGAACTGCGTGCCGGACAATTTCTCCAGCAGTCCGCCGAGCCAGCCGACCAGGTTGTTCGCCAGGAACAGATGCACGTAATAGCAGCCGATTATCGTCGCCGCGAGCGCCTTGGGCGCTGCGCGCGCGTACAGCGCCAGTCCCACCGGAAACACATTGGCGAAGCCGATGCTGTTGATCAGGTGAAACGCCAGCGCCCAGCCGACCCCGGCCTTGACGCCGCCGGCTGACTGGTAGGCGGCGGCGGCGAGCATCAGCAGTCCGCCGACCGATATGAACTCGCCGATGACCATTTTCGCGATTTCGTCGGGTTCGGTGAAGCGCCGCGCCCACAGCCGCCAGAATCCCAACACTACGACCAGCATGCTCACCGACAGCACCGCGTCCACGGTGATCAGCCAGCTGGTGGGCATCTTGCGGCCGAAGAACACCAGGTCGATGTGATCGGGTGCCCACAGCAGGTAGGCGTTGAATATCTCCTGATTGCCGACCGCGCCCACCGCCAGCACCGGCAGCAGCGCGAGCAGCACGATCACCGCCGTGCGCTCCGGGCGCGTAAGCGGCGGCCTGCGCCTGGCTGCAGCCGCGGCGCGTACCGACACGGTGTCGGCAGGCAGCCATTTACGGCCCAGACGATAGATCACCAGCGAGATCAGCATGCCTACGCCGGCCGCGGCAAAGCCGTAATGCCAGCCATACACCTCGCCCAGCGTTCCTGCGGTCAGGGGCGCGGCGATCACCCCGGCGTTGATGAACAGGAAGTAGATCTGGAACGCATCGGCTCGCCGCAGGTCGCCGGTCGCATACAGCGCGCCCACCTGGCTGGCCAGATTGCCCTTGAAACAACCCACGCCGGTGACCAGGCAGGTCAGCGCCAGCAGGAACGACACGTCAAATGCCATCAGGAAATGGCCCGCCGCCATCAGCAGCGCACCGGTGGTGATGGTGCGGGTGCGCCCGAGCCAGCGGTCGGCAATGATCCCGCCGACGATCGGCGTCAGGTACACCAGCCCGGTGTAGAGCCCGAAAATCGCCGAGGCCAGTGCCACCACCGACAGCGGGCCTCCGTAGATGTGCTCAACGACGGCGCGAAAGCCCGTGAAACCGGCGATGTGCTCGATATGCCCGGGCCGCAGCAGCTGGCTCGCCATGTACAGCACCAGCAGCGTCTGCATGCCGTAGTACGAGAATCGCTCCCAGGCCTCGGTGAATGCCAGATAGGCCAGACCGCGCGGATGACCCAGGAAACTGTGGTCGTAATCAGCAGGCGTGCGCTCGGCCGTGGCGATGGCGGTCATGACGGCAGCTGCGGCGCCCGGCCGTTAGCGCGCTTCAGGCGGCGATCCCGTACTGCTTGAGCAGTGCCGCTACCTGCGGCTTGCGGCCGCGAAACTCGACGAACGCCTCGAGCGCATCGCGGCTGCCGCCGCGCGACAGAATGCTGTCGAGAAAGCGCCGCGCCGTGGCGCGATCGAAGGCACCGCGCTCCACGAAGGCGGCAAACGCGTCCGCCGCCAGCACTTCCGCCCATTTGTAGCTGTAATAGCCCGCGGCGTAGCCGCCGGAAAAGATATGACCGAAGCCGTGCGGGTAGCGATTCCACTCCGGCACCGGCACGACGGCAACTTCGTGCCGCACTTCATTGAGGATCTCGTACACGCGCCCGCCGCGTGCCGGGTCGTATTCCGCGTGCAGCCGCATATCAAACAGCGCGAACTCCACCTGCCGCAAGGTCTGCAGGCCGGCCTGGAAGCTGCGGGTGGCGATCAGCTGCTGCTGTTTTTCCGCCGGGATCGCTCTGCCGTCCTCTACATGCGCCGAGATGCGATTGAGCACCTCGCTCTGCCAGGCGTAGTTCTCCATGAACTGGCTGGGCAATTCCACCGCGTCCCAGGACACGCCGTTGATGCCGGCCAGGCTCGGGTAGTTGACCCGCGTGAGCATGTGGTGCAGGCCATGCCCGAACTCATGGAACAGAGTCACGACATCGTCGTGCGTGAGCTGCGCCGGCCGCTGGCCTGACGGCGGCATGGAATTGCACACCAGGTAGGCCACCGGCAGGATGGTGCGCCCGCTGAGTGCCTTGCGGCCGACACAGTCATCCATCCAGGCGCCGCTGCGCTTGTGCGGCCGTGCGTACGCGTCCAGGTAGAAGCTGGCCACCGGGGTATCCGTGGGTGTCTGCACCTCAAAGTAGCGCACATCCGGGTGCCACACCGGCACCCCGGCGCGTTCGCGGATGCGCACATCGAACAGTTTCTCGGCCACTTCGAACAGACCATCGAGCACCCGCGGCAGCGGCAGGTAGTCGCGCAACTCCTCCTGCGTCACCGAATAACGGCTCTGCTGCATGCGCTCCGAATAGAACGTCACATCCCAGGCGTTGAGCTTGCGGCCCGCGAACTGTTCCAGTTCGGCGAATTCCGCGGCCCCCGCCGGTTTGGCGGTACGCACCAGTTCGCGCAGAAAGCCGATCACCTCGGGAACCGTGCGCGCCATGCGGTTGGCGAGCGCAAACTCGGCGTAGCTGGCAAAATCCACCAGCTGCGCGGCCTCATGCCGCAGCCGCAGGATGTCGTTCATCACCGCGGTATTGTCGAAATTGCAGGCACCGGGCCCCTGGTCGGAGGCGCGGGTCGACCAGGCTTCGTAGAAAACGCGCCGCAGCGTCTCGGACTCGCCGTCGGTTACGACAGCGACGTAGCTGGGCTGATCCAGGCCGAACAGCCAGCCCTCGACACCTTTGTCCTGTGCCCGCTTGCGCGCCTGCTCGACGATGGCGTCGTTGATGCCGGCCAGCTGGGCACGGTCGACGACGTGATGCGACCAGGCGTTGGTGGCATCGAGCACGTTCTCCTCGAACTTCGCCGACAGCCGCGACAGCTCCATCATGACGGCTTTGAAGCGTGCCTTGCGGCCGGCATCCAGGGCGACTCCGGCCAGACGAAAATCGCGCAGCGCATGCTCGATCACTTCACGCTGTACCGCGTCGAGTGTCGGACCCTCACGTTCGGCGATCTGCGCATAGGCGCGATACAGCCGTTCGCTTTGCGCCAGATCGGTCTGGTATTCGGACAGAATCGGCAGGCAGGCGTTATAGGCAGCCCGCAACTGCTCCGAGTTCATGACCGCGTTCAGGTGTCCGATCGGCGACCAGACCCGGCTCAGTCGATGACGCAGTTCCTCGAGCGGCTCCACCACGGTCTTGAAGGTCGGATCGGCGGTCAGCTCGATCTGCGCTACAAGTGCGCGCTGTTCGGCGATCAGGCGCGAGATGGCCGGTTCCACGTGCTCGGGCCGGATGGCGTCGAAACGCGGCAGCGGCGAGTCTTCGAGTAACGGGTTATCGGGGGTAACGACGGACATCGGGTGCGACCTTTAGCATGGCAGGCGGGCATTTTAGCCATGAGCGGCCGGTGTAACATGGTGAAAATTGAAAACATCGATCAAAGATTCGAGGTTCCGTGCCATGGCGTCCGACTATGACCTGATCGTGATCGGCGGCGGCAGCGGCGGTCTGGCCTGCTCCCAGCGCGCGGCCGAGCACGGGGCCCGCACGCTGCTGGTCGAAATGGGCCGCCTGGGAGGCACCTGCGTCAATGTCGGTTGCGTGCCGAAGAAGGTTATGTGGAATGCCGGCGAACTGGCTCATGCGCTGCGCGACGCGGCCGGCTACGGCTTCGATATTTCGCTGTGGCGACACGACTGGCCGCTGCTCAAGCAGCTGCGCGACGAGTTCATCGCCCGCATCAACGCCATCTACCAGCGCAACCTCGATAAACAACAGGTCGAGCTGCTGCGCGGCCATGCGCGGCTGCTGTCGGCGCAGTCCATCCAGGTCGGCGAGCGCGTGCTCTCGGCCGGCAGCATCGTGCTGGCCACCGGTGGCCGGCCGATCATTCCGGCGCTGCCGGGAGCCGAACTGGGCATCAGCTCGGACGGCTTTTTCGAACTTGAGCAGCGACCCGACAGCGTGGCGGTGGTCGGAGCCGGCTATATCGCCGCGGAATTGAGCGGCATCTTATCGGCGCTGGGCTCGCGTACCACCGTAATATTACGGCACGGCTGCATCGTGCGTCATTTCGATTCGATGCTCGGCGACTCGCTGATGGAGATCATGCGCGACGAAGGCGTCGAATTCGCGACCAACGCCGTGCCGAAATCGCTGGCGCGCAATGCCGCCGGGCTGCTGGAACTCACGGTCGAGGACGGCCGCGTGCTGGGACAGTACGATGCCCTGATCTGGGCCGTGGGCCGCAAGCCCATTACCGACGGCATGGGCCTGGAGCTGCTGGGCGTGAAGCTCGACTGGCTGGGCCACGTCATCACCGATGAATGGCAGCAGACCAACCTGGAACATCTCTACGCCCTGGGGGATATCAGCCCCCGGGCCGGCCTGACGCCGGTGGCCATTGCGGCCGGGCGGCGGTTGGCGGATCGCCTGTTCGGCGGTCAAAAAGAGCGCAAAGTTGATTATGAAAACATTCCCACGGTGGTGTTCAGTCACCCTCCGATTGGCACCGTGGGTTTGAGCGAAGCCGACGCCAGGAAGCGCTATGGCGACGCGGTCAAGGTATTCACTTCGACCTTCATGCCGATGTATCACGTACTCACGCCGCGCAAGCCGCGCGAGCACATGAAAATGGTGACCGTGGGGCCGACGCAGAAGATCGTCGGCATCCACGTCATCGGCGAGGGTGCCGACGAGATGCTGCAGGGTTTCGCGGTGGCGTTGCACATGGGGGCGACCAAGCGCGATTTCGACGACACGATCGCGATTCACCCGACCAGCGCCGAAGAAATGGTGACCATGCGTTAGCCGGCGGCGACGCCCGGCGCTGCCGTTTATGCCGCCAGTTGCTCGACCGCCAGGTACGGCCGCAACCGCAGCTCGGGCTGCGCAAACGCATTGAATTTCTTCAATTTATCCGAATAGTCGCAGGTAGTGGTGTCGCCCAGCAGGCCTGGGTGCGTGCTGGCCTCATGCGCTGTGGGATGGTTCATTGAAGTGACCCGATCATCTGGCCTGAGTCCGATCTGCGCACCACTGAAGCAACCAAAGTTCCGCAAGCTGGCACTCATAGCTGGCACTCATAGCAAGTCCGCTGTCCGGATCAGGTGCCGGTCCCGAAGGTGGCGGCGCAGGCGCTTGTGGCCGCGTAGACCATCGTTGCCCTTCGCGTGGAGAAACCATGACTAGCGCCAGTGCGCGTTCGACGAACAGGCAGGCGGGAACGATGCGAATGATAGTACGCACAATCGCCGTGCCACGCTCCTGCGCGTCGATTGCTTGCCTGCGGCGGTGAACGCTGTGCCGGCAGCCAATGCCGCGGACGGTCAGCGGCTGCAACAGCTGCCGCTGGTCACCCTCTACCTGACCGAGCGCTGCAATTCCCGCTGCATCACTTGCGACTACTGGCGTCACGGCAGGTCGGACATCAGCCTCGAACGGGTGTCGCGCCTGCTCCCTAGCCTCGCCCGGCTGCAAACCCGGGTGGCGTTGATATCGGGCGGGGAGCCACTGCTGAATCCGCAGTGGGCGCAGATCGCGCAGCTGCTCAAGGATAGCGGCTTGCACGTCTGGCTTCTGACGTCGGGCCTTTCGCTGGCCAAGCATGCGGGTCGTGCTGGCCAGCTGTTCGACGCCATCACGGTCTCGCTCGATGGGGTCAACGCCGAAACCTACGCCGCCATCCGGGGTTTGAACGCATTCGAGCGAGTGTGTGCAGGGATTCGGGCGGCGGCGAGCACCGGTGTAGCGGTCGGCCTGCGAGTCACGGTGCAGGCGGCAAACTATCGCCAGTTTCCGACATTCATCGATCTGGCGCGGCAACTGGGCGCCCATCAGGTGTCGTTCGTCGCCGTCGACGTCGCCAACCCGCACGCGTTTGGGCGGCTGGATGGGATCGTGCCGGATCTCGCCCTGCAGCCAGGCGACCTGCCCGAGCTCGAGCAGATCCTCAGCGCCATGGAGCGCGACTACGTGCAGGACTTTCGCTCGGGCTTCATTGCCGAGAGTCCAAACAGGCTGCGACGCATCCACCAGTATTTTTCAGCCGTCTGCGGAGTGGGTGCGTTTCCCCCGACGCGCTGCAACGCGCCGGAATTCTCCGCCGTGATCGACGCGGGCGGCCGAGTCAACCCGTGTTTCTTCATTCCCGGTCCGACCGGGCAGCCCCTGCAGGACGAGTTGGGCGCCGTACTGAACGCCGACTCGATGCTCGCGTTGCGCGCCGACATTCGCGCGCGGGCACGGTCCGAATGCGCCACCTGTGTCTGCTCACTGTGGCGTGAACCCGCCAGCCGCGGCGCTGACGATCTGCTGTTGCGCCGGCGGGCACATGCTTGACCTCACGCACAGCCAGCCGCTGCTGGCGGCGCACGATCCGCTGCGGCGAACGCGGTTCGACTTCCTCGCGCGTCTTATCGGTAAGGCGATGGCCCGAGCCTACCGGCTCGCAAGGAAGGACCGGTACGATGATTTCCGGATCGAGTGGGTGCACGGGGCGCCGTTCATCGTGATCCCGAGCGTATTCAATCCGAAGGTGCCGCGCACCGGCGAATTCCTCGCAACGCAGCTCGATGCGCGGCTGCTGCATGCCGATTCGGAGGTGCTCGACATGGGCACCGGATCCGGGGTGTGCGCGGTGTTCGCCGCCAGGCACGCGCGCCGCGTGGTCGCGGTGGACATCAATGCTGCCGCGGTACGCTGCGCCGGCATCAACGCACGCCTGAATCAGCTGGAACACAGGATCGACATACGCCATGGCGACCTGTTCCAGCCGGTGTCCGCAGAGCGCTTCGATCTGGTGCTGTTCAATCCGCCGTTTCTGCAGGGGCCGCCGCGCGACGATCGCGATCGCGCCTGGCGATCGAGCGACGTCGCGGAACGATTCGCGGCCGGCCTCGGCGCGCACCTGAAACCGGGCGCGGCCGCACTGGTGCTGCTGTCTACCTTCGGCGACGCGCGCGCCTTTCTGGACGGCTTTCGCCAACACGGATTTGCCATCGCAGTGTGGGCCGAACGCCGCTATGTCAACGAGAAGCTGGCGATCTTCCGGCTGACGCTGCCGGACCCGCGGGACGCGCCATGATCGATGCGGCGACGATCGATGCGGCGGCGGCGGAACAGCGTGCAGCAGCGAGTGCGCCGCGCGCCGGGCGGCGGCTCAAGGTCGTGCTCTACAATCCCAAGGCGGTATTCTTCACCATGCCGCTGGCACTGCTCGCCATCGGCTCCGAACTCGACCCGGACGTCTACCAGATCGTAACTATAGATGGACGGCTGGATCCGAACGCCGAAGATACCGTGCGCTCTCATATCAATGGAGCGGTGTGCCTGGGGATCACCGTGCTGACCGGGGCCCCGATCTCGGATGCGCTGCGGATATCGCGCGCGGCGAAGCGAGCACGGCCCGATTTGCCCGTGGTATGGGGCGGCTGGCATCCGTCGATGTTCGCGCGCGAGTGCCTGCTCGAGCCCTCGGTCGACGTCACGGTGCGCGGGCAGGGTGAAGAGACCTTCGCGGAAATCGTCGGCCGGCTTGCCGACGGCCGTTCACTCGAAGGTTGCGCCGGCTGCACCGTACGACTGGCCGACGGGACCATTCACGAGAATCCTGCGCGCGCCCTCGCCCCGGTCGACAAATTCCGCGCACACGACTACCGGTTGATTCCGGTCGAGCGCTACTTCGATCTGAAGGGCAAGCGGCAACTCGATTACATCTCGTCGCAGGGCTGCAACTTCCGCTGCGCGTTCTGCTCCGACCCGTTCGTCTACGGCCGCAAGTGGGTGGGGCTGGAGCCGACGCGCATGGCGATCAGGCTGAAGGAGCTCTGGGACCAGTACCATTTCAACGACGTCAATTTCCAGGACGAGACGTTTTTCACCAAGCGCGAGCGGGTGCAGTCGCTCGCCGATCGGATCGTCGAATCGGGCATGAAGATCACCTGGGCGGCAACCATGCGCGCCGACCAGGGCATCCGCATGAGCGATGCGGTCTGGGCGCGCTGCAAGCAGTCCGGCCTGCGGCGCCTGCTGGTCGGCGTCGAGTCCGGGTCAAACGAGATGCTGAAGCGCATCCGCAAGGACATCCGGATCGAGCAGGTGTTCGAGACCGCGGCAAAGATGCTCAAGCACGACATTGCCGGGCATTTCCCCTTCATCGTCGGCTTCCCGGACGAGAGCGACGCCAGCATCCAGGCGACGCTCGACTGCGCGAAGAAGCTGCGCTCGCTCAGCCCGGATTTCCTGACACCAATCTACTACTTCAAGCCCTATCCGGGCAGCGAACTGGTGATCGAGGCCGTGGCCCGCGGCTTCCAGCTGCCCGACACGCTCGAGGGCTGGGCGGAGTTCGATTACGTGGCCGGCATGCCCGGCCCGTGGGTGTCGCCGGCGAAGTTCAAGCTGATCGAGCGCTTCAAATTCTTCCACGAACTCGCCTGGAAGCGCATGTCGCGCGACAAGCGGCTGCTGCAGCAGCTCGCGCGCTACCGCTGCGACACCGACAACTATCGCTGGCCGTTTGAAATGCTGCTCACCCGCTGGGTGCTGCCGGCGCAAAGGCTGTCATGAGCGCCGGGCGCCGCATCCTGCTGATCAATCCGACCATCACCGCGCGACGCCACGCCCGCTTTCCGCTGGCGATCATGAGCCTGTCGTCGGCGCTGGAGGGGCGGCACAGCCCTAGCATCCTCGACGGCAATATCGATCGCGACTACGTCGCCACGGCGGCGCGCGCGGTTGACCAGGGGGAGGCGGACTGCGTCGGCGTGACCGTCATGGGCGGACCGCAGCTCAGCGCCGCGATCGAGGTATCGCGGGCGATCCGCGAGCGGCGGCCCGACGTGCCGATCGTGTGGGGCGGCGCGTTTCCGACCGTGTGTCCCGAGGAGACGCTGAACGCGGCGTACGTCGATTATGCCGTCCGGGCGCAGGGCGAGGATACGCTCGCGGAGTTGCTGGATGCGCTACCGCAGCAGCGCGCCGAGGCGCTGAGCGCGATCACCGGACTGAGCTGGCGCCGCGACGGCCAGGTGGTGCACAACATCGAGCGCAGATTCTCGAGCGCCAGCCTGAATCGGATGCTGCCGTATGCAAGCCTTTCCAATCCGCAGCAATACCTGCCCCCGACCTACCTCGGCCGGCGCACTG
Source organism: Steroidobacteraceae bacterium (assembly GCA_036262215.1). GTDB lineage: Bacteria > Pseudomonadota > Gammaproteobacteria > Steroidobacterales > Steroidobacteraceae > FEN-1191. The sequence goes on from DATAJH010000045.1 coordinate 28,084, forward strand.
CCGGCTACCAGGCAGCGCTGGGCTGCAGGTTTCGCTGTACGTTCTGCGGTGTCGCGGCGATGTATGGCGGCAAGACGGCTTTGCCGCCGGCCGCGCGGCTCGAGCAGGATCTGGGATTTTTGAAACACCGGTTGGGCGTGGACGCGATCCAGTTCTACGACCACAACTTCTTCGATCGTGAAGTAGACATGGTGCCGTTGCTGGAAGTGATGGCGAAATTCGAGCTGGCGTGGTGGTGCTTCGCGCGCTCGGATGCGCTGGTGAACCTGTCGGAGAAATCCTGGGCGCTGGTGAAGAAGAGCCGGCTGCGCATGACCTATATCGGTGCCGAGTCGCCCAGCGACTGGCTGCTGCACGACATCCGCAAGGGCACCAGCACCGACCAGACGCTGGCGGCGGTCGAGGCCTGCCGCCGCCATGGCGTGGTGCCGGAGCTGTCCTTCATGCTGGCGCCGCCGCAGGATCCCGAGGGTGAGACGGAGCGCACCTTCGAGTTCATCCGCATGATCAAGCGCCTGCACCCGGCGACCGAGGTGATGATCTACATCTACACCCCGCTGCCCCGGCGCCACGACAGCAAGGACAAGGCTGCGCTGCGCCTGCAGCGCGAGCTGCGTGACTGCGCGGGCAACCCGGTGGTATTTCCGGGCACTGCGGATGAATGGGCGCAGCCGCGCTGGCGCGCCTACTGGTGCCACCAGGATGCGCCCTGGCTGTCGGAGCGGCTGCGGCGGCGGATCGTCGACTTCACCACCGTGCTGGGGTGCAGATTCCCGACCATCATGGACATCCGCGCATCCCCCTGGGGCAAGTCCGCGCTGCGGGCGCTGGCATCGTGGCGCTACCGGTTCCGGCGCTACGACGACCCCTGGGAGCTGCGCGCCTCGCGCAAGCTCATCCGTCAATGGGACCCGCGTGTCATGAGCTTGTGAGCGTAAGGCGGCGCCAGTTGCTGCACGTCGTACAGATCAGCTTTTTCAACGACGCCGAAGCACGCTTGCCGGCGCAGCTGCTGCAGGCGTGGCCGACGCTGGTCGATGTCGCCGAAGCGGCGTCCGCAGCCGGCATGCGCGTCTCGGTGGCGCAGGCGTGTACGCACACGCAGCACCTGGCACGCGAGGGCGTGCAGTATTACTTTCAGCCGTTCGGCGACGCCCCGGCGCCGATCGGTACGCGCAGCGCGCTGCACGAGTTGCTGCGAGCGCTGTCGCCCGACGTACTGCACGTGCACGGACTGGGTTTCCCGCGGCATGTCCTGTCGCTGGCCGCGCTCGCCCCGGGCGTGCCGATCGTGCTGCAGGATCATGCCGATGGACCGCCGCGGCCGTGGCGGCGGGCGCTCTGGCGGCGCGCGATCGCGGCTGCGGCGGGTGTCGCATTCTGCGCGCGCGGGCAGGCGCGCGCGTTCGCCGCGGCCGGCCTGCTGCCGCCGCACACGCAACTGTACGAGATCCCGGAATCCACCACGCGCTTCGCGCCCGGTGACCGGCAGCAGGCACGCGCCGCCACCGGCATCGCCGGCGAGCCCGCGGTGCTGTGG
>DATAJH010000046.1:0-7787 GCA_036262215.1 Steroidobacteraceae bacterium
TATCGGCGCGTGTAACGTTGGTGCCGTCCTCGAAACGCAGCAGGTTCTCGAGCAGGATCTTGAGTGAATACGGCAGGCGTGCGACTTTTTCCGCGCCCAGCGCCGGCAGACTCCAGATCTCATAGGAATGAGCGCCCGACTGGAGCGTCGTGCGCGCTTTGAAGCTATCGGTCATGCTGCCTCCGGCTGCGGCGCGCCGCATCGGCGGCGCGTCAGAACTGCTGAATTATATCGGGCACCAGCGGCGGCAGGTGTGAAGAGTTCTGCAGCGCCGCGTCGTTATGCGCCGTGGCACTGAGCTTATGCTCGGTTTCGAGCCGAACCTGTTCGACCACGCCGCCGCCCAGACAACGCCCATGCTGGTAGAGCACGGCGAACTGACCGGGTGTGGCGGCGCGCTGCGGCGCCTCGAATTCGATCCAGGCGCTGCCGTCGGGACGCACCGAAACCGTGGACGGCTGCTCGGACTGGCGGTAGCGCAGCTTGACGCCGGCCTCGAAACTGCCGGCGCGAGCGGCGCACAGCCAGTTGAGCGGCCCGGTTGCCACGGCGCTGGCCTCGAGTCGATGCTGCTCATGCCGCTGCACGACGACCAATACGTTGCGCGCGCTGTCCTTGCGCGCGACGTACCACGGCTCCTGCGCACAACCGCGCGCGCCGCCGATCGCGAGCCCGGCGCGCTGCCCGAGGGTGTAGAACGGCAGGCCACGGTGCCGTCCGAGCGCACGGCCGTCGAGCGCTTCGATCGGGCCGGGTGTGCCCTGCAGATAGCGGCCCAGGAAATCGGCAAATGGCCGCTCGCCGATGAAACAGATGCCGGTACTGTCTCGCTTGTCGTGCACCGGCAGCCCGGCGGCGTGCGCCCGTTCGCGCACCTGCTGCTTCAGCAGCTCGCCGAGCGGGAACAGTACGCCAGCATAACGCTGGCGCGCGACCGAGTGCAGGAAGTAGCACTGGTCTTTGTCACGATCGCGCGCCTGGTAGAGCGCCGGACCGTCGTCGAGCATCACCAGGCGCGCATAGTGGCCGGTAGCGAACAGCTGGGCGCCGAGCCGCCTGGCGTAGTCCAGGCACAGGCCGAACTTGATCTCGCGATTGCACAGCACATCGGGATTTGGTGTACGGCCCGCACGGTACTCCTCCAGGAAATGAGCAAACACCTGCTCGCGGTACTGATCGGCAAAATTCACGCGGTGCAGGACGATGCCCAGCTCCGCGGCGACGCTGCGTGCGTCCTGGTAGTCCTGGGCCGTGGTGCAGTAACCGTCGTCCTCTTCCCAATTGCTCATGAACAGGCCCTGCACGTCGTAGCCGGCGTCGCGCAGCAGCAGCGCGGCGACGGCGGAGTCGACGCCGCCGGACAGGCCAACGATGACGCGCCCGGCGGAGCGCGCCGCTACGGAGGAGCTCAGGTTCATGCCCCTATTGTAGTAGCAGCCGGGACCATTTGGCGGCTCATGACACACGGGAGGGATCGACACATCAGGCGGACTTTCAATAACGAAAGTCCGCCTGATGTGTCGATCCCTCCTATGCGGTATCAGTCGTCAACCGGCTCAGGGTAGCTTCGACGACAGGGTGGGCGCCGGCAGCTCCGCCGACAGCGCGTCCAGCGGCAGGCGCCGCCCGGCGAGGTAATCCCCGATGCAGCGGAGCACCAGCGGCGTGCGCAGTCGTGGCGCCTGGCGGACGATCTCCTCGCGCGTGAACCAGTGCGTCGTGACGATCGGCGGATCGAGCGCCCGCGCCGCATCGTGGCCGTGCACACTGCCGGTGAAGGCGATTCGCAGTGTGGTGTGCCCGCGCGGGCTGCGCCACTGGTAGACGCCCAACAGCGCCTCGGGGGTGAAGTGCCAGGCCGTCTCCTCCAGCGTTTCGCGCACCACCGCTTCGAGCAGCGATTCGCCGTCCTCCAGATGACCGGCCGGCTGGTTCAGCACCAGGCGTCCGCGGATGCGTTCCTCCACCAGCAGGAAGCGGTGCTCGCGCTCGATGACCGCCGCAACCGTGACGTCGGGTTTCCAGACCATGGCAAAGGATACCGCGCGCCGCGCCGGAGCGGCAGGCGGCTGATGCAGGCTCAAGATCAGCTGCGGGCGACCCGAACCTCGCGCTCTTCGAGCATGCTCGCCTGCCAGACGGCATCGAATTCCTGCAGGTACTGGCGGGCGATCGGGGGATTGTTGAAGCCGGCGATGCCCTCGGCACGATCGGCGCGCAGGCGGTAGACAATGGCCCGATCGTCCGCGATGCAGTACGCGGCGGTGAGCTCGCGATACTGTGGTGCACGAATCCGGATCTCGAGATAGCTGGTGAGTCGATGCGCCATGGCGACGAAGCGATTGGCGCCGGAGCTTAAGCGTGCCTGATCGCGCATCAGTACCCGCACCTTGGCAAAGCTGTGGCCGAGTACGAAGCGCTTGATGACCTCGAGCAGCGCGGGTTGATCGTAGATCTCCGGCTCCAGATCCGGCGTCATGATCGAGATCAGCCGCTGACCGCTGGCGGCGACGGTTTCAGTCGCGGCGCGTACTTCGTCGAAGCTGGTGAGCACGTGCAGGGATTCGTTCGTCGGCCGCCTTTCGGCAAGCACGGCGGTCGTGATCGGGCCGTCCTCGAGTCCGAAGCTCGACAGACGCGCCGATGTCGTCGCGCTGCTTTCCCTGGTCCCAGTCACTCGCTCGCCTGCGTTGTTTAAGCTTTATGAGCTGTATGCAGGGCGATGGTAGAGACAGCGGGCGGGGATCGATCGCCAACCGGGTCACATTTGCGCCGCGGCGCTATGTGAGCCGGCTATCGATTTGGTCGCTAATCCGGCAACCGTCGGATTATGTAACTTGCTTTTATTGTTCCTCGTCGGCGAAGCGGCGTGCCAGGCTGGCCGCGAGACCCAGATATTGCGCGGGCGCCAGGGCCGCGAGGCGGCTGCGATCGGCTTGCGGCAGCGGCAATGTGGCAACGAACGCGCGCAGCGCAGCGGCATCGATGTGCTGGCCGCGGGTGAACTCCTTGAGCAGCTCGTAGCCGTCGGCGACGCCAGCGGCGCGCAACACGCTCTGGATGCCCTCGGCCAGGGTTTCATAGGCGCCGTTCAGGTCCTGCGCCATGCGTGCCGGATCGGGACTGATCTTTGCCAGTCCACGCCGCAGCGCCTTGCAGCCAACCAGACTGTGCGCCAGCGCGACGCCGAGATTGCGCAGCACCGTCGAGTCGGTCAGGTCGCGTTGCCAGCGCGAGATCGGCAGTTTGTCGGCGAAGAAGCGCAGCATGGCGTTGGCCATGCCGAAGTTGCCTTCGGCATTCTCGAAGTCGATCGGATTGACCTTGTGCGGCATGGTGGACGAGCCGACCTCGCCAGCGATCGGCTGCTGGCGCAGGTAGCCGAGAGAAATGTAACCCCACAGGTCGCGGCACAGATCGATCAGAATTACATTGGCCGCGGCGCAGGCGTCGCAGTATTCGGCGATCCAGTCATGCGGTTCGATCTGGGTGCTGTAGGCATTCCAGCTCAGCTGCTGCGAAACGATGAACTCGCGACTCAGCGCGATCCAGTCGATATCGGGCCGCGCGCTGTGATGCGCGTTGTAGTTACCGACTGCGCCATTCCATTTGGCGAGGATCTCCACCGCCGCAAGGCGCCGCTGCGCGCGCTTCAGGCGCGCACCGACGTTGGCCATCTCCTTGCCGAAGGTGGTCGGACTCGCGCTCTGGCCGTGGGTGCGGGCGAGCATCGGCAGCTCGGCATGTGTTCGCGCCAGCGCCCGCAGCAACGCCACCAGCGCGCTCAGCTCCGGCAGCAATACCTGCGCGCGCGCGCCCATGAGCAGCCGCGCGTAGCACAGGTTGTTGATGTCTTCCGAGGTGCAGCCGAAATGCACCAGCTCCAGCGCTGCGGCGCCGGCTCCGGCGGCAGCCAGCTGGTCGCGCACGAAATACTCCACCGCCTTGACGTCGTGATTGATGCGCTGTTCGATCGTCTTGACCGCCTCGGGGGCGCTGGCCCCAGGATCGCGCGCCAGGCAGGCGTTGCGCTCGAGCACCGCTGCCGGCAACGCGGCGGCGAGCAGACGCAGCCGTGGCACGCTCAGCTGCTCGAACCACAGCGCTTCGACACGTATGCGTTCGCGGATCAGCGCGGCCTCGGAAAAGTAATCGCGCAGCGGTGCCGCGATGGCGGCGTAACGCCCGTCCACGGGCGAGAGGGCGGTCAGAGCTGAAGGGTCCATGAGGATGCCGCAATTCATCGAAATGCTAGACTAGCCATGATAGCGCATTGGCCGTGCCGTGCCGGAGCCACACCGATCATGACCTCAGCAACGTTTCGCATCGAGCGCGACAGCATGGGCGAGCTGAAAGTCCCGGCAGACGCTCTCTGGGGCGCGCAAACGCAGCGCGCGGTGGATAATTTCCCGATCAGCGGGTTGCGGCTGCCGCGCGGTTTCATTCGCGCGCTGGCGTTGATCAAACAGGCCGCCGCCTCCGCCAACGCCCGCTTAGGCCTGCTCGATCGGCCCAGGGCCGCAGCCATAGAAACCGCCGCGGCCGCGGTCGCGGGCGGCGCGCACGACGCCGAGTTTCCGATCGATGTTTTCCAGACCGGTTCCGGCACCAGCAGCAACATGAATGCCAACGAGGTGATCGCGCACCTGGCGGCGAGAGCGGGCGTGCCGGTGCACGCCAACGATCACGTCAACATGTGTCAGAGCAGTAACGATGTGATACCGACCGCGATTCACGTCAGCGCAGTGCTGCTGCTGCGCGAGCAGCTGCTGCCGGCACTGGTGCACCTGGCGACGGTGATTGCCGCCAAGGAGATCGAGCTCGAGGGCATCGTCACCACCGGCCGCACGCACCTGATGGATGCGATGCCGGTGACGCTGGCTCAGGAGCTGTCCGGCTGGCGCACGCAGATCGAAAACGGTGCGGCGCGCCTGCGCTCCACCGAGCCCAGGCTGCTGTGCCTGGCGCAGGGCGGAACCGCTGTGGGGACCGGCATCAATGCGCATCCTGACTTTGGCGGCGCTGTCTGCGTCGAACTCAGGCGCCTGACCGCGATCGAGTTCGAGCCGAGCCGTAATTTCTTCGAGTCGATGTCGGCACAGGATGCCGCGGTGGAACTGTCCGGACAGCTCAAGGTCATTGCCGTGAGCCTGATGAAAATCGCCAACGATCTGCGCTTGATGAACAGCGGGCCGCTGGCGGGCCTGGGCGAGATCGCACTGCCGGCGCTGCAGCCGGGCAGCAGCATCATGCCCGGCAAGGTCAATCCGGTGATTCCCGAGGCCACCACCATGGTCGCGGCGCAGGTGATCGGCAACGATGCCGCCATCACCATCGCCGGGCAGTCCGGCAATTTTCAGCTCAACGTGATGCTGCCGGTGATCGCCTACAACCTGCTCGAGAGCATCACCTTGCTTGCCAATGTGTCGCGCGCGCTGGCCGATCGGGCCATCAAGGGCTTCACGGTCAATCGCCGGCGCGTGGAGGATGCGCTGGAGCGCAACCCAATTCTGGTGACCGCGCTCAATCCGGTCATCGGCTATGAAAAAGGTGCGGCGATCGCCAAGAGAGCCTACGGCGAAGGCAAGCCGATCCGCGACATTGCGGCCGCGATGACCGACCTTAGGCGCGAGCAGCTCGATAAGTTGCTCGATCCGACCGAACTCACGCTCGGCGGCATCAAAGGCGGCGGCAGCGGCGGAGGCTGAGCATTGATGGCGGAGGAGGCCGATGGCTACGCCAGCGCCCGCAGTTGCGCATGAGCTGCCAGCCGACTGGCAGGCGCGGCTGCGACGCGGCCTGATGGCTGCCCCCGATCATCGGCTCGAACACTGCCGGCCGGCCGGGCTGGCTATGGAATCCGCCGTCGTGGCTGCGCGGCTGCGTGCGGCTTGGCCATCATCGCTGAAGGTCGCCGCCGTTCTGGTGCCTATCATCGATCGGGCGCAGGCACCGGCGCTGCTGATGACGGTACGCGCGAGCCATCTGCGCCGACACGCGGGCCAGATCAGTTTTCCGGGCGGCCGGCTCGAAGCCGTGGACGCCGACGTCGCGGCCGCAGCGGTGCGCGAGACCGGCGAGGAGATCGGCATAGCCGCCAGCGCCATCCAACCGATCGGATTCCTGTCCGACCATGTGGTGCAGACCGGGTATCGCATCACGCCGGTGGTGGCATTGCTGCCATCCGGCCTGACTCCCGAGCCTGACGGCACCGAAGTGGCCGAGGTGTTCGAGTTGCCGCTGGCGTTCGCACTGGCAGCGGCGAGCTACCGTATCGCACGCCGCACCGTCCGCGAAATCGAAGTCGACACCTGGGAGCTGCCTTTCGGCCCACACACTATCTGGGGCGCGACCGTGGGCATCCTGGCGAATCTGCGCGAAGTATTTGCCGAGGCGATGGCTTGAGTGCCGCCGGCGACGAACTGGAGGCGCTGTTGGCGCTGATGCGCACGCTGCGGGATCCTGAAACCGGCTGTGCATGGGATCGGCAGCAGAATTTTGTCAGCATTGTGCCGTTTACCATCGAGGAGGCGTACGAAGTCGCCGACGCGGTCGGACGTGGAGATCTGGCGCGCCTGCGTGATGAACTGGGCGATCTGCTGTTCCAGGTCGTGTTTCACGCGCGCATGGCCGAGGAGGCCGGTAGTTTCGATTTCGCCTCGGTGGCGCGTGGCATCCGCGACAAGCTGATCCGGCGCCATCCGCATATCTTCGTCGAACGCAAGGCGGTCGACGTGGCGCAATTGCATGTATCGTGGGAGACGCAGAAGGCGCGTGAGCGCGCGGACGCGGGGATGCATGGCGTGCTGTCGGATGTTCCGCGGGCGCTGCCGGCGCTGGCGCGCGCCGCCAAGCTCGGGCGCCGTGCGCGCCGCGTCGGCTTTGACTGGCCGGCGGCGAGCGGCGTGCGCAGCAAGATCAACGAGGAACTGGCCGAAGCCGACGCCGCGGTCGCGGCTTTCGGGCGCGAGCAGGTGGCGGAGGAGATCGGCGACCTGCTGTTCACCATCGCCAATTGGGCGCGCCACCTGGAAGTGGACGCAGAAGACGCGCTACGGCGCGCGGCGCTGAAATTCGAACGGCGCTTCGAATGCATGGAACAGGCTGCCACCGGGCGCGGGCTGGCGCTCAACGAGCTGACCGCGACCCAGTGGGATGAACTCTGGCATGAGGCCAAGTCCTTGACCAAAGGCGATAAATCTTGATTCAGGCCCGGTTCAGAGCGCTCTGGCTAGGCTCGCCCCATTCATTACATTGTGCCCGCGGGCGCACGGGGCGGCGATCAGATGACTGTGGACATGAGCACGGCACGGCTGGCGCGGCAAGGCTGCCGCCTGCTGTGTGCGGCCGTGGTGCTGGGAGCGGCCGGGCTGTGTGCCGCCAGTCCACAGGCACCGCTGCCGGCGCCCGAGTCGCGCGCCGACCACGAACTGTCGCGCGAGGATGCCATGACGCTGGTGCAGAAGCGCTATGGTGCGCGTGTGGTACGTACCGATATAGCCGATCAGGAGGGCCGCCGGCTGTACGTGTTTCGACTGCTGTCAGGCGCGGGCAAGGTATGGGTGGTGCGCGTCGATGCTCGCAGCGGTGCGGAAGTGCCTTGAGCGACAACTTGGGGGGAACGTGAGTGCGCGTGCTGGTGGTGGAAGACGAGGCCTCGATCCGCGAAGTGCTGAAGGCTGATCTGTCGGCGGCCGGTTACAGCGTCGATCTGGCCGCTGACGGCGAAGAAGGGCTGTACGCTGCCACCGAATATCCGATCGACGTCGCGATCATCGACCTCGGGC
>DATAJH010000047.1:0-34022 GCA_036262215.1 Steroidobacteraceae bacterium
CGCTCAGCTGCTGCGCGTCAGCTTGCGCTTGAACGCCGCCTGCACCAGCGGATGCACGAAGGCGCTGATGTCACCGCCCAGGGTCGCGACCTCGCGCACCAGGGTCGAGGAAATGAAGGTGAATTTCTCCTTCGGCACCATGAACACGGTTTCCACATCCGGCTGCAGGTGCCGGCCCATGCTCGCGAGCTGAAACTCGAACTCGAAATCCGACACCGCCCTCAGGCCGCGCACGATCACCGCCAGGTCGTGCGCTCGTGCGAAGTCGACCGTCAGCCCGCTATAGCCGGTGACCTCGACGTTCTTGAGGTCCGCCAGTACCGCGCGCGCCAGCTCCACGCGCTCCTCCACGTTGAACATCGGAGCTTTGTTGGTATTGGCGGCGACCGCGACCACCACCCGGCCGAAAATACCGGCCGCGCGGCGCGCGATGTCTTCATGGCCGCGGGTGAGGGGGTCGAAGGTCCCCGGATACACCGCCGTCGATCTCATGGTGATTGCGCCCCCGATTTGTGCTGCCAATTATTGTGGTGCGTACAGATGATACCTGACCTCGCCCGCCTTGCCCGATCGCAGTTCGCGCCAGGAGGCCGGCACCGCCTGCTGCAGCTCATCATCGGCGTGTTGCTCCACGTAGATGCGCGCCGCAGGCGCAAGCCCGCTGCGCGCCAGTGCCGCGGCCGCCGCGGGCAACTCGCCCGACGCATACGGCGGATCGAGAAATACCAGATCGAAGCCGCGCTCCCGGTCGGCCGCCAGGTAATGCTGCGCCTCATCGCACACCACGGTGGCGCCGCTCGCCTGCCAGTCCCGCAGCAGCGCTCGCAGCGCGTTGACCGCGGCGCGCTGGTGCTCGACGAACACCACCGAGGCCGCGCCGCGCGACAGGGCTTCCAGGCCGAGCGCGCCGGAACCGGCATACAGGTCCAGGCAGTGCGCGCCTTCGATCCGGTTCTGCAGCCAGTTGAACAGGGTTTCGCGCACACGATCGGGTGTCGGGCGTATGTCGAGTTCCGGGAAACGAAATCTCTTGCCGCGCCAGCGACCGGCAATGATTCGCAGCTGGCGTTGCTGCCGGCCCCGGCCCTGATGCGTGGCGCTCATGATCGCCAAGCCTACCGCAGCCTAAGCCGCGGCGTGCGCGACGTGCGACAATCCCGGGCCATGTCCGACCCGGATGAGCCCCAGGGGTTTTTCGCCCGCCTCAAGGCGCGCCTCAATCGCGGCGGCGCCTCGATGGCGCGTGACCTGCGTAACCTGCTGCGTGGGCGCAAGATCGACGCCGCGGTGCTTGAGGAGCTGGAAACGCGTCTGCTGAGCGCTGACGTCGGCGTCGAGGCCACGGGCGAGATCCTGGCCGACCTGAATCGCCGCGTTGCACGCCACGAACTCGATGACGTCGAGGCGCTGCTCGATGCGCTGCGCGATCGGCTGAGCGAGATGCTGGCGCCGTGCGAGCAGCCGCTCAAGATCGAGCCCGGCGCCAGGCCGTTCGTGGTGCTGATCGTCGGCGTCAATGGCTCGGGCAAGACCACCAGCATCGGCAAGCTGGCGCACGAGCTGCGCGATCAGGGCCGCTCCGTGATGCTCGCCGCCGGTGACACCTTCCGCGCCGCCGCGATCGAGCAGCTGCACATCTGGGCCGAGCGTACCGGCTCACTGTTCAGCGCGCAGCAGACCGGCGCCGATCCGGGCGCTGTGGTGTTCGATGCGCTCAAGTCCGCGCAGGCGCGCGGCGTGGACGTGCTGCTGGCCGATACCGCCGGCCGGCTGCACAGCCAGACGCATCTGATGGACGAGCTCAAGAAGGTCAAGCGCGTCATCGCGCGCGTGATGCCCGAGGCACCGCACGAGGTGCTGCTGGTGCTCGACGCCAACCAGGGCCAGAACGCGCTGGCGCAGGCCCAGCAGTTCCATGCCGCGCTGGGCGTCACCGGGCTGGTGCTGACCAAGCTCGACGGCACCGCGCGCGGCGGCATCGTGGTGGCGATCGCGCGCCAGCTCGCACTGCCGATCCGTTTCATCGGCGTCGGTGAAAAAGCCGAGGATTTCGGCGCTTTCAATGCGCGCGCGTTTGCCAGCGCGCTGGTGGACGGCGCTGCCGACGAGCGCGGCGTGACACGCGAGGCCTCGGTCTCGTGATCAGCTTCGAGCGCGTCAGCAAGCGCTATCCGAACGGACGCGAAGCGCTGAGCGACCTGAGCTTCGCCATCCACGACGGCGAGATGGTATTCCTCACCGGCCGTTCCGGCGCCGGCAAGAGCACCGTGCTCAAGCTGATTGCACTGCTGGAGCGGCCCACGCGCGGCCAGGTGCTGGTCAATGGCGATAACACCGCCAGACTGCCGTTGCGGCGCGTGCCGCTGTTTCGCCGCCGCCTGGGCGTGGTATTTCAGGATCACCGGCTGCTGATGGATCGTCCGGTATTCGACAACGTCGCGCTGCCGCTGATCGTCGCCGACACCTCATTCCGTGAAATCGAGAAGCGCGTGCGCGCCGCGCTCGACCAGGTGGGCCTGCTCGGCAAGGAGCGTGTGGCGCCGCTGGAACTGTCGGTGGGCGAGCAGCAGCGCGTCGGCATCGCGCGCGCCATCGTCAGCAAGCCGCCGCTGCTGGTAGCCGATGAGCCCACCGGTAATCTCGATGCCACGCTTGCCGCCGAGGTCATGGGGCTGTTCCGGCGCTTCAACGAAGTCGGTGTCACCGTGGTGGTGGCGACCCATGACCTGCATCTGGTGCGCGCATCCGGATTGCGCGAGATCGTGCTCGACGACGGCCGCATTGGCGGCGGCGGCGATCACGACGGCGGCCCCGGCCAGCCGCCGCTGCCGTCGATGCAGGCGCTGCGCTAGCGCAGGCGGCAACGTGCCCGGCAGCCTCTCCAACTGGATCGCACGCCATGCCCATGCGCTGGTGTCCACCACCGGCCATCTCGGCCGCCACGGACTGGCCACCGTGTTCACCGTGGCGGTGATGGGGCTGGCGCTGGCATTGCCGCTGGCGCTCAACGTGCTGGTGCGCAACGTGCGCGATGCCACTGGCGATTTTTCCGAGGCGGTGGGACTGTCGGTCTACTTCAAGCCCGAGGTGCCGGAACAGAAGGCGCGCCAGATGGCGAAGAGCGCCGGGGAACGCACCGGTGTCGCCAGCGCGACGCTGATCACGGCGAGCGAAGCGCTGGCGGAATTTCGGACGCAGTCGGGATTCGGCGCCGCGCTCGATGCATTGCCGGACAATCCGCTGCCCAATGTGCTGACCATCCGCCCCTCGCCCGACGCGGCCTCGCCGCCCCAGCTCGAGGCGCTGCGCAGCTATCTGCTGTCGTGGCCCGAGGTCGATTCGGTGCAGCTCGACCGCGACTGGGTGCTGCGATTCAGCGCCATCCTCGAGCTGCTGCGCCGTGTGGTGCTGATTACGGCGGTGCTGCTGGGCGCCGGCGTCATCGCCGTGGTCGGCAACACCATCCGGCTCGAGATACTCAATCGCAGCGCCGAGATCGAAGTCACCAAGCTGGTCGGCGGCACCAATGCGTTCGTGCGCCGGCCGTTTCTGTATGCCGGAGTGCTGTATGGGTTGCTTGCCGGCTTGATCGCCTGGAGCCTGGTGGCGCTGGCGCGCGCGAGCGTGGCGCCGGCGGCGCTGCGGCTGGCGACGGCCTACGGAAGTGGATTCACATTCAAGGGGCCGAGCCTCGCCGAGCTCGGTATCCTGCTGCTGGCCGGCATGGCGCTGGGCTGGCTTGGCGCCTGGATCGCCGCCGCCCGGCAGCTGGCCCGCATCGAGCCGCGCACGGTCTAGGGCCTGCGGCGGCGTGAAGTTCAAATGATCTGCAGGGAGTCGCCTATGTCGGAATTCCGCTGGCGCCAGCTGGCATGGTTGCTCGCGGCCGCATTCGCTTGCATACGCCCGGTCGCGGCCGGCCCTGTGCCACCGGCTGCGGCGCCGACGCTGCCGAGCGATATGCCGGACAGCTTCACGATCGACACCGACAGCTTCGACTACATCAAGCGCGAGGAAATGATTGCCATGCGCGATGGCGTGAAGCTCAAGACCTTCATCCTTATCCCGAAGGGCGCCAGCCATGCGCCGATACTCATGACCCGCACGCCCTACAACGCCGCCGAGCGCGTGATGAACTTCAACAGCCCGCATCTGGCGGCGGCGGTGCCGCAGATGGACGACAGCGCGGCGGCGTCCGGCTACATCATCGTGTTTCAGGATGTGCGCGGCAAATACGGCTCGGAAGGCGACTACGTGATGACGCGGCCGCCGCTTGGCCCGCTCAATTCGACCGCCGTCGATCACTCGACCGACGCCTATGACACCATCGACTGGCTGATCGGCCACGTGCCCGAGAGCAATGGCCGCGTCGGCACCATCGGCGGCTCCTATGAGGGCTTCACCACTCTGTTGTCGACCGTGCATCCGCATCCGGCGCTCAAGGTCGCGGTGCCGTTCGCACCGATGGTCGATGGCTGGAAAGGCGACGACTGGTTTCACAATGGCGCGTTTCGACAGGACGGCGCGCTCGACTATATCTATGGCCAGGAGGCGACACGCAAGAGCGAGGAGCAATGGTGGACCGGCTACCGCGATACCTACCAGGCGTATCTCGAGGCGGGCTCGGCCGGGGCGATGGCGGCATCGCATGGGCTGGATCAGCTTGGCTACTGGCGCTCGCTCGCCGCCCATACCGCCTACGATGCGTTCTGGCAGGACCAGGCGCTCGACCAGCTGCTGGCGCAACAGCCGCTGAGCGTGCCGATGATGATCGTCAGCGGCCTGTTCGATCAGGAAGACATCTACGGCGGTCCCGCCCTCTATCGGGCGCTGGCACCGAGGGATCCGGATGGCCGGATGATCCACCTGGTGCTCGGCCCGTGGAATCACGGCCAGGCGCGGCGCGAGGGGCGCGGCATCGGCCCGATCCTGTTCGAAGGCGACACCGCCACCTGGTTTCGTCGCACAGTCATGCAGCCGTTTCTCGATTACTACCTGAAAGATGGCCCCAGGCCCGACACGCCGCGCGTGCTGGCGTACGAGACCGGCGTCGATCAATGGCGCCGCTACGACGACTGGCCGCGCGCCTGCGCGCAGGGCTGCGCGCAGGCCTCACGTAACCTGTACCTGTTGCCGGGCGGCAAGCTCGGCTTCCAGCCGGCAGCAGCGCCGGGCAAGTCCGCCGCCGCGGCCGGGGCGAACTACGACCAATACGTCTCGGATCCGGCCAAGCCGGTGCCTTACCGGGCCTCCAGGCCGACGCTGCTGCAGGATCTGGACCCGCAGTCGACCTGGAGCGAGTGGCTGGTCGACGATCAACGCAATGCCGCCGCGCGACCCGATGTGCTGGTGTACGTGACCGAGCCGCTGAAGCAGCCGCTGCGCATCGCCGGCGCACCGTTCGCCGAGCTCTACGCCTCGACCAGCGGCAGCGATTCGGACTGGGTAGTCAAGCTGATCGACGTCTGGCCGGACGAGGTGCCGAGCCATCCGGTACTGGGCGGCTACCAGCAGATGCTTTCGGCCGATATCTTCCGCGGACGCTATCGCGAGGACCTCGCCACCGCACACCCGCTGGCCCCGAATCAGGTGCTGCACTACCGGATTCGCCTGCCCAACGCCAATCACACCTTCCTGGCCGGGCACCGGATCATGGTGCAGGTGCAATCGAGCTGGTTTCCCCTGTACGACCGCAATCCGCAGAGCTTCGTGCCCAACATCATGTACGCGGCCCCGAAGGATTATGTGAGGGCCACGCAGCGCATCTGGCACTCGGCCGGCGCGGCCAGCGCGATCGAAATGCCGGTCATCGGCGGCAGTGGCGATCCCGTGGTAACCCACTGAGTTGAAAGGTCTATTTCTGCTACCGGAGGAGCTGATCCGGTCCCTCCAGGGCCTTAGCACTCCGGGTCATAGAGTGCTAATATATGCACCTATCTGAAAGGAGGATCGCCCAGTGACTAACTCACAGACTGCGCTGATCGCCCAACCCGCCGCCTTCGGGCTGGCCGGTCCCATTGGCAGTTTTGATGCTTACCTGGATCGGGTGAGCCGCATTCCCGTGCTCAGCCGCGAGCAGGAACAGGAACTCGCGCAGCGCTTCCGGCGCGACGATGATCTTAGCGCGGCGCGCGAGCTGGTGCTCTCGCACCTGCGCTTCGTGGTGCACATTGCTCGTGGCTATTCAGGCTATGGCCTGCCGATGAACGACCTGGTGCAGGAGGGCAATATCGGCCTGATGAAAGCCGTCAAGCGGTTCGACCCCAATGTCGGCGTGCGGCTGGTGTCGTTCGCGGTGCATTGGATCCGCGCCGAGATTCATGAATACGTGCTGCGCAACTGGCGGCTGGTGAAGGTCGCCACCACCAAGGCGCAGCGCAAGCTGTTCTTCAATCTGCGCCGCATGAAGCCGAATCTGGCCTGGTTGAGCGCGGAAGAGACGCGTGCGGTGGCCGAGGATCTGGGCGTCACCGCGGCCGAAGTCACGGAGATGGAGCGCCGGCTGTCGGCGCGCGATCTGTCGTTCGACGTCGGCCCGGAGAACGACGAAGACGAGAGCTTCGGCCCGGCGGCCTACCTGCCGGCGGCCGATGCGGATCCGGCCGAACAGGTCGAGGCCGAAGAGTGGAGCAGCTCGTCGAATGAGCGGCTGTCGGCGGCGATGAACCGGCTCGACGATCGCAGTCGGACCATTCTGCAGCGCCGCTGGATGAGCGACGACAAAGCCACGCTGCACGAACTGGCCGCCGAGTACGGCGTGTCGGCCGAGCGCATCCGTCAGATCGAGGCCGGCGCCATGACCAAGCTCAAGGCGCTGCTGCCCGCTCCGGCCTGAACTCGATCTCGATCCGTCGATTCTCGATCCGTCCCTGCGGCGTCTGGTTGCCCGCCACCGCGTCGGTGGCGCCGGCACCGCGCTGCTCCAGGCGAGTGTCGGCGATCCCGGCGGCGGTGAGCGCGTCGTAGACCGCCTGCGCGCGCTGCTCCGACAGGCTCTGGTTCATGCTCGCACCACCGATGCTGTCGCTGTAGGCCACCACCTGTGCCTGCAGCCGGCGGCGTTTCTTCAGCAGCTGTACGCTGGCGGTAAGCGCCGCCGTCGCGGCGGGATCGCGTTTCAGAGCCGCGCTGTCGAACTCGAACAGCAATCGCGCCGGGATGCGCAAAATCACCCGCTCCGGATCGCGCAGCACCAGCACCCCGCTGTCGTCGGGCAGGCCCGCCAACCGCACCAGCAGCAGCGCCTGCACGCGATCCAGCTCGCGGCGCACGGCCGGCGGCGGCTGGTCAACGCCGGCTGCCGCGCTGTCGGGACGCACGGGGGATGCCGCCAGCAGCGCCACTAGCAACACCGCCAGCCACGCCAGCCACGCCATCCCGGGCGCCGGCAGTCGGCGAGTGCTCATCGGTTCACCGGTTCGGGCATCATCAGTGGATTCTAGGGGAACTTAAGGGCGCCTTTATGAGTTCATCTGCCACGCCGAACCCGGCGGCCGCGCCGAGCGAAAGCGCGCTGGATTTTCTGCGGCTCGATGCCGAGCTTGGGGAGGACGAGCAGCTGGTGTGCGATGCGGTGGCGCGCCTGGTCGACAAGCGCGTGCTGCCGATCATCAGCGAATGCTTCGAGTCCAGCCGCTTTCCGCGCGAGCTGCTGCCCGAACTGGCCGAACTGGGCGTGTTTGGCTCGACGCTGCAGGGCTATGGCTGCGCCGGCCTCAATGCCGTCAGCTACGGCCTGATCTGCCGCGAGCTGGAGCGCGGCGACAGCGCGCTGCGCAGCTTCGTGTCGGTGCAGTCGAGCCTGTGCATGTACCCGATCCACAGCTACGGCAGCGAGCAGCAGAAACTGCAATGGCTGCCGCGTATGGCGCGCGGGGAAGTCATCGGCTGCTTCGGCCTGACCGAGCCGCAGGGCGGCTCCGACCCCGCCACCATGGGCACCACCGCGCGCCGCAACGGCGATGGCTGGATACTAAGTGGCTCGAAGATGTGGATCACCAATGGCCACATCGCCGATCTTGCGATCGTGTGGGCGCAGACGCCGGATGGCATGCGCGGCTTCCTCATCGAACGCGGTACGCGCGGCTTCACTTCAGAGGAGATCAAACACAAATTCAGTCTGCGCGCCTCCAACACCGGCGCGTTGTTCTTCGACCAGGTGAAGCTGCCGGCCGAGGCCGCGCTGCCGGGGGCGATCGGCATCAAGGCGCCGTTGTCCTGCCTGTCCCAGGCCCGCTATGGCATCTGCTGGGGCGTCATCGGCGCCGCGCAGGCCTGCCTTGCCGAGGCGCTGGCCCACGCCGGCGAGCGGGTGCTGTTCGGCCGCCCCTTGAACCACACCCAGGCGGTGCAGCTGCGGCTGGCCGAGATGGTGCGCCAGCTCGCCACCGCGCAACTGCTGGCGTTGCAGCTGGGACGGCAAAAGCAGCGCGATGCGCTGAGCGCGGCCCAGATTTCGCTGGGCAAATGGAACAACTGCCGCATGGCGCTGGACATCGCCCGCGACTGCCGTGATCTGCTCGGAGGCGCCGGCATCAGCGTCGAACACGTGGCCATCCGGCACATGCTCAATCTGGAAAGTGTCGTGACCTACGAGGGCACCGAAACCATCCATCAGCTCACGATCGGGCGCGCGGTCACCGGGATCGCCGCGTTCTGATCTGCGTAACGTAGGCTCGCCGCTACATTTGACAGAATATGTCTTACATTTACCGTCGCAACTTGGCGACAAAGCGAAAATAATCTTCTGATTCCTTATGGTCTTGCCCGCTATACCGAGTTATTATCTCAGCACGTTGCTGCGACACCGACAGTTGCAGCAAAAATCGGACAGTCAGAGTTTCTGCGATCTTCTCGATGCTAGAAACCCAGGCTGTCGGGGTGCGCACAGACTGCGGCAAGCCACATTTAACGCTTGTCGCGAGTGGTCGCGGCGCGAATTGACGCGCAGGTCCCGCACTTTCGGGACGGGCCTTTTAAGGCCAGACACTGAGGTCTGCCAATATTTGGACTGCGCACCCGGACAGACCTGTGTCGTGTGAGAAAATTAAAACCCCGCCTTGCGGGGTTTTTTTTGCCCGCTGGGTGTTACTACGCCGGCGATTTCCTCAGCCATGCCCACTTTGTGTATCGCTCGTCATGCGCATATACTATGCGCATTGAAGATGCGGGTCGATCCTTCTCATGGGCGCAAAGAAACCAGTCAACGTCTCAGTTCAGACCGAGCTACTAGATGCCGCGCGGGCCGAAAACCTCAACCTGTCGGCAATCCTGGAGGCGGCGCTGACGGACCAACTTCGCATTCGACGACGCGACAGGTGGCGGACCGAGAACGCACGGGCCATTGAAGCTTATAACCGCAATGTCGACGAGAATGGCTCATTTGGCGATCACGCGCGCAGCTTCTAATGCCGCAGTTTGCTGTCTACAAGAATCGCAACGAGACCACGCGGGGACGGTTCCCTCTGCTGCTGGACGTGCAGTCCGATCTTTTGGAGCCGCTCAGTACGCGCGTGGTTGTTCCCTTGAGCCTCGCGGCTCCGGCAAAAACACGCGCGATGCAAGCGCTCACGCCAAAACTTCCGGTAGCCGGCAAAGAATACGTAATGCTTACGCCGCAGTTGGCCGGCATATCCGTGCGAGAACTTGGAGCCCTGGTCGACACGCTCTCGAGTGAGCGCGCTAAGATCATCGGCGCGCTCGATCTCTTGATTACGGGCATCTAGCCCTGCGGATGATCGCAGCAACCGCGCTCCTTCGCGGCGCGCCGCTTGTGACCCACGATCAGAAACTGCTGAGCTGGGGGCCATTGAAAACAATTTGGTGAGAGCCGAAGACTCAAGACTCGATTTGGACCAATCCAATCGCATAGCCGAAGGGCTTGATGAGCTTCTCGAGCGATTCCAGCTGGACGTGCAGCTCGCCCGCTTCAATGCGCTTGAGCACCCGCGGGGCGACTCCGCACAGTTGCGCATATTCGTTTTGCGATCGACGGGTGGCGAGGCGCATGGTCCTGACAAGCTGCGCGATGCTGGCATGCGCGATCGGTACCGTCTGTGCAAGATCCCGGCGTAGCGCATCGACTTGGTCCTTGGACAGGTTTCGATGCACGCGCTTCAGTGCCTGCGTGGATTTTGCAGGTTGCCTGGCCATGATGCAGCCCTCCATTCCTTTATAAAGCTAAATCTGAATCGCATCGAGCGAGGCGGCCATGCGCTGGCACGCCTCGGCACGGGCCTGCACGATCGACTCCTCGACACCAGTCTGGCGCATCAACGACGGCAGTTCGCGCACAGCGGGTGCGAAGCTTTTGAGTACCAGTGCTGTGGTATCTAAATTCGGCAGCAGCACCGGCGGTTGCAGCTGCGCCTCGCGTGCCTCCTCAAAATGCGTGCGCAGGTTCGCCAGCACCTGCATCCAGTCGATCTCTCCGCCGAGCGCCTCGCCGTCCCAACGGATGCGCCGCGCGATCACGCGCGCATCGAGAAACGCGGGACCCACGTCGTAGAGGGGTGCCAGGCGCAAGCTGCCGTCGATGTCCTTCAACACTGCAGTGTTGCGGCCGTGGTTGTCGCGATTACCGAGCGCAATATTTAAAATGTCACGCCGGACGTATTCGAGCAGCTCTGCCGGAAAGTCGGTCAGGTGTCTGGAGAGTTCGATGAGAATGGCGTGGTGTTGCAACGGGGTGTCGGCATCGAGGACCTTGGCAATCGAATACAGGCTCTCGACCCCTAACCGGATCTCACGCCCTCGCTCCACTCGTCGATCAAAGCGCGGGACCAGCAGCGCTTTGTCGCCGATGAACTCTGGCAGCTGCGATGTCACGCGCAGCCCCACGGCGTGCGCGACGCGCTGGTAGGCGGCTTCCGTGCGAAGCATGTCAAGTGCGCGCGGGCCTGATTCTGGAACCTGGAGCTTCAATAGCGCATGGCGCCGCGCATCGCCGCCAAACTCGCCATCGTCCGGATGCCAGGCACCGTTGCAGTCTTGAACCACCCAGAATTTGGGCGCCTCGCCTTGCGTGTCGGTGGCGCCCGCCACGGTCGCGCCCACGGCGTGGGCGTGATCGATGAAGCCATCGCCGCGCTCAAGCATGTCAGCCAGGGTAAAGCCGGGATGGCGCGGCGGTAGCTCGCGCGCAGCATTGCGGATGCGCAAATTGCCGACCGGATTCAAGGCGCCTCGTTGCAGCAGCTCCCACTCGGTCAGCGGCTGTGCCGACAGGCGTTCCAGGCGTCTGCGCGCCGCACCCTGGGGCAACAGGTCGATGAGAAACGCAGGCCAGTGGGCAAGCGTGCGCCATTGCAAATCGACGGGGAAATTTACCGACAGTGCCCGATGATCGGCGCGATAGAGGTGCTCGCCTGCGTAGACGTCATCGTAGCGCAGGCTCACGCCGCCCCTGCGCGAGGTCGCGGTCGGTGAGCTCAAGGTCAGCTGCGCACAGTGCACCCAACGACCGTCTAAATGAATCTCGATATCCATAACGGGCATTATGATAGCACTTTAATTGACACAAAGCCACTTAAAGTGCTATAAAGATACCCTTTACACCTGAGCCGTCGGATTCGTCTCGCTCAGCAGCAACCCCGATACAGGCTGATTGCGCTTTTTGTTGGCGGCTACACCAGCCATGAGCGCGCGCCATCTGAGATGATCACAGCATGCGTAACAATCGTCGTCTGAACAATCGTCGTCTGTTCGGTACATTGCGGGGGCTGGGCATCGCGCTGTTTGCGATCCTGACGCCGATCGCCTGCGCGCCGCCGCCCGACGAGCAGGGTTCCGCCGCGCTCATCACGCTCGCCAGTTCCAGTCTCGCCGATGGCGTCTTGCTCAAAAGGTACACCTGCGACGGCGACGGCAGTTCTCCCGCGCTGTCGTGGACGGCACCGCCGCCCGGCACACAGAGTTACGCGCTGATCATGACCGACCAGGATGCCATCGTTGGACATCTCAGGCCGCACCCGTTCGTGCACTGGGTGATCTACGCACTGCCCGCCGCAGCGCGCGAGCTACCGGAAGCCATACCGCCGTCGCAGCAGCAGCTGGCGGACGGCACGCTGCAGGGACAGAACGGCAACTACGGCCCCGGCTATGCCGGACCCTGTCCGCCCGCCCCCGCACCGCATCGCTACGCATTCACGCTGTACGCGCTCGATGTGAAGCCGGACCTGCCCGGCGGGGCGAACGAGCGGCAAGTGCGCAGGGCGATGCGCGGCCACATCGTGGGCCGGGGCCAACTGGTTGCAAACGTCCATCGCTAGTGCGTGAAACCATCGCGGATACCCTGGACATCGCCGGCCCCGGCAGCCGCAGCTACGCGTTCATCCTCGACTGGCAATATCGCGTGCTGCTGGCGCTGGGCTGGTTCTGCGCCGCCTGGCTGCTGATCAGATTTATCGGACTTGCGTCGGGCGTCGCCAGCTCGAGCCTGCAGCTACGGGCGGCGGTGGCGCCGGCGCTCGCCATTTACTTCTTCTACCACCCGGTGCTCGAAGTGCTGATGCGCGGCGTCACGCCGGGGAAGCGCCGCGCCGGGGTGCGCGTCGTCACGCGCAACGGCGCCACGCCGGACACCGGTGCATTGCTGATTCGTAATGTCTTGCGGCTGGTGGACTGCCTGCCCATTTTCTACGTGGTCGGACTGTTGTGCTGTTTCATCACAGCGCAGCGCGTGCGCATCGGTGACCTCGCTGCCGGCACAGTGCTGGTGCTCGACGGCGATGCGGCGGAGAAATCCGGCGCGCCGCACGGCTCCCCGGGCGTGGAGAGCGGCCTGGCGGCGCCGCTGGTGCAGCTGATTCACGACCTACTCGAGCGCTGGCCATCGCTCGAGGTCGGCAAGCGCGATGAGCTGGCGCGCTCGATCCTGGCGCGCGTCGATCCTGCGGCACCTGCCGCGCAGCTCGCGGCCCTCACTGATGCCGAACTGGCGCAGCGCCTGCGCCGGCTACTCGGAACCGCGCTGGGCTAACTCCTGCGGCACCGGTTCCATCTCCAGCTGCGGCAGCTCCTGCTGCGCCAGGCCCTGCACGTCGCCGGCAAATCCCAGCAGTTCTTTCATGCCGGTCGCAATCTGCTTTTCGCGTCGTGCCAGTCGCTGTTCCGACGCGTTGCGTTCCTTCTGCAGATCCTCCTGCATCGCCGTGAACGCCGAATAGACCGCCCGGAGCTTATGCGCGAACTGCGGCGAGGTCAGATAGTCGTACACGGCTTCCATTTTCTCGCCTTTGCCGGCCGAGATCGCGCGCTGCTTGTGCACCTCCAGCACTCGTTCGCGCAATGCCACGGCGAGCGGGATCGCCGCACCCCAGCTGGTCACCCACACGTCCTCGTGCAGGCCGAACACCTGGGCCGCAGGCAGTGCGGCCGGCAGGATGGTCGTCACCAGAATGCCAACGTCGGCGCCCGCGGCGCGCATGTCCTGCTTGAGCTTCGCCGGCCAGTCCCGCCCCCACTCCCGGGCGCGTTTCGCCTCCCACAGGATCGTGCCGGCCACCTGCAGCGTGCGCGTGGTGACGCGCTGGACCAGGTCCGCGCCCCGCGCGCCCTTGCGCACCTCTTCGAACGCGTCGACCGGAAACGCCTGGCGTAGCTGCTCTTCGAGCGCCAGTTCGAGCACCTCGCCCTGCAATTGCTGCGAACCCTGGCTGCTCTTCTGCTGCGCTTCCAGCAGCTTGGCGTCGACATCATCCAGCTTCTTCTGCAGCTCCGCCTTCTCCAGATCGGAACGCTCCTTCTCCTGCGCCCGGATCCTGCTCTCGATCTCGGAGCGAGCCGCGTCGAGGCGACGCGCGACTTCCAGCTCGAGCTCCCTGGCCCGATCCTCGAGCGCGGACCTGGAGCGCCGCAGCTCCAGTTCCTGCACACGCATGGCGGAGAGCTGCTGGTCCTGATCCGCCAGGCGCTGCTCAAAGACCTGCCGGTCCGCCGCCAGCAGCTCGTCCGCTTTGACGCGCGCCGCCGCGGCGACACTGTCCTCAATCTGCCGCTCGCGCGCGCTCAGAGCGGCTTCGCGCTCACCGAGCGCCTTGATCTTGGCGTCGCTCGCGGCCAATTCGGCCCGCAACGCCTGTAACTGCGGAGTGAAATCGCGCTCCGCCAGCGAGCGCACTTCGGACAGGGCCGTGGCGTGCGATTGCGACTGCTGCTCGATCAGCTGCTGGAGTTGCCTGATCTGCTGCTGCGCCGCGTCCTGATGCTCCGCCGCAATGAGCGCGGCGCGCCGTTCCGCCTCGTGCTTGACCTGGCCCTCGATCGCCGCGAGCGCGCTGCGGCTGTGCTCCTCCAGGTGCTCGAGCGCCTTGCTGGCAAAGCCCTGCTCGAGACTGAATTCCCGCTCGCAGGCCGGACAGCGCACGGCGGTATCCGGCGACAGCAATAACTGAGCGGCCGGCGATGCGGATTGTTCCAACAACTGCTTGCCCATAGTGTCAGCTCAACGCACGACGCGGTGCGCGAATGCCGGTTGTGCATTGTACGCCTGCGGCAGCTGCCGCCAGCCCCGATGCGGATCAGGTGCTCTGCAGCGACTTGGTGCGTGCTGCCAGATCGCCACCTTCACGACGTAATTTGAAGTCGTAATACATCGCGACCAGGACGGCCGGGATCATCGGTGTCACGAACACTCGCTCAACCGCGGTGATCACCTGGTTGCCCAGCAGCAAAGATATGGGATCGACCCGATACACGACGAACACCAGACCGGCCACGAAGCCGAACACCAGGGAGACCACCAGGACGATGATGATCCCGACGGTCAGGATCATGGCCGCGCGCCACCAATGGCCTTCGATCAGGCCCCAACTTACCCCTAAGGCCCGGAAGGTTCCCACATCCTCGGCAAACAGCGCCACCATCCACAGCTGGAATCTGCCCCACAGGTAAATCGCCAGCACGATCCACGCCAGCACACCGAGCACACGCGACGCCGGGCTGATCGGTATCAGCGCGATGCCGACTGCGGTGCATATGAAAAGCACCCACAACACAACGGCCAGAAGCAGCCAGTGCAGGCGACCCAAGGCCACCACCAGCGCCCGCACGACCGTCAGCAGGCCCATGCCCGCAGCCAGTGCGTTCTGGCAGGCCATGATGGCGCCGAGCAACAGCAGTGAGGCGATACCGGGCAGCAGGAACAAGGTCCACAGCGGCGAGGGCTTGAGCATGTCCCAGATCTGCGCCGGGTCGCGTATCGATGTCAGTGCCGGAAAGCTGCTGAGCACGTAAAAGCTTACCGAGCCTGTTATCAGCGAACTGATCAGCGCGATCGGCACGCAGGTTCGAAACGAAGCCCGATAGAGCTTGATGGCATCGTCGATGACGCCGCCGATGGGGCGCGGTGCCGTAGGCTTCTCGTACATCCCGATATCTCCCTGCTGCGCGCCGCCCCCACCGCCGCACCAAAGGTAGCAGATGAAGCGGCGGCTTGACGAATACCGTCGCGGGGGGCGAGCCGGCGCGACTTATCGCAGCGACCGGTAGTGAGTGGGGCACTTTCGGCATTGTCACGTCCAGTGCAGGTTTACATTCTAGCGGCATGTCAAGGATCATCCAGTTGCGACATGTTCCAGATGCGCTGCATCGCCAGCTCAAAGCGCGGGCGGCACTCGCCGGAATGTCACTGTCTGAATATCTGATTCGGGAACTGCGCAAGATCGCCGAACAGCCGACGCCGGAGACGATGCGCAAGCGGCTGCAGCAGCGAGCGCCATATCGTGGCCGTCTCTCGCCTACTGAGGTGCTGCGAGCTGGCCGGGATGGCAGACGATGAGAGTGGTCGACTGCCCGCACCTCGACTAAGATCGAAACAACCGGCTGTACTGCGACTCATGCAGCGCGCTGGCGAGTGCCTGCGACGGCGTGCTGACGCCGATGGCCGCATCGCCGAGCGTCAGCGCACGCTCGACGAGCGCCGGCATGGCAGCGGTCAGCCGGTGCAGCAGGCGCTGGCCGGCCGATTGCCCCAGCGGCACCAGCTTGACCGCAGCCAGCACCTGATTCTCGCTCCAGCCCCACAGGTAGCCGCTCATCGCATCGCGCACATCGATGTGCCAGCGCACCGCGGCCATGCTGAACAAGGTCGCGAACGCCGCGGGCGCCTCTATCCACTCGCCGGCCTCGCCCAGTTCGAGTTCCACCAGTACCCGCGCCAGGGCGCGGCCCAGATGCAGTTCCTCCGCGCGCAGTTCCGAAGTCTCGCGCGCTGCGATCAGCCGTGCGTTCCAATGGCGCACGCCGGGAATATCGGTGCTGCTCCAGGCGCGATGCAGGCGCAGCAGCAGCGGCAGGTCGAGCGTACCGAGCGCGCCGGCTGACATGCCCTGCAGCCACTCGAGCGTCGACGCCTCGTCGTGCACCCAGCCGGCGTGCACCGCATACTCCAGTCCCTGCGAATACGCATAGGCGCCCACCGGCAGCGCGGGACTGACCAGATGACACAGGCGCAGCAGCGCGTGCGGGTCGCGATCGGGTGCGCCGTTGTTGCTCATGAATGCGCCACGGCGCTGGCCTTGCGCCGCGATTCAGTGATCGTGGCTGTGGTGATGGGCGTGGCTGTGGCCGCTGTCGGCGTCGGCGTGGTAGGCGCCGGCTTCAGGCTCGAACGGCGCCTGTTCGACAGTGACCGTGAGTCCCAGGCCGTGCAGCATCTCGTCCAGCACATGATCGTGACAGTAACGCAGCCAGCCCTGGCCGATCTGCAGTGCGACGTGTCGATTGCCGAGGTGATAGGCGGCGCGCGCCAGCGCACGCGGCTCGCCGCTGTGCACCGTCGATACCGTCTCATCCGCCGCGGCCACCTCGATCACGCGTCCATCGTCCGCCAGCAGCAGATCGCCGCCGCGCAGGATCTGCCCGCGTGCCAGGATGATGCCGACGTCCTCGCCGCCGACTAGCTGCGCGCGAAACCGGCTGCGGCTGCGCAGTTCGAACGGCAGCAGCAGACGCGCATCGGCCGCGCGTGGCTGCTGCAGGCGCTGTGAGATGGTCAGCATCGCACGCTGCGCGCTCAGAACAGAAAATAGCGCTGCGCCAGCGGCAGCACGCTCGCCGGCTCGCAGGTCAGCAGATCACCGTCGGCGCGTACCTCGTAGGTCTGGGCGTCGACTTCGATGTGCGGCAGATAGTCGTTCAGGATCATGTGGCTCTTGCGCAGGTTGCGCGTGTCCATCACCGGCACCAGGCGCTTGGACAGTCCCAGCCGATGACCCAGGTCGCCCTGCAGTGCCGCCTGCGACACGAAACTCACCGAGGTGTGGGCGCGCGCGCCCCCGAGGGCACCGAACATGCGGCGGTAATGTACCGGCTGCGGTGTCGGAATCGAGGCATTCGGATCGCCCATGGGGGCCGCGACGATCATGCCGCCCTTGATGATCATCGCCGGCTTGGCGCCGAAGAATGCCGGCCGCCACAGCACCAGATCGGCCAGCTTGCCGACCTCGACCGAGCCCACCGCGTGCGCGATGCCATGCGTGATAGCGGGATTGATAGTGTATTTGGCGATGTAGCGGCGCGCACGAAAATTGTCGTGCCGCTCGCTGTCCTGCGGCAGCGCGCCGCGCTGCAGTTTCATCTTGTGCGCGGTCTGCCAGCTGCGGGTGATCACCTCGCCGACCCGGCCCATGGCCTGCGAGTCCGAGGAGATCATCGAGAACGCACCCAGATCATGCAGGATATCTTCTGCCGCAATGGTCTCGCGGCGGATGCGGGATTCGGCGAAAGCCACATCCTCCGGGATGCCCGGATCCAGGTGGTGGCACACCATCAGCATGTCCAGGTGCTCATCGATGGTATTGACGGTGTAGGGCCGGGTCGGATTGGTGGAGGACGGCAGCACGTGCGCCACACCGCAGGCCTTGATGATGTCGGGCGCATGGCCGCCGCCAGCGCCCTCGGTGTGATAGGTGTGAATGGTGCGGCCTTTGAAGGCCGCGATGGTGTCCTCGACAAAGCCGCTCTCATTGAGCGTATCGGTGTGGATCGCGACCTGCACGTCGAAGCGATCGGCCACCGCCAGGCAGTTATCGATCGCCGCCGGCGTCGTGCCCCAGTCCTCGTGCAGCTTCAGGCCCATGACCCCGGCATGAATCTGCTCCTCGAGCGGCTCGGGCAGGCTGGCATTGCCCTTGCCGAGCAGGCCGAAATTCATCGGCAGCTCCTCCAGTGCCTGATACATGCGTGCGATGTGCCACGGCCCGGGGGTACAGGTGGTGGCCGAGGTACCGGCGGCCGGGCCGGTGCCGCCGCCGATCATGGTCGTGACGCCGCTCATCAGCGCGTCTTCGACCTGCTGCGGACAGATGAAATGAATATGCGCATCGACCGCGCCCGGTGTCAGGATCAGGCCTTCCGCGGCGATCACTTCGGTGCCGGCGCCGATCACGATATTGACGCCGGGCTGAATGTCGGGATTGCCGGCCTTGCCGATCGCGGCAATGCGACCGTCCTTGATCCCCACATCGCCCTTGACGATGCCCCAGTGATCCAGGATCACGGCGTTGGTGATGACCGTGTCGACCACCTCGGCCGCACCGCGCTGCCCCTGGCCCATGCCGTCGCGGATCACCTTGCCGCCGCCGAATTTGACTTCCTCGCCGTAGATGCTGTGATCGCGCTCGATCTGGATCCACAGCTCCGTGTCCCCCAGACGCACGCGGTCACCGGTGGTGGGCCCGTACATCTCCACATAAGCTCGCCGGTCGATATGCGTCACGACAGCGACCCCATGATCTTGCCCTGAAAACCGTACACGATGCGGTCCCCGGCCAGAGCCACCAGCTCCACGTCGCGCTGCTGGCCCGGTTCAAAGCGCACCGCCGTGCCGGCCGCGATGTTGAGCCGGTAGCCGCGCGCCCGCTCGCGATCGAACTGCAGCGCGCCGTTGGTTTCGTAGAAATGGTAGTGCGATCCGACCTGGATCGGCCGGTCGCCCCGGTTGGCAACGGTAATCCGGCGCGTGTCGCGGCCCTCGTTGAGCGTCAGCTCGCCATCCTTGACGTCCACTTCCCCTGGAATCATGGCGCGCTGTCAGGTTATGGGGTGATGCACGGTCACCAGCTTGGTGCCGTCGGGAAAGGTGGCCTCGACCTGAACCTCGGTGATCATCTCGGCCACCCCTTCCATGACGTCGCTCCGCCGCAGCAGTGTGGTGCCAAAGCTCATCAGCTCCGCCACCGTACGCCCGTCACGCGCACCCTCGAGGATCGCGGCGGACACATAGGCGATCGCTTCCGGGTAGTTGAGCTGCAGGCCACGCGCCTTGCGGCGTTCGGCCAGCAACGCGGCCGTGAACAGCAGCAACTTGTCCTTTTCACGCGGTGACAGTTCCATCCCAAGCCCGTCTATGGATCTTAAAGGTGCGTCTTCACGTCGCCCAGATGCGCGGCGCGATCGCTGCTCGCCCCAGCAGCTGCGGCCGCAGCGCGCGCCACAAGTCGATGAATGCCTGTTTCAGTCGATCCGCGCGTGCCGCCATGCCACGGCAGCACAGCGCCCCGTCCACGAGCGTACAGGCAAGCGTCAGGTCGGCGCAATTCATCGCCGCGGCCGTCGCGCGCGCCAGTGCCAGCGGCTGCTCGCCGGCCGGATACGCCAGCCAGGTGCCGAGCGCACTGTGTCCGGCCAGACCCCAGCGTGCGCGAAGGCAGCTGCGCTCGATGTTCAGCCGCTCCAGCAGCAGCGGCGCGGCGCCGCGCCAGAGTTCGAATGACTGGCGCAGCGCGCCGTCGCCCAGCGATGCCTGGCTCGCGGGCAGCCCGAGACAGCCGATCTCCCAACCGATGAAGCGCGCGCCGGCGGAAAGCGTAACCCGCGTGCACAGCTGCACGGCACTGTCCGGGTAGAAGATGTTCTCCTGCGGCAGCCATTCCAGCACTCCGTCGTCCACGGCGAGTGTCTGTGTCAGGCGCGCGACGCGCGGCACACCGCCGATGTGCGCACCGCGGCGATAGAACTTGCCGGCCGCAGGCGTGGTCAGCAGCGCATGCGCCTGCGTCTGTACTTCGACATCGAGCTGCAGTTCATCGCCACTGACCACGCCGCCGGGCGGATGCAGCAGGTAGACGTGACAGGGTTCAGCCGTGAGCGATCCCTGTTGGCTGCGCGGTTCCGGATGGAAAATGCGCTGCACCACGAGCGGACCGTGGTGGCGGCGATGCGCCAGGCGCGTGCGTGCCTCGCTGGCCTCAAACTTAAGCTCGAGTCGCGCCTGCCAGCCGCCGGCGCTGCCTTGCGGTGCGCTGCCTTGCGGCGCGCCGCCGTGGTCGACCACCCCTGCCACACCTGAGCTCATACCGTCAAATGCGTGCGTACCAGCTCATCGGTCAGGGCGCCGATCTTGCCGGACACCACCAGTCGGCCCTTGTCGAGAATGCGCAGATCGCTGGCAACGCGGCGCGCGAACGGCAGTTTTTGCTCCACCAGCAGCACGGTCAGGTTGGCCTCGCGATTGAGTCGCTGAATCACTTCGCCGATCTCATGCACGATATTAGGCTGAATGCCCTCGGTCGGCTCGTCAAGGATCAACAGGCGCGGGTCGAGCACCAGCGCGCGCGCGATCGCCAGCTGCTGTTGCTGTCCACCCGACAGATCCCCGCCGCGCCGGCGCAGCATCTGCTTGAGCACCGGGAACATCACAAACAGCGGCTCGGGCACCTCGCGCACCCGCGGCCGGCGCACCGCCAGTCCGATGCGCAGATTCTCCTCCACCGTGAGCTGCGAGAAGATCTCGCGTCCCTGCGGTACATAGCCGATGCGCAGCGGCGCACGCTCTTCGGCCGCAAGGCCGCGCAGGTCGCGGCCCTCGTACAGTATCTGTCCGGAGGCGGCCGGCAGCAGTCCCATGATGCACTTGAGCAGCGTGGTCTTGCCCATGCCGTTGCGGCCCATCAGGCAGGTGCAGGAGCCGGTCGGCACATCGAGGTTGATGTCCCACAGAATGTGACTGCCGCCGTAGAACTGATTGAGGCCCTTGATCTCCAGCATGCTATACGCCGAGGTAGACCTCTCTGACGCGCGCATTGCCCTGCACCTCGTCGATGCTGCCTTGCGCCAGCACGCTGCCCTCGTGCAGCACGGTCACCTGGCGCGCGATCGAACGCACGAACTCCATGTCGTGCTCGACCACGATCACCGAATGCCGCCCGGCCAGTGAGGTCAGCAGTTCAGCCGTGCGCTCGACTTCGTGCGGCGTCATGCCCGCGACCGGCTCGTCCACCAGCAGCAGCTGCGGCTCCTGGATCAGCAGCATGCCGATCTCGAGCCACTGTTTCTGCCCATGCGAGAGCGCGCCGGCGCGCTCATCGCGCCGCTCGGTCAGTCGCACGGTTTCCAGCACATGCTCGATGTGTTCCAGCTCGGTCGGCGTGATGCGCGCGTACAGCCACTTCCACACCGACTTGTCGCCCGCCATCGCCAGCTCCAGGTTCTCGAACACGGTGTGGTGTTCGAACACGGTGGGCTTCTGGAACTTGCGGCCGATGCCGGCCTGGGCGATCTCCGGCTCGGTCAGTGCCAGCAGATCCAGCGTCTGCCCGAACCACGCCGAGCCGGTATCGGGTCGCGTCTTGCCGGTGATGACATCCATCATCGTGGTCTTGCCGGCGCCGTTGGGCCCGATGATGCAGCGCAGTTCGCCGACCTCGATGTACAGCGTCAGCGCGTTGAGCGCGCGAAAGCCGTCAAAACTGACCGTGATGTCCTCCAGATACAGGATCACACCGCGCGAGGAGTCGGGGCCGGCTTCGATGCGATTGGGTGCAAGCATAGGGCCGATGCGCGGCGGTTTGGCGCTGCGCGAGCGGCCGGAGAATCGCCCCAGTACGGCGCTGATCATGGCGCGGCGTCAGTCATGTCGTGGCGCCGATCATGCGCGCTCGCAGCTGGGTCACCGCACCCACCACGCCTTGCGGCAGGAACAGCGGCACCAGCACGAACAGCGCGCCCAGTGCGTACAGCCACATGCTCGGCAACGCCGCGGTAAAATAAGTCTTGGCGTAGTTCACCAGCACCGCGCCGACCACCGCGCCATAGAGCGTGCCGCGGCCGCCGATCGCCACCCAGATCACGATCTCGATCGAATTGGCCGGCGAGAATTCGCCCGGGTTGATGATGCCAACCTGTGGCACGTACAGCGCGCCGGCGATGCCCGCCAGCACCGCCGAGAATACGAACACCCACAGCTTGTACGACTCGACCTTGTAGCCGATGAAGCGCGCGCGGCTCTCGGCGTCGCGTACCGCGGCGATCACACGGCCGGCGCGCGAGGCGACGATATAGCGGCACAGCAGGTAACTGCCGCCCAGCGCCAGCACGGTAACGAGGAACAGCGCCATGCGCGTGCCGGGCGCCTGCAGTCCGAATCCCAGGATGTCCTTGAAATCGGTGAAGCCGTTGTTGCCACCAAAGCCCATGTCGTTACGAAAAAACGCCAGCATCAGCGCATACGTCAGCGCCTGCGTGATGATCGACAGATAGACGCCGGAGACGCGTGAGCGAAACGCCAGGAAGCCGAACACCAGCGCCAGCAGGCCCGGCACCAGCACGATCATCAACGCCGCAAACGCAAAGTGATTGAAGCCGTGCCAGAACCACGGCAGCTCCTTCCAGTTCAGGAACACCATGAAATCCGGCAGTACCGGATCGCCATAGACACCGCGGGTGCCGATCTGACGCATCAGGTACATGCCCATGGCGTAGCCGCCGAGCGCGAAAAAGGCGCCGTGACCCAGGCTCAGGATGCCGCAGTAGCCCCAGATCAGGTCCACCGCGATCGCCAGCATCGCGTAGGTCATGTACTTGCCGAGCAGCGTGACGGTATAGCTCGACAGATGCAGCGACGAGCTTTCCGGCAGCGCAAGGTTGAGCAGCGGCACCAGCACGCCGGTCACCGCCAGCACCGCGAGGAACACCTTGCCACCGCGATCGGCCCGCAGCGCCGCAATCAGCCGATTGCGTGGCCCGATGACGATCGCATCCACGCTAACCCTCCGCCGCCCGGCCCTTCTGCGGGAACAGACCGCGCGGCCGGCGCTGGATGAACAGGATCAGGAACACCAGCACGAATATCTTCGCCAGCACCGCGCCCGAATACGGCTCGAGCAGCTTGTTGACGATGCCGAGCGCATTGCCGCCCAGTTCGGTGCCCCACAGGTTGCCGACACCGCCGAACACCACCACCATGAAGGAATCCACGATATAGCTCTGTCCCAGGTTGGGCCCGACATTGGTGAGCTGGCTGAGCGCTACGCCGGCGACGCCGGCGATACCTGAGCCCAGGCCGAAGGTCAGCGCATCGACCCATTCGGTGCGGATGCCCATCGCCTTGGCCATGGCGCGATTCTGCGATACCGCGCGCACCTCCAGCCCCAGGCGCGTGCGCTTGAGTACCTGCAGCAGCACCAGGAACAGCACGAAGGTGAAGACGATGATGTAGAGCCGGTTGTAGGTGATCGACAGTGCCTCATTGATCTGCAGTTCGCCCGAAATCCACTCCGGGGACTGAACCGGGCGGTTGTTTGCCGAGAAGATGTCGCGCACCGCCTGCTGCAGCACCAGCGACAGGCCGAAGGTCGCCAGCAGCGTTTCCAGCGGCCGCCCGTACAGATGGCGCACGATGGTGCGCTCGATCGCGATACCGGCCAGCCCCGACACCAGAAACGCGGCCGGCAGCGCCACCACGATCGAGGCGCCGATGTGCTGCGGCATCAGCAGCTGCACCACGTAGGTGGTATAGGCCCCCAGCATCATCAGCTCGCCATGCGCCATGTTGATGACGCCCATGACGCCGAAGGTGATGGCCAGTCCGATCGCCGCCAGCACTAGTACCGAGCCCTGGCTCAAGCCGAACATCAGCGTCTGGATGCCGGCGTAGAAAATGCGCCAGCGGTTGATCGCGCGGATCGAGGCAGCCGCGGCGGCGCGCACGCGCGCATCGGATTCGCCGTAGCTGCCGTCGCTGGCCTGCTCGACCATCGACGTCAGCCGGGTGTACACATCGAGATTGAGGCTGCCGGCCAGGGTCTTGACCGCCGCCAGCCGCGTATCGGCGTCGCCGCTGTCAAGATCCGCCAGCGCCAGACCGTCGCGGATCTCGGCGCGCACGCCCTTGTCGTGCTCCTCGGCCAGGCGGGCCCGCAGCGCGAGCACCGTTTGCGCATCGACCGCGCGCAGCATCTCGCGCACCGCCTCACGGCGCGCGCCGGCCTCGGGGCTGGACAGATCGAACTGCGCCAGCGCCACGTGCAATGCCTTGCGCAGCTGGTTGTTGACACCGATTTTGGCAAAGCCGTCGGCGCTCGCGCTGCCTGCCGCAGCGCCGGTCAGCGGATCGGTCAACGCAAGATTGTCGCCATCGGCCTGGGCGATGAATACCTGGCTGTCGCTGCTGCGGGCATACAGATTGCCCTCGAGCAGCGCATTCAATACCGCGCGCACCCGCGGATCGTGTGTGTCGGTGAGCTGTTTGATCAGCGCCTGCTTGTCGGCGTAGCTGGCCTCGGGCAGCTGCTGCAGCAGTTGCGGCAACTGGGATGCCGCTTGCGGGGTGGCGGCGGCCGGGGTGGCAACTTGCGCAGTGCTCGCTGCCATTGCCGCCGGCGCCAGGCACGCCAGCAGCCACACGACAGCCGCTGCAATCAGATGGAGTGTGGGCAAACGCATCGGCATGTGGTCACTGTAAGCAATACCCGTTCCAAACGCGCTGCCGCTGAAGAAAGCGGCTCCGACCGGGGTCACCCGGTCGGAGCCGCGTTTATATCATGCGTTGACTACTTGTAGTTCTGTCCGGAACACACCTTGGTCACGGTGTTGTAGTTGCCGCACTTGACCGTCACCCAGTCGGCGATGATGTCCTTGTCGGAAGGCAGGTAGTGCGACCAGGCCTCGCCGGGGACTTCTTCCTTGGTCTTCCACACCACGTCGAACTGGCCGTCGGGGCGCACCTCGCCGATGTACACCGGCTTGGTGATGTGATGATTCGGCAGCACCTTGGCGGTACCGCCGGTCAGGTTCGGCACTTCCAGGCCCGGCAGCGCGGCGATCACTTTCTCCGGATCGGTAGTGCCGGCCTTTGTCACCGCCTTGATCCACAGCTGGAAGCCGATCACATGCGCTTCCATCGGGTCATTGAAGGTGCGCTTGGGATTTTTGGTGAAGGCATGCCACTTGCCGATCCATTCCTTGTTCAACGGCGTGTCGATGCTCATGAAATAATTCCAGGCGGCCAGGTGTCCTGCCAGGGGCTTGGCATCCAGGCCCGACAGCTCCTCTTCACCGACCGAGAACGCCACCACCGGAATGTCCTCCGCCGAGATCTTCTGGTTGCCCAGTTCCTTGTAGAACGGCACGTTGGCATCGCCGTTGATGGTCGACACCACCGCGGTTTTCTTGCCGGCCGAGCCGAAGGCCTTGATCTTGGCGACCTCGCTGGTCCAGTCGGAAAAACCGAACGGCGTGTAGTTGACCATGATGTCTTCCGGCTTCACGCCCTTCTGCTCCAGGAACGCCTGCAGGATCTTGTTGGTGGTGCGCGGATAGACGTAGTCGGTGCCTTCCAGCACCCAGCGCTTCACGCCGACGTCCTTCATCAGGTATTCAACGGCAGGAATCGCCTGCTGATTGGGCGCAGCGCCGGTGTAGATGACGTTCTTGGAGGATTCCTCGCCCTCATACTGCACCGGATAGAACAGCAGGCCGTCGTCCTTCTCGAACACCGGCAGCACCGACTTGCGCGACACCGAGGTCCAGCAGCCGAACACTACCGCGACTTTGTCCTTCTCCAGCAGCTCCGCGGCCTTCTCGGCGAACAGCGGCCAGTTCGACGCCGGGTCGACCACCACCGCCTCGAGTTTCTTGCCGAGCACGCCGCCCTTCTTGTTCTGCTCGTCGATCATCATCAGGATCGTGTCCTTGAGCGTGGTCTCGCTGATCGCCATCGTGCCCGACAGCGAGTGCATCACGCCGACCTTGATGGTGTCGGCGGCTTGCGCCGCGGCGAACACCAGCGTTGAGGCCAGCACTGTCAGCGTCAGCGACAGCGCCCGTATTAGAGTTTTCCCCGTAGTCATAGCTTGATCTCCAGTGGGTATTTACATCTGCAGTTGCAGTTTTATGCCGAATTCTTTCCCGGTGAGCGCGGCCGGCAGCGAGTCGGTCTGGTACAGGTAATACATGCCGACGCGCGCGCTGAACGTCTTGATGATGTAGTTGACGTCCACCTCGTCGGTCTTGAGTTGATTGGAGGCCGTCACCGCGGTGGCGTTGTTGGTCCTGTCGCTGTACTTGCCCAGCAGCTGGAACTTGCCGATGCCGATCACCTGCGGGAACAGGTAGCTTGCCAGCACGTACCAACCGTCGCTGGTGGTGGTGGAATTAAGACCATTGTCCTTGTTGTACTCGGACTCCACCGTCACCACGCCGACGCCGGCCAGGTTCTTCTCCATCAGGCCGTCGATGGTGAACACGGTCTTGCTGTCCTGGGTCTGCGCGGCGATACCGAGCGCGAGGATGTCCTTGGCGCCGTAATAGGTGCCGTTGAAGTAGTAGCCCTTCTCCTTGTCCCAGAAGTCGAACGTCAGGCGCCCGGCATACACCAGCTTGCTCGGATCCTTCACCGCCGTGCTGCTGCCGAGTGATTCTCCGTCGAACACGCCAACCTGGATTTTCGCCAGACCAAAATCGCCCCAGTAGGCGGCACCGTTGTCGCGGCCGACCGCGACGTTGGGGTAGTAGTCGGCGACGCCGTCGGCAAACGGCGCCCAGTTATTGGCGTAGTACGGTCCATAGAGATTCGCGCGGTCGCTCGGAGGCAGGAAGCGGCCGGCCCAGATGTTGAACTCATCGGAGAATTCGAAGCGGCCGATGGCATCCATCACTTCGACCTTGTTCTCGCCCGCACCGCTGCCGGTGTACTCGGTGTTGAAGGTCAGCTTGATCGTATCGGTGATGCCGCCACTGACGTACAGGCGCACGCTGTCGACGCCAAAGCCACTGACGCTGGTATCGCCCGGGGTGACCGCGCCGGGACTGTAGACGCAGGCGGTGTTGCAGGAGAAGAAGCCGGTCTGTACACCGACGCCGACCGACACCGGCGGAATCGAAATATCGGCCGCGGCACTGTTGACCTGCGCGGCCAGCACGGCCGCGGTGAGCGCCGCTGCCAGCGCTGCTCGCGGAGCGGCGCGGATGCATCGTTGTTTGGGGTCCATGACAATTTTCCTTCTGTTTAGTGGGTGGCCGTCGATGCGGACGACCGCGTCCGCAATCCCTAGCGACGGCGCGAGCTGGTGCACGAAGTCAGGGCAAAAGCGGTTGGAGACTGGCCAAATCAGTGCCCGCTAGAGCGTTCGCTGCGCTGCTGTGGCCGAAGCGCCCCGCCCCTCGAAACTCCCTTTCGATCCGTCGCGCGCTTGCCGTGACTTAAGCTACGGGAGCTTGGCTCCGGGCTGTATGCGTCGTTTGACGTAGGCGCTGCCGGTGCAAGCGCGCGCTGTTGCGCCAAAATGGATGGCACGTCGCTTGCTCTGTATTTCCAGCGAGCGGTCGCGTATCACGAGTACAACAAGGCATGGCTGCACATCAACGAATCGTCCGGGAGCGTCGGCAGTACAACCAGTGGGTTGCCAGCCAGACGCTGGAGGACTATGCGCTGCGCTACACGGCGGCCAGCGCGCGCAAGTCCTCGTTCCGCGTCGGCAATACCGCCTTGGGTCCGATCGCGTTCCTCGCCTGCGAGGCCATCGGCGGCACCATTACGATCGCCTACGGTTTCCCGAACGCGGTCTGGGCCATCGGCGCCTTCATGGCGCTGATGTTCCTGATCGGGCTGCCGATCGCGTTCTACGCCGCCAAATATGGCGTCGATATCGACCTGCTGACGCGCGGTGCCGGTTTCGGCTACCTGGGCTCCACGGTGACCTCGCTGATCTACGCCTCGTTCACCTTCCTGCTGTTCTCGATCGAGGCCAGCATCCTGTCGGTGGCGTTGCAGATGCTGTTTCACATTCCACTGGCGCTGGCGCACGTGATCAGCTCGCTGGTGGTGATCCCGATCGCCGTCTACGGCATCAGCATGATCTCCCGCATGCAGCTCGCCACCCAGCCGATCTGGCTGGCGCTGCAGTTCCTGCCGATCATCTACATTCTGTTCAAAAATCCCGCGGACGTTGCGGCCTGGACGCAGTACGGTGGCGCCGCGGCCGGTAGCAGCGGCGGCTCGGTGAATTTCCTGCTGCTGGGCATGGCGGCCTCGATGCTGCTGTCACTGCTGCCGCAGATCGGCGAACAGGTCGATTACCTGCGCTTCCTGCCGCAGCGCCAGCACGGCAAGCGCTTCAGCTGGTGGACCGCGCTGCTGTCGACCGGACCGGGCTGGGTGCTGATCGGCGGCTTCAAGCTGCTGGCAGGCTCGTTCCTGGCGATCCTGGCACTGCGGCACGGTATCGGCAGCGATCAGGCGACGCAGCCGACGCAGATGTACTTCGTGGCGTTTCGCGAGACGGTCGGCTCCCCGACCATGGCGCTGGTATTGACCGGAGTGTTCGTGATCGTCTGCCAGCTGAAGATCAACGTCACCAACGCCTACGCCGGCTCGATCGCCTGGTCGAATTTCTTCTCGCGCCTGACGCACAGCCATCCCGGGCGCGTGGTGTGGCTGGTATTCAACGTCGTGCTGGCGCTGCTGCTGATGGAGATCGGCATCTTTCGCGCCATCGACGGCATCCTGCGCATCTATGCCAACTTCGCCGCCGGCTGGATCGGCGCCCTGACCGCGGATCTGGTGATCAATAAGCCCCTGGGCCTCTCCCCACCGTATATCGAGTTCCGGCGCGCGCACCTGTACGACGTGAATCCGGTGGGCGTGGGCGCGCTGCTGCTGTCGATCGCGGTGTCGAGTCTGGCGTATCTCGGGGTGTTCGGCATCGTGGCCCAGGTACTCTCGCCGTTCGTGGCACTGCTGACCGCATTCGCCGCGGCGCCGGCGATCGCCTGGGCGACCAATGGGCGCTATTACCTGGCGCGCAAAGCCGACGGCCTGCCGCCCAACGTCGCGGATTTTCGCTGCACCATCTGCGAGAACGCGTTTGAAAACGCCGACATGGCGCTGTGCCCGGCCTATTCGGGACCGATCTGCTCGCTGTGCTGCACGCTCGAGTCGCGCTGCCATGACGTGTGCAAGCCGCACGGGCGCATCGCCGACCAGCTGGTCGCATTCATCGGCCAGCTGCTGCCGGCGCGCGTGGCCGCGGCGCTCAACACGCGCGGCGGACATTTCGCCGGGATTCTTATCGGCTGCAACCTGGTCACCGGCCTGCTGCTGTCCTTCATCTACCACAGCTATGGCGGCTTTGCGCCGGCGGTGCGCGAGAGCGTCGAAACCACGCTGTGGATGGTGTTCCTGTGCCTGCTGCTGCTGTCGGGGATAGGCGCCTGGCTGATCGTGCTGGCGCACGAGAGCCGACGAGCCGCGCAGGCCGAGTCGGCGCGCCAGACCGGCATGCTGATGGAGGAGATCGAGGCGCATGGACGCACCGACGCTGCGCTGCAGCGCGCGAAGGAGGTCGCGGAGTCGGCCAATCTTGCCAAGACGCGCTACATCCTGGGCTTGAGCCATGAAATCCGCACGCCGCTGAATTCGATCTTCGGCTATGCGCAGCTGCTCGAGCGCGGTGCGCCCGGCCCGTCCGACAAAGCGGTGCGCGTGATCCGGCGCAGCGCCGAGCATCTGTCCAACCTGATCGACGGACTGCTCGACGTGTC
Source organism: Steroidobacteraceae bacterium (assembly GCA_036262215.1). Lineage (GTDB taxonomy): Bacteria > Pseudomonadota > Gammaproteobacteria > Steroidobacterales > Steroidobacteraceae > FEN-1191. Next base: position 29,761 of record DATAJH010000047.1, read on the forward strand.
CAAGATCGAAAACGGCATGCTGCAGTTGAACCGCGACACGGTGCAGCTGCCGGAGTTCCTGGACCAGCTGGTGGACATGTTTCGCCTGCAGGCGATGGCCAAGGGCCTGGATTTTTATTATCAGCGCCCGCCCGATCTGCCGCTGCACGTGCACACCGACCAGAAACGCCTGCGACAGATTCTGATCAACCTGCTGTCGAACGCCATCAAGTACACCGAGCGCGGTGCGGTGACATTGACGGTGCGCTACCACAACCCCAGCGCCGAGATCGAAGTCGCTGACACCGGCCCCGGGATCGCGCCTTCCGACCTGGAGCGCATCTTCGAGCCGTTCGAGCGCGGCAGCAGCCAGGAGGTGCGCTCGGTGCCGGGCACGGGCTTGGGACTTACGATCACCAAACTCCTGACCCAGATCATGGGCGGCGAGGTGCAGTTGCAGAGCAGCAGCAGCGCCGGCAGCACCTTCGTGGTGCGCCTGTTGCTCGGCGAGGTACGCGACCACAAGCCGACGCCGCGGCGGGCGCTGCGTATCTGCGACTATCTCGGGGCGCGGCGCAAGGTGCTGCTCGCGGACGATGATCCGCTGCATCTGGAGCTGATGCAGAATCTTCTGCGCCCGCTCGGATTCACAGTGTTCATCGCGCGCGACGGCAAGACCTGTGTGCAGCTGGCGGAGCAATGCCAGCCCGATCTTGCGATGATCGATCTGTCGCTGCCGGACATCTCCGGCTGGGAGGTGGCACAGCAGCTGCGCACCCTGCCAGGTCTTCTCCAGCTCAAGATCATGATCGTGTCGGCCAACGCGCATGAATACTCCGCGGCCGCCGGCCCGCTGCACGACAGCTTCGTCACCAAGCCGATCGAGCTCACGCCGCTGCTGGAGCACATCGGTACGCTGCTGAATCTGCAATGGATCGACCAGCCGGAGCGCGGCGTGGAACCGGCGCACCAGGCGGCCATCCCGCGCAGCGCCAGCGATCGCTCGCGCCATCATCTGGACGACCTGTACCGGCTCGGAACCATCGGCCACGTGCGCGGGATCGAGGCCAAGCTGCGCGAACTGGAACTGGAAGACCCCAGCCACGAAGCGGTCGCCGCCCATCTGCGCACGCTGGTGTCGAACTTCGATCTCAAGCGCTACATGAACGTGCTGGAAGCGATGCGCGCCAATGCTTGAACACGCCACAGCGCTGCGCCGCGATACCGTGCTGGTCGTGGACGACACGCCCGAGACGCTTCACCTGCTGACCGATACGCTCGATCAGGCCGGATTCACCGTGCTGATCGCCACCGATGGGGAAACCGCGCTCGATCTGGTGGACCAGGTCACACCCGACCTGGTGCTGATGGATGCGCGCATGCCGGGCATCAGCGGCTTTGAGACCTGCAAGCGCCTGAAGCGCGATAAGCTGCTGTCGGACCTGCCGGTGATCTTCATGACCGGGCTGTCGGAGACCGAGCACGTGATCGAGGGCCTGGCCTGCGGCGGCGTTGATTACGTCACCAAGCCGATCGTGCTGGACGTATTGCTGGCGCGCATCCGAGTACACCTGGGCAACGCCCGGCTGGCGTACGAGACGCGCGCGGCGCTCGATGCCAGCGGCCGCTTTCTGCTGGCGACCGACCGCGCCGGTCGCGTGCTGTGGTGCACCCCCAAGGCGCGGCAACTGCTGGCGGCGCCCACCTCGGCTGCACCTTCGCTGGGGGCGACGCTGCCGGCGACGGTCATCGAACAGCTGCTGCGCATGCGCCGCGGCGAGCATCAGGCGCCAGCGCGTTGCCTGGTGGACATCGGCGGGCGGCGGCTGGAATGTTCGTTCCTGAGTCCGCTGGGTCCGGATGAACTACTGTTCCGCCTAGCCGAGACCGCCAACACCGACAGCGACCAGGCGATACTGCAACGCGCCTTCGCGTTGACCTCGCGCGAAGCGGAAGTGCTGCTGTGGATCAGCCGCGGCAAGCCCAATCGCGATATCGGGGAAATCCTCAATATCAGTCCGCGCACGGTCAACAAGCATCTGGAACAGATCTTCGTCAAACTCGGGGTCGAAAACCGCTCAGCGGCCGCGGCCGCCGCGGTGCGCACACTCACCGGTTGAGAGGGCCATGGGCTTTTCTTCTATTGCATCCGACCCTTACGCGTGGCCCTACGATGGCGCGTTCGAGGGCGCCGACACGGCGCTCGTGATCATCGACATGCAGACCGACTTCTGCGGCATCGGCGGCTACGTGGACAAGATGGGCTACGACCTGTCGCTGACGCGCTCACCGATCGAACCGATACGGCGGGTGCTGCAGCGCGCCCGCGAGCGCGGCCTGCATGTGATCCATACGCGTGAGGGCCATCGCACCGATCTGTCCGATCTGCCGGACAACAAGCGCTGGCGCTCGCGCCAGATCGGCGCCGGCATCGGCGATGACGGGCCCTGCGGCAGGATCCTGGTGCGCGGCGAGCCCGGCTGGCAGATCATTGCCGAGCTCGCACCCGCGCCGGGCGAGGTCATCATCGACAAACCCGGCAAGGGTTCGTTCTGCGCCACGGATCTGGAGCTGATTTTGCGCACCCGCGGCATCCGCAATCTGGTGTTGACCGGCATTACCACCGACGTGTGCGTGCACACCACCATGCGCGAGGCCAATGACCGCGGCTTCGAATGCCTGCTGCTCGAGGATTGCTGCGGCGCCACCGATTACGGCAATCACCTGGCGGCGCTGAAGATGGTCAAGATGCAGGGCGGCGTGTTCGGCGCGGTTGCCGCAAGTAGCACGCTGCTGGCAGCGATGGCGTGACGCAGCGCTTCGGCGCCGATGCCGGCGCCGCCGTGGCGCGCGAGGTACGCGCCGCGTTCGAGCAGTATGAGGAGGCGCTGATCCGCCACGACATCGAGGCGCTCAACGGCTTTTTTCTGAACTCGGCGCAGGCCATCCGCTATGGGCTGGCCGAACAGAACTACGGCATTGAGGCCATCGCGGCCTTCCGGCGCGGCTCGCTGCCGGTGCACGGGCAGCGCCGCCTGCTGCGCGTCGAGGTGACAAGCTTAAGCGCCGATGTGGCCTGCGTGAGCGCCGAATTCACCGATCCGGCCACCGCGGGGCGAGGCCGCCAGACGCAGACCTGGGTGCGCACCAGCGAGGGCTGGAAGATCGCCGTGGCGCACGTCAGCGTGTCGCAAGCCGCGCGTTAGCGCAGCGCAGCCGCCCGCTCTGCACTGTCTGCGGGCGTGCCCGCACCGGTGCCCACCACCGGCGATCGCGGTCGCACGGCGATGAAAAAGCCAAGCCGTCAATGCACTTGCGTGATAAACGAGGCGGCTTTTTTGCGGCGCGCGGCACTGAAGGCACGCTGGTCCGGTTCTTGCTTCGCTGATTTGCAAAAACAAATAAGCGAGCCTCCATGATGATCGCCATCGAAGCCGAACCGGGGCCCGTGCAGATCGATCCCGATCGCACGGCCGTCGTTATCATCGATATGCAGCGCGACTTCCTCGAACCCGGCGGCTTCGGCGATTCCCTGGGCAACGACATCGGCCAGCTCGCGCGCGCGGTGGCGCCGTGCAAGGCGCTGCTGGCCGGTGCCCGCAAGCACGGCCTGCTGGTGATCCACACCCGCGAGGGTCACCGGCCCGATCTGTCGGACGCACCTCCTGCCAAAGTCGCGCGCGGCGCGCCGTCGATGCGCATCGGCGATGCCGGCCCGATGGGGCGCATCCTGATCCGCGGCGAAGCCGGCCATGACATCGTGCGCGAGCTGTATCCGCTGCCGGGCGAGCCGGTGATCGACAAACCCGGCAAGGGCGCGTTCTACGCCACCGATCTGCACGCCATCCTCGCCAATCACAACATCGACGCCCTGATCGTGTGCGGCGTCACCACCGAGGTGTGCGTCCACACCACGGTGCGCGAAGCCAACGACCGCGGCTTTCGCTGCATCGTGCCGGCGGACTGCTGCGGTTCCTATTTCCCCGAATTTCACGAGGTCGGCCTGCGCATGATCGCCGCGCAGGGCGGCATCTTCGGCTGGGTGTCGGATTCTTCCCGAATCCTGCGCGCTCTGGGCGAGCAACCGGCCATCCGACGCACCGCTTAGCGACAGGAGCAATCATCGTCATGACGACCTCAAAACCAAAACTATGGGTACCCGGGGACTGGAACGCCTTCTTCGGCTTCGGCACCAACATCCTGGTCAATCTGCTGACCCTGACGGGCTTGCTGAAATTCGTGCTGAAGATGCCCGATGCGCTGATCTACGGCCGCATCCTGCC
>DATAJH010000048.1:0-16350 GCA_036262215.1 Steroidobacteraceae bacterium
CCGCCATGCACCCATTGCTCAATATCGCCGTGCGCGCCGCGCGCCGCGCCGGCGAAGTGATCGTCCGCAGCCTGGTTCGGCTCGAGAGCCTCGAAGTCACCTCCAAGGGCCGCAACGACTACGTCAGCGAGATCGACCGCACCGCCGAGCGCGACATCATCGACATCATTCATAAGCACTATCCCGAGCATGCGATCCTGGCCGAGGAGAGCGGCAGCAGCGGCGACAGCGACACCGTCTGGATCATCGATCCGCTCGACGGCACCACCAACTTCCTGCACGGCTTTCCGGTATTCGCGGTGTCGATCGCGGTCCAGCAGCGCGGCAAACTCGAAATTGGCGTTATCTACGATCCCATGCGCCAGGAGGTGTTCACCGCGGCGCGCGGCGATGGCGCGCATCTGGAGAATCATCGCATCCGTGTCAGCAAACAGCGCGGGCTGGAGGGAGCACTGCTGGCCACAGGCTTTCCCTACCGCGAAGACGATCGCTATGCCGACAATTATTTCGCCATGTTCCGCATGCTGACTCAGATGAGCGCCGGCGTTCGCCGTCCGGGCTCCGCGGCACTGGATCTGGCCTACGTCGCTTGCGGCCGCGTCGACGGCTTCTGGGAGATGGGGTTGAAGGCCTGGGACACGGCCGCCGGCACGCTCATGATTCGGGAGGCCGGCGGTCGCGTCGGTACGCTCGGCGGCGACGAGTATCGGCTTGGTGCGAATATCGTTGCCGGTGCGCCAAAAGTGTACCAAGCACTGATCGAGGCGCTCGCCCCGCATGTACCGGAGGAACTGCGCAACGTGTAGAGTGCGGCTACACCAGGCCGTGTTCCCGGGAACCTTCAATGGACAAACCATTAGAAAAGAAAGGACTGTTCGCGACCAAGTCGATCGCCGACTACCAGGAGGAGGCCGCCGGCAGGCACCTGGTACGCGCCCTGGGAATTCCGGCCCTGATCGCCTTCGGCATCGGCGGCATCATCGGCACCGGCATCTTCGTGCTCACCGGGCTGGCGGCGGCGCAACACGCGGGCCCCGCGATCGTCATTTCGTTCGTCATCGCCGGCATCGGCTGCATGTTCGCCGGTCTGTGCTACTCGGAATTCGCCGCGATGGTGCCGGTGTGCGGCAGCGCCTACGCCTACAGCTACGCCACGCTGGGCGAGATCGTCGCCTGGTTCGTCGGCTGGAACCTGGTGCTCGAGTACATGATGGCCTGCTCCACGGTCGCGGTCGGCTGGAGCCGCTATTTCGTCGCGTTCCTGGAATTATTTCACGTGCATCTGCCGGTGGCACTGACCAGCGCGCCGTTCGCGTCCGGGGAAACCGGCAACGAGATCCACGGCACCGGTGCGATCTTCAATCTGCCGGCGGTGCTGATCGTCGTCGCCGCCGCCGCGCTGTGCTACAAGGGCATCAAGGAATCGGCGATCGTCAATACCATCATCGTGCTGATCAAGGTCAGCATCGTGGTCGCGGTAATCATCTTCGGCGCGTTCTACGTCAACACGGTCAACTGGTTCCCCTACATCCCGCCCAACACCGGCACCTTCGGCCAGTTCGGCTGGAGCGGCATCTGGCAGGCCTCGGCGATCATCTTCTTCGCCTACATCGGCTTCGACGGCGTCTCCACGGTCGCGCAGGAAGCCAAGGATCCCGCGCGCGGTATGCCGATCGGCATGCTCGGCAGCCTCGCTATCTGCACGCTGCTGTACATCCTAATGTCCAGCGTGATGACCGGCCTGGTGCCGTTCAAGGACCTGAATGACGCGGCTCCGGTGGTTGCGGCGCTGAAGCCGCACCCGCAGCTGATGTGGCTGCAAACCTGGGTCATCATTGGGGCGCTGGCGGGCCTGACCTCGGTCATCATTACTATGATCATCCCGCAGGCGCGCATCTGGCTGACCATGTCGCGCGACGGCCTGCTGCCGAAATTCTTCGGCGCGGTACACCCGCGCTTTCGTACGCCGCATATTTCGACCGCGATTACCGGCGTGCTGGCGGCGACCTTTGCCGGCCTGTTGCCGATCGGCATCCTGGGCGAGCTGGTGTCGATCGGCACCCTGATCGCATTCATCGTGGTGTGCATCGGCGTCGTGGTGCTGCGCTACACGCGGCCCGACCTGGCGCGGCCGTTCAGGGTCAAGGGCGTGTGGCTGATTGCCGGCGGCGGCGTCCTGTTCTGCGGCATGATGGCGTATTCGTTGCCGAACGCCACCTGGTGGCGGCTGCTAATCTGGAGCCTGCTCGGCTTCGCGCTGTATTTTTTCTACGGCTACAACAACAGCCGGCTGCGCGCCGGCCGGCCTCCCGACACCTCCAACTGATAGGCCGCGCGCCAATCGCGCGCAGCGGTCGCGCGTCAATTACAGTCTCCGCACCTAGCGCGGCTTGCTGAGCAGTCTTCGCAGCCGGATGTTCACCAGTTCGACCACCACCGAAAACGCCATCGCAAAGTACAGGTAGCCCTTCGGCACTTCGAACTCCAGCGCCTCGCACACCAGCGCCGCACCGATCAGCACCAGGAACGCCAACGCCAGCACCTTCATGCTCGGGTGACGCGCGACGAAGGCCGCGATTGGCCCGGACAGCCACATCATGACCACGATCGACGCTACGATCGCAGCCGCCATGATCGGCAGCTGATCCGGACGCGCGAGCCCGACGGCGGTGAACACCGAGTCGAGCGAGAACACCACATCGATCAGCGCGATCTGGATCACCACCACATGGAACGCGCCGAACATGGACGCCGGCCGCGAAGCGGCCGCGCCTTCCAGTGTGTTGTGAATCTCAGTCGCGCTCTTGCCCAGCAGGAACAGACCACCGGCCCCCAGGATCAGGTCGCGGCCGGATATCGGACGCTGCAGTACGCTGAACAGCGGCGCTGTCAGCCGCGTCAGCCACACCACCGAGCACAGCAGCACCAGCCGTGTCAGCATCGCCAGCAGCAGGCCGACGATGCGCGCGCTGCGCTGGCGCACCGACGGCAGGCGAGCGACCAGGATCGACAGAAAGATCACATTGTCGACCCCGAGCACGGTCTCGAGCAGCGACAGGGTCGCGAACGCGATCCAGCTTTCCGGAGATTGCAGCAGTGCCAGCATCGCCCGATATCCGCCCCCCGCTGGCAGCAGACTTTAAGGCCGCGAACTCCTCAGGGCAGATCGTCCAGCGGCTTCTTCACTGCGGTGGCCAGCAGGTGCTCGGCTTTCAGGCCGCAGTCCAATGCCACCGCACTCGAGATGTAGATCGAGGAGTAGGTACCCGCGAGGATGCCGATGATCAGCGCCTCGGAGAACCCTCGCAGCACCGCGCCACCCAGCGCATACAGTGCCACCACCACGATCAGCGTCACCACTTTGGTCATGATGGTACGCGACAGTGTCTGATTGATCGACTGATCGAGCACCGCCACCGGATCCAGACGCCGGCCGGCGTGAAAGCGCTCGCGGATGCGATCGAACACCACCACGGTATCGTTGAGCGAATAGCCGATCACCGCCAGCATCGCCGCCACCACGGTCAGGTCGAAGGTGGTGCGGGTGAGCGAAAAGGTGCCGAGCACCAGGATCGGGTCGTGCAACACCGCCAGGATCGCGCCCAATGACAGTCGCCAGGTGTGGAAGCGCACCGCGATGTAGCCGAAGATCAGCAGCAGGGTCGCGATCAGGGCCTGCACCGCGCTGCGCTGCAGTTCGCCGCCGATCTGCGGACCGACCACCTCGACCTGCTGGATCGTGGCGCCGGCATCCATTCCGTGCAGGATCTGCTCGACCTTGCCGCGCACTTCCGCGGTGCTCAGCTTGGTCGGCGGCAGCCTGATGGCCAGCTCGCGCGAGCTGCCGAAGATCGTGACCTGCGGGTCGGCGTAGCCGGCAGCGGTCAGCGCCGTGATCACCGCGTCACGATTGGCTGCCGTCGGGAATGTCGCCTGCACGGTCACGCCGCCGGTGAAGTCCACGCCGAGGTTCAGTCCGCGCGTCGCCAGCGACACCAGTGAAATCAGGATCAGCACGATCGACAGCCCGTACCACACCTTGCGTGTGGACATGAACGGGAAACTGGTCGCGCGATGAAAGAATTCCACGGTGGTCCTTGATCTCTTGACGTGGTTGGTGCTGCGGCGTCGAGCTGCGGCTATCCGATCGACAGCCGCGCCACCTTGCGCCGGCCGCCATATATCAGCGTAATCAGCGCGCGGCTGCCGAGCAGCGAGCTGAACATCGAGGTGGCGATGCCGAGCGTCAGTACGATGGCAAAGCTGCGGATGGCACCGGTGCCGATCACCCATAACGCAAGACCTGCGATCAACGCAGTCACGTTGGAATCGGCAATGGCCGAGAACGCCTTGTCGAAACCGGCGCGGATGGCCGCCTGGGGCGACACGCCGTTACGCAGCTCCTCGCGGATGCGTTCGTAGATCAGCACGTTGGCGTCAACCGCGATACCGACCGTCAGGATGATGCCGGCAATGCCGGGCAGCGACAGCACGGCATGCAGCATCGACAACAGCGCGGTCAGCAGGATCACGTTGGCGAGCAGCACCGCATCCGCCACCAGCCCGAACACGTGGTAGTAGAGCGCCATGAACACGAACACGGCCAGCATGCCGATCTCCAGTGCGCGCACGCCCTTGTCGATGTTGTCCTGGCCGAGGCTCGGGCCGATGGCCCGCTCCTGCACCACCTCGATCGGCGCCGCCAGCGAGCCCGAGCGCAGCATCAGCGACAGATCGCGCGCCTCGCCGTTGGTCAGGCCGGTGACCTGGAACTGCGGCCCGAACACGCCGCGGATCGTCGCCACGTTGATGACCTTCTCGCTGGTGGAATCGCGGTCCACTTTCTGGCCGTCGACCTCGACCTGGCGGCGGCTTTTCTCGATATAGACCACGGCCATCGGCTTGCCGACATTCAGCCGCGTGGTGCGCAGCATGGAGTCGGCGCCGCGGGCATCGAGCTTGATCGACACCGCCGGCCCCTCGTTGGATGTGGCCGAAGTGGCGCTGGTGAGCTCATCGCCGGTGACGATCACTTCGCGCCTGAGCAGGATGGGTGATCCGTCTTCACGCTTGAACAGCTTGGTGCCCAGCGGCGCGTGCCCGCTCTGCTGCGCCTGCATCGGGTTGTCCTGCGTATCGACCAGGCGCAGCTCCAGTGTTGCCACCTTGCCCAGCAGATCCTTGACCTCGGCCGAATTCTGAACTCCGGGCAGCTGGACCAGTATGCGGTCCAGGCCCTGACGCTGCACGATCGGCTCCGACACGCCGAGTTCGTTGACGCGATTGGTCAGCGTGGTGCGATTCTGTTCCAGTGCATAGTCCTCGCGCGCCTTGATCTGCGCCGGCGTCAGCAGCATGTCGACCTGCGGCCCGGCGGCGCCGCTGCTGGTGAATTTGAGGTTGGGGTCGACCTTTTTCAGCACTTCGACGACGGCGCCGGTATCCGCGTTCGCCGCCAGCGTCACGCGCAGGCCGTTGGCGATGCCGCCGCCGGTCGCGCCAATGGTGGTGATGTCGGTGAATGGCAGTTTGGCTTCATTGAGCGCACGCCGGAAGCTCTGCTCATAGCTCTCCAGCAGCTGACCGACCGCGCCCTGCAAATCCACCTGGTAGAGCAGATACAAGCCGCCGCGCAGGTCCAGGCCGAGCGGCATGGCCTTCAATCCGATCCTGCGCATCCAGCTCGGCGCCCGCGATGCATTGGCCAGCGCCGCGCGATCGACGTCCGACAGCGTGGCGTCGACCGTGTCGCGCGCCTTGAGCTGCGAGGCAACGTCATTGAACGCCAGTATCAGCCGACCACCGTCGATGTAGTCGCGCTTGATCTGTATGTTCTGCTTGCGCAGCAGGTCTTCGATCGACTGGCGCGCAAACTCGTCCATTGGCGCCCGGCTCTTGCGCTCCACCTGCAGCGCCGGATCCTCGCCAAAAAGATTCGGCAGCGCGAACAGCAGTCCGATCACGAGCACGAGCGTGACCAGCACGTATTTCCAGCGCGGGAATTCCAGCATGAGCTAGCGACTTTCCGAAGACGGGCTTGGGCGGTGGGAACTTACGGGGCTCAGGCGCTCTTGAGCGTGCCCTTGGGCATGAGCTGCGTGATCTGGGTCTTCTGCACCTTGATGCGCACGCCGTCGGCGATCTCGAGCGTGACGAAAGTATCGTTGACCTCGATGATGCGTCCCAGGATGCCGCCGGTGGTGACGACCTCATCGCCGCTGGCCAGGCGCGACAGCATCGCCTGCTGTTCCTTCATGCGCTTCTGTTGCGGCCGGATCAGCAGGAAATAGAACACACCGACGAACACCACCAGGATGACGATCTGACCCATGCCGCCGCCGCCCAGGCCGCCTCCGGTGGATTGCGCGTACGCGTCGCTGATCAATAAGCTCATGCTTGCCTCTGTATTTTCTGACTCGAGCCCCTGTACGGGCGCCGTCAGGGCCCTCGCCCCGCAGGCCCATCGCCCCGGCAGCGCCGCAAAGGGCCGGCATTATGCCACAGGCGTACCCGGCCGCCGCGGCAGACCGATAATGCCGGCCGCGAACTGCGCGAACTGGCCGGCCGCGATGGCGGCGCGGATCTGGCGCATCAGCTGCAGATAGAAATGCAGGTTGTGCAGCGTCGCCAGCCGCAGCCCGAGGATTTCATTGCAGCGATCGAGGTGCCGCAGATACGCACGCGAATAGCGGCTGCAGGTCGAACAGCTGCAAGCCGGATCGATCGGCCCGGTGTCGCGTTGGTGCGCCGCATTGCGGATATTGATGACGCCGGAGGATGTGAACAGGTGGCCGTTGCGCGCATGCCGGGTCGGCATCACGCAATCGAACAGGTCGACCCCGCGCGCCACCGCGGCGACGATGTCCTGCGGATAGCCCACACCCATCAGGTAGCGCGGCCGCAGCACTGGCAGCCGCGGAGTCACGAAATCGAGTATGCGCAGCCGCTCCTGCTCCGACTCCCCCACTGCCAGGCCGCCGATGGCGTATCCGGCAAATTCGCGCTGCGACAGCGCCTCGAGCGACTCGAGCCGTAGATCCTCGAACATGCCGCCCTGTACGATGCCAAACAGATGGCCCGGTCGAGGGTCTCTAGCCGGAGCCTCGCCGCCCGGCCGCTCACGGTAGTAATGATCGTAGCTGCGCAGCGCCCAGCGCATCGATCGCTGCATCGATTCGCGCGCCTGTTGCGCCGTGGCCGGATAGGCGGTGCAGTCGTCGAAAGCCATGGCAATGTCCGAGGCCAGCACCCGCTGTACGTCCATGGAGTCCTCAGGACGCATGCGCACGCTGGCGCCATCGACCGGCGAGCGAAAGCTGACACCGTCTTCGTCGATGCGCCGCAGCGACGCGAGACTGAACACCTGAAAGCCGCCGGAATCGGTCAGGATGGGCCTGGGCCAGCCCATGAAGCCGTGCAGACCATCACGATGCAGGCCGATGATCTCCGGGCCCGGGCGCAGCATCAGGTGAAAGGTGTTGCCCAGCACGATCTGCGCCCCGAGGCCCTCGAGTTCCTCTGGCGTCATCGCCTTGACGGTCCCGTAGGTCCCGACCGGCATGAACGCCGGGGTATCGACCGTTCCGTGGGGCAGCGTCAGGCGAGCCAGGCGCGCAGCACCATCCTGTGCGCGCACTTCGAAGCCGGGCGCGGCCGGTGTGATGGGGGCGCGCGATGCATCCGCCGCAGTCGCACCGACCGCATCACCGCCCGCCACATCGCCGGCACTCATGCCGCCCCACCCGCCGCAGCGCGCCCGCCCAGCGGTGCTTGCGGGAACACCAGCATGGCGTCGCCGTAACTAAAAAACCGGTAACGCTGGCGCACTGCGTGCGCATAGGCGGCCAGCACCTGCTGCCGGCCGGCGAAGGCCGCAACCAGCATCAGCAGCGTCGACTGCGGCAGGTGGAAGTTGGTGAGTAATGCGTCGATCACCTGGAAACGATAGCCCGGAACGATGAACAGCGTCGTGTCCCCCTGTCCGGGCGCCAGTGTCGGCCCCGATGCCAGTGCCGCGGACTCGAGCGCGCGCGCGACCGTGGTACCGACCGCCACCACACGCCGGCCGGCGGCGCGCGCGGACGCAATCGCCGCCACCGTCTCGGCGCCGACCTGGTAGCGCTCGCTATGCATGACATGAGTCTGCAGCGACTCGCTGCGCAGTGGCTGGAAGGTACCCGCTCCCACGTGCAGCGTGATCAGGCTGGTGTGAATCCCGCGTGCCACCAGCGCCGCGAGCAACGCCTGGTCGAAATGCAGGCTTGCGGTCGGGGCCGCCACCGCGCCCGGCACCCGCGCCCACAGGCTCTGATAGCGCTCGCGATCAAGCGCGTCGGCGCTACGCCCGATATAGGGCGGCAACGGCACCAGACCGTGCGCGTCGAAGAACGACAGCGCCTCGGCCGGCAGCTCGACTTCCCAGAACGGCGGGTGCCGGGCGATCAGCCGCAGCTCGCCACCGCTGGTCTGCAGCGCCATCCCGGGCCGCACCGATTTGCTGTCGCGCAGCTGTACCAGCGCCCGCCTGCCCGCAAGCGGCCGCTCGAGAAGCAGCTCGATGCGCCCACCGCTGGGCTTGCGCGCCGGCATGCGCGCCGGTACCACCCGGGTGTCGTTCAACACCAGCAGGTCCCCGGGCGCCAGCAGCGCCGGCAGCTGCTCGATACGACGGTCCTGCCATGACCCGTGGACGCCGTCGAGCAGCAGCAGACGGCTGGCCGAGCGCCGCGTCAGCGGCGTCTGCGCAATCAGCTCCGCCGGCAGATCGAAGTCGAAGTCGCTGCGTTTAATGCGCCCGCTCGGTGTCGTAGCAATGGCAATGGTGGCCTCGCTCGGAGTCGAACCGAGATGGGCAAGCCCGGTCGATTTTGAGTCGACTGCGTCTACCAGTTCCGCCACGAGGCCGTCGGACTGCCTGCGTGCGCTTCGCGCTGCATGGCGTCCCTCGGTGCGAGTACGATACCTCAATCGTTTATGAAATTCTGTCCAGCCTGCGGTCAACCGGTGGAGATGCGCATTCCACCCGGCGACAATCTGCCGCGTGCGGTGTGCACCGCCTGCGGCAGCATCCATTACGAGAATCCGCGCATCGTGGTCGGCTGCGTGCCCGAATGGCAAGGCCGCATCCTGCTGTGCCAGCGTGCGATCGCACCCCGTCGCGGCTACTGGACCACACCGGCCGGTTTCCTGGAGAACGGTGAATCCCTGCAGGCCGCGGCGGCGCGCGAGTCGCTGGAGGAGGCCCAGGCGCAGGTAAAGATCGGCTCGCTGCTGTCGATCACCCACGTTCTGCATGCGGCGCAGGTGCACATGAGTTTCCGCGGCAGCCTGCTTGACGGCAAATTCGGGGTCGGCGCCGAGAGCCTGCAGGTCGGGCTGTACCAGGAGGCGGAGATTCCCTGGGAACAGATCGCCTTTCCGAGCATCGAGTTCGCACTGCGCTGCTACTTCGAAGATCGGCGCCTGGCCCGGGAAATACTGCATTTCAGCGACATCACCCGGCCATTGCAGCACTGAGCGCGCGCGGGCTGCGCCCCCGCCGGGCGCGCGGCCGCGCCGGCTGCTGCGCCGTGAGCGTCCCGGTAGGCCGTCTCGCTTTCAGCCGCGGTGCAGCTTTGGCACAATACGCGGCCCGCCGCAGGTGCGCCGCAACACTCATGGCTACGCTGGCAGCCACTGCCAGCATCGATCGGAGCAGAAATGACCTTTGTCGTGACGGAAAACTGCATCAAGTGCAAGTACATGGACTGCGTGGAAGTCTGCCCGGTTGACTGTTTCCACGTCGGTCCGAATTTCCTGGTCATCGACCCGGACGAATGCATCGACTGCACGCTGTGCGAGCCTGAGTGCCCGGTGGAGGCAATTTTTTCCGAGGAGGAATTGCCGGCGGGACAGGAGTCGTTCAAGCAGATCAATGCGGAGCTTGCCAAAAAGTGGCCCGTCATCACCGAAAAGGGCATTGCGCCGGCCGACGCCAAGGAGTGGGAGGACAAACCCGACAAGCGTACGCTGCTGGAGCGCTAGCAGCGCGGCGCATAAACGGCCGCGAAGCGAGCGCTACTGCGGCCGTCAGGGCTTCAGCTGTTTGAGATGTTCCACCAGCACATCGGGCGGCAGATAGCCACCCACCATGGTGCCATTCGCGGCCACGATCCCGGGCGTGCCCTCCAGACCGATGGCCTTGCCGAGTTCGTATTCCTGTGCCACGGGCGTATTGGCGCAAACCGGCGCGTCAAGCGCCTCGCCAAGCTTAGCCCGTGTCAGCGCCGCCTTGCGGTCCGCCGAGCACCACACCTGCTCCGCCTTGTGCCAGGACTCGGTGTCCGGCCCGGTGCGCGGGTAAAACACGTAACGCACTCGCACGCCCAGCCGATTGTAATCGGCAATCTGCCGATGCAAGGCGCGGCAGTAGCCGCAGTCGACATCGGTAAACACGGTGACGGTGTATTTGGGCTGCGGCGGTGAGAACACCACCATCCTGGATTCGGGAACGGCTTCGATCAGCTTGCGCCGCATCTCGCTCTTGTGCACTTCGGTCAGGTTGGCGCGGCTCGCGACCTGGTAGAGATCACCGGTAAAGGCGTACTGCCCGTCGCGCGTCATGTAGAGAATGTCCGACCCGCGCAGCACCTCGAAAATTCCGGCCACCGGAGTGGTCTGTACGTTTTCCGGCTTCACGCCGGCAAGCGCGGCAACGGCGTGCAGCGTCTCAGGAGACGCGCTCAGCAGCTGGGGGGCGGGGACATGGGCCGCGTCCGCGGCCGCATCCGGGGAATCGGTGACCGCGGCAGTTGGGCTGGCTGGCGTGGCTGCAGCGCTGGCGGGCGCTGAGGATTCTTGCTGCGGCGCATTAGTCGCCGCCCACAGACCGCAGGTCGCGAGGCTGACCGATGCCAGTGCGGCGCATTGAAAACCGAGGTGTTTCATGGGGCCGAGCATAGCATGGGGCAGCGCCGGCGAGCGCCGTCGCCGCCGCGCGACTAGCCGCGCGGGTGATGCTGGGAGTGCAGTTCCTTCATGCGCTCCCGGGCCACGTGGGTATAGATCTGGGTGGTGGACAGATCGCTGTGACCGAGCAGCATCTGCACCACCCGCAGGTCGGCGCCATGATTGAGCAGGTGGGTTGCAAATGCATGCCGCAGGGTATGCGGTGAGAGTTCCCGATCCACCCCGGCCTTGCGCGCGTATCTTTTAATGATGTGCCAGAACGCCTGGCGCGTCATCCGGTCGCCGCGGCGCGTGGGGAACAGATAGTCGGTACTGCGGTCCAACAGGATGTCGTTGCGGGCACCGCTGATGAAGGCTCTGAGCCAGCGCACCGCCTCCTCGCCGAGCGGAATCAGGCGTTCCCGATTGCCCTTGCCGAGTACGCGCGTGACGCCCTGGTTCATGTTGATCTGGCCGAGCTTCAGGCTCACCAGCTCCGAGACCCGCAGCCCGGTCGCATACAGCACCTCCAGCATGGTGCGGTCGCGATAGCCGAGCGGGTCCGCGACCGCGGGCGCGCTCAGCAGTGATTCGACTTCCGCCTCGGACAGCGAACGCGGCAGCGAGCGGCCGATCTTCGGCATCGCGATCTGCGCCGTGGGATCCTCGCGCACGCCGCCCTCGCGCATCAGGTAGCGAAAGAAGCGCCTGAAGGACGACAGCTGACGCGCGGTCGAACGCGGCCGGGCGCCAGCCTGTACCCGCGCGGCAATGAAATCCATGAGCTCGGCGCGTCCGGTCTGCGAAAGGCTGAGCTTGCGCTCGCACAACCAGCGATGCAGCGCCACCAGATCGGCGCGATAGGCCGCAAGCGTGTTGGACGAGAGGCCGCGTTCCATCCAGACCGCATCGAGAAAACGTGCGATGAGCGGATCGGTTGATTCGGTGCTGGATCTCTCCACAGTGGCTGTCGCCTGACTTGTCAATGCAATACCTTGATGAGGGTTCTTCTCGCCGCCGCAGTATGCTGAGGCGGAGCGGCGCTTCGATGTGATCACCCTCACAGCCACGCGCAGCCGTTAACATAAAGAGAACTGCATCACATGCAAAACCATGGGTAATGAGAACCCGGCCGGCAAACTGGCCGATGGCACCGGCCCGCCCGGCCGCCCGGGGACCCGGGCGGCGCCGGGGCGCCTGGGCCTGCCGGGGCTGCTGTACGGCATCGGTACCTGGCTGCAGTTCCTGCTCGCAGCCGCGCTGGTGCTGCCGGTGTTGCTGCTCACCTCACGCCTGTCGCGCCGGCGCGCCCAGGTCAGCGGGCTCGCCCGACTGGCACTGCGCCTGGCCGGCATGCGACTCGAGGTCCACGGGCTCGACCGGCTGCCGCAGCCCTGTATCGTGATTGCGAACCACAGCAGTTACCTCGACGGCGTGGTTCTGGCGGCATCGCTGCCGCCGTGCTTCAGCTTCGTGATCAAGCGCGAAATGTCGGCGGTACCACTGGCCGGCACATTGCTACGCCGCATCGGCGCCGAATTTGTCGAGCGCGGCGATCGCATTCGCGGCGCGCGCGATGCGCGCCGGCTGTTGCGCAACGCCACCATCGGCCACTCGCTGGTTTTTTTCCCCGAGGGCACGTTCGGCACCGAGGTTGGACTGTTGCGTTTTCATATCGGCGCCTTCGCCGCGGCGGTACGCGCCAAACTGCCGGTGGTGCCGGTGGCCATCCGCGGCACCCGCCACTGCCTGCCGCCGGGCAGCCCCTGGCCTCGGCCCGGCACCATCCGCATCGAGGCCCTCGCGGTGCTGCCGTCGCAGCCGTGCGTGGGCACCGACGCCGGCGATCGCGCCGCAGTGCTGCGTGATGCCGCTCGGGCGGCGCTGCTTACCGCACTGGGCGAGGCGGACCTGAGCCGATGAGCGTGCGCGCGCGGTGGCCGCCCTGAACCTGCGCCAGCATTATTTGCGCGAACTCGCAGCGCACGGCTACACGGCCGATGCGGCCCAGAGTGCCGCGATCGAGCACCTGGAGGCGCTGCGCACCCGGCTGCTGGCCGATCGCAGCGGCGGTTTATGGCGGCGGCTGCGGCAGCGCCTGATGCCGAAGCGCGATGGCGTGCGCGCCACGCGCGGTGTGTATCTTTGGGGCGGGGTCGGGCGCGGCAAGACCTGGCTGATGGATCTGTTCTACGACAGCCTGCCGTTAGCGGCGCGCCGCCGCAGCCATTTCCATCATTTCATGCGTGACATGCACGAGCAGCTGCGCCAGATTGGCGCGCGCCGCGAGCCGCTGCAGCAGCTCGCGCGCCGCATCGCGCGCAACACGCGGCTGTTGTGCCTCGATGAACTCTATGTGAATGACATTGTCGATGCGATGCTGCTTGGCGGGCTGTGCCAGGCACTGCTGCGTTACGACGTGACGCTGGTAATCACCTCGAACGTGCCGCCCTGCGAACTGTATCGGGACGGCCTGCAGCGCAGCCGCTTTCTGCCGGCGATCGCCATGCTCGAGGGTGAGCTTGAGGTGCTGGCAGTCGACGGCGGCGTCGATTACCGTTTGCGCCGGCTGCAGCGCCGCCCGATCTATTTCGACAGCGGTGCCGCCGACAGCAGCGCGCAGCTGCAGGCGGTATTCGATGGGCTCGCCGGCGAGCACGGCGAGAGCGCGATCGAGCTGCGCATTTCCGGTCGCAGGCTGCGTGCGTTGCGCCGGCGCGGCGATGTGATCTGGTTCAGCTTCGCGACGCTGTGCGAGGAGGCACGCGGACCGAACGATTATGCGGATATTGCACGCGAGTTCTCCACCGTGCTGCTGTCCGATGTACCGGTGTTCGCAGCGCCATTGCAGGACAATGCGGCACGCCGCTTCATCGCGCTGATCGATGAGTTCTACGACCAGGGCGTCAAGCTGGTGCTGTCGGCAGCGGCCGCGCCGGAGCGGTTGTACCGCGGCGAGCTGCTGCAGTTCGAATTTCGCCGCACCGCCAGCCGCCTGATCGAGATGCAGACCGAAATCTACCTGGCGCGCCCGCGTCGGGGCTGAGCGAGCGCCGGTTCAAGGCCACAGTGCAGCTTCGTGGTTCCGGCCGCAGCGGCCGGCCGGCGCCGCCTGGCCGGCCGTAAGGCCGGCAGCGGCACTCCCGATCGGGGCGAAGTGCTACGATTCTGGTATGAGCGAACAACGGATCGTGGCGCAATTCGAAATCCCCTACCGTGCCTGCCTCGACGGCGACGGCGCGCCGCTCGGGGCCCTGCCGGCGTGGGTCGAGGATGGCGAACTGCTGCGGCGCATGTACCGCATGATGGTGCGTGCCCGGACGTTCGACACCAAGGCGGTCAACCTGCAGCGCACCGGCAAGCTCGGCACCTATCCCTCATGCCTGGGACACGAGGCCACGCATGTCGGCGTCGGCGCCGCCATGCATGCCGACGACGTGCTGTTCACCGTCTATCGCGAAATCGGCACCAAGTTCTGGCGCGGCGTCGAAATGCTCGACATCCTGCTGTATTGGGGCGGGGACGAGCGCGGCACGTTGTATCAGCGCTCGCCGCAGGATTTTCCTTTCTGCGTACCGATAGGCTCGCAGATGCCGCACGCGGCCGGCGCGGCGCTGGCGATACAGATCCGCGATCAACGACGCTGCGCCGTGGCCTTCATTGGCGATGGCGGTACCTCACAGGGCGCGTTCTATGAAGCGATCAACTTCGCCGGCGTCAAGTCGCTGCCGTTGGTGTGCGTCATCGTCAATAACCGCTGGGCGATATCGGTCCCGGTGGTAGCGCAGACCGCAGCCCAGACGCTGGCCCAGAAAGCGATCGCCGCGGGCATTCCGTCGCTGCAGGTCGACGGCAACGACCTGCTGGTGGTGCGCGATGTGGTCGGCGACGCGGTCGAGCGGGCGCGCAGCGGCGGCGGTCCGACGGTCATCGAAGCGCTCACCTACCGCCTGAGCGATCACACCACCTCGGACGATGCCACGCGCTACCGCAGTGCCGAAGAAGTCGCTGCTGCGCAGCGGCTCGAGCCGATCGCGCGCATGCGCAATTTCCTGCAATCGCGCGCACTGTGGGACCAGGCCGCCGAGCAGAGCCTGCGGACGGCCTGCAGCGACGAGGTCGAGGCCGCGGTAAAGCAGTACCTGGCGACGCCCAAACAGTCCACCGACGCCATGTTCGATTATCTTTGCGCGCAGCTGACACCGGCGCTGCGCGCTCAGCGCGAGGAAGCGCGCCGCTACGCGGCGCCGGCGCATTAGGCTGCAACCCACCGGCGCGATCAGACAAGAACAAAGGACGGTTGCGATGGCGAAGATGACGATGGTCGAGGCCATCAACATGGCGCACGCCTGGGAGATGGCTCACGACTCGTCGGTCGTCGTGTTGGGGGAAGACGTCGGCACCAACGGCGGCGTGTTTCGCGCGACGGTCGGACTGCAACAGCGCTTCGGTAAGGCGCGGGTGCAGGATACACCGCTGGCCGAGGGCCTGATCGCCGGTACCGCGATCGGCATGGCGGCACAGGGCCTGAAGCCGGTGGCCGAGATTCAGTTCATGGGATTCATCTATCCGGCGCTGGATCAGATAGCCAGTCACATGGCGCGCCTGCGAAACCGCACCCGCGGGCGATTGAGCTGCCCGGTGGTGCTGCGCATGCCGCATGGCGGCGGCATTCACGCGCCCGAGCACCACTCGGAGAGTCTCGAGGCGCTGCTGTGTCATCACCCCGGTCTGCGGGTGGTGTGCCCATCGTCCCCGGCACGGGCCTACGGGCTGCTGCTGGCGGCAATCCGCGATCCCGACCCGGTGATGTTTCTGGAACCGGTGCGGCTGTACCGCTTTGCCAGGCAGGAAGTGCCGGACGATGGCCAGGCGCTGCCGATCGGCTGCTGCTTCGTGCTGCGCGAAGGCACCGACGTGACAATCGTGACCTGGGGCGCGATGACCGTCGACAGCCTCAAGGCGGCCGAGCAGCTGGCCGCCGAGGGTGTGAGCTGCGAGGTCATCGATGCCGGCACGCTGGCGCCGATCGACTTCGATACCATCCTCGACTCGGTGGTCAAGACCGGGCGACTGGTGATCGTGCACGAAGCAGCGCGTACCTGCGGCCTCGGCGCCGAGATCGCCGCGACGGTCACCGAGCAGGCGCTGTACGATTTGTTGTCACCGATCCGGCGTGTCAGCGGCTACGACACCATCATGCCGCTGTACCGTCTCGAGCATGACTACATCCCCGGTGTGGCGCGCATCGTCGATGCAATTCGTACTACGCTGGCGGAATAGATCAGGCCATCAGGGGTACCGGCATGACAGTCTTCAAACTTCCCGATCTGGGCGAAGGGTTGTCCGAAGCGGAGATCCTGCGCTGGCACGTCAAAGTCGGCGATCAGATCGAAGTCGATGCGCCGATGCTCTCGGTGGAGA
>DATAJH010000049.1:0-29882 GCA_036262215.1 Steroidobacteraceae bacterium
GCTCTCGAGCCGCATCGATACCTGTCCGGCATCCGGTGGCGCGCGCGTTTCGCCGCGCTCCGACACCAGCGTCGCCTCGTCACTGCCGGCGAGTGCCTCGGCGGCGGTGACGACGAACGGCCCGCGCCACCGGATGCCGGACAGGTATCGATGCGGCTCGAGAGCGATGGCGACGGTGCGCGGTGCCAGCGCAGCCGCGAGCTGCGAGCGCTCCCGTGACCATTGTTGCAGGACATTGGTTGCGTTCATGGCTGACCTCACGACATGACAGTTCTATGGATGACCGCTTGCTGCGGCTCAAGACTGCGCGCCGATCGGACTTGGCGGTACTACCCGAACGGACGGGCGATCGCCGCGGGGCAAGGATCTACTGATCGGTGCCGGCGATGCAGCGCGCGTGGATGTCGACTGGCGGGGAGGCCCGGCGGCGTGGCTTCGCGGATGCCCCAGTCACCGGGGCCTGGATTGAATTCGGGGCGGTAAATTCGGGCGGCATCGTCGCCGAGGTACCTCGAAACGACGATGCCGCACCGCTTCCCCCCCGCATCACGCAATCGATCCCCGCGTGGCCCGGCGTCGATTTCTTACAACACCGTTCGCCCTTATTTAGACTGCACTTATCCCCATACGTTGTCAAATTACAGCGCCTCTCAAAACGGCCGCCGACAGCCCCTTCAGCCTGGCGCGCACAGCGGCGATCCGGAGCGGTCGGCGCGCACGATTCGCGGCGGCATCGCTGACGTCGCCGCCGACTGCGTCTGCAGGTACTGCTCCAGCGCTTCACGATCGAGCGGGCCTGATTCGCCGGGTCCGAACTGCCTGAGCATCGCAAAATCGTCGCCACCATTGGCCAGAAAGTCGTTGACCGTGACACGGTAATGACGCGCAGGGTCCAGCGCCCGGTACGCGGCATCACAGGCCTCGACAATGTGCGCGCCAGCCGGCCGGGCGGGATCCCAGCTGTAGTACAGCCCGGAGGTCTTGAGAATCCGCGGCAGGGCATTGGCCTGGATGGGCCATTGCTGCTCCAGCACCGCCAGCAGCTGCGCTCCGGTCATATCGAGCGTGACCAGGCGATTGGCAAACGGGTGCAGCGTAAGAACGTCGCCCCAGGTGACCGGACCGGCGCGCAGATCGGAGCGCAGGCCGCCCGGATTCATCAGCGCGATGTCGGCATGGGTGGCAGCACGCTGCGCATCGGCCACCAGATCTCCCAGCGCGGACTCGCCGGCTGCCGTCACGGCGCGTGTCATCGGCAGCGTAAGCGTACCCACGACGCGGCCGACACTTGCGGCCACGCGCTTTTGCGCCGCGTCCGTCAGCCGTTGCGCGCCGGGGTCGCCGGGCAAGCCCGGCGGCGCATCGGCCCAGGTCGGCACGATACGGGCGGATTTCGCCACTACGTCGCGAGTGCGAGGGTCGATGCGCAGATCGATCTGCGCCAGCGCCACCCCGTACGCATACGCCTGGGTGACCAGCACTGGCGCTGCGCCGCGCCCCGGCAGCAGCGTGTTGGTGAAATTGTGCGTGTGTCCGGAGATCACGACGTCGATATCCGGATCGAGCCGCGCGACGATGTCGAGCAGCGGGCCGTGCCAGTCATAGCCGCCGGCGCTCGGCACCCCCACCAGCCCCTGGTGGATCAGAACGATGAGCGTGTGGATTCCGTGACGCTTCAGTTCGGACGCGGCGTGATTGATGGCATCCGCCTCGTCGAGAAACTCGAGCTCCGCCACCGCCCAGGCCGGAACAATGCTGGGCGTATCACGCAGTACCGCGCCGATGACACCGACCGGAATGCCGCCCAGCACCACCACCGCATAGGGCGGCAGCAATAGCTTGCCGGTGCGCCGATCGAGTACATTGGCGCACACGTAAGGCACCCGACTGCCCCGATACGGATCCTCAAGGAACGGGCCGTCAGCGGCATTGCCGCCCCCGAGCAGCCGGCGAATCTCCTCGGGGCCGGCGTCGAACTCATGATTGCCCAGGGTGCCGACCACATTGCAGCGATTGGAATCGCGCCGCCAGTGTGAGGCGTCGAAGAACTGCATCGCCGAACCATAGTGGCAATCCCGGTTGGCCAGCAGATTCAGGAATTCGATCGCCGGCTCGTTGCGCAACATGCCGCTGATGGGAGGGCTGGCGCCGAGCTGATCACCGGCGTGGACGATCAGCGTACGTCCGGGGGCGGTGCGCTCCAGGGACTTAAGATATCCGGCCAGGGCCGCGGCACCACCGACCGGCCGCGCCGAGGGCACCGCGGGAGTTTGCAGATTGCCGTGAAAATCATTGAATCCGAGCAGCTGCAGATGCACCGTAGCGCGTCCGGCCGCCTGCGCCTTCGACCAACTCACACTGGCCTGCGGCGGCGGCCATGGATTGGTCGCCGGCTCCGCCACCGGCGGTTCGGGGCGGGCCGCAGCCTCGGGCGTCTCAGCGGCGCGCTCGACGCTTATCCCGCACAGGGCCGCCAGCACGATTAGAATCCGGCCATAGGAGCGCATTCGGCATCCTCTGCAAATTCGATAGCTTGTAAGGCGGAAGCGTGACGGCTGTGTGAACCGCACCGCCGGCAAGTCAGTGCAGACTGCAAAGCTCGCCTTAAGTGCGCAGTCTACTAAATGAGCAAGGCATAGCGCGCACCGGGCGGCGGTACTTATCCATCGTCGTTCAATCGCAAGCCGCGGCCACAGGCAGGATCTGGAATTGAATGAATCTTCGGAGCCGGTTGGAACGCTCGAGGTCGCGCTGGCCCACGCCGCACGTCTGCTGGAGCGCGATCCGCGCCTGGCCGCGGAACAGGCCGGCGAGATCCTGAAGGTGATACCCGGCCATCCGCGCGCGCGCCTGGTGCTGGGCGCGGCACGGCGCATTGCCGGTCACACGCAGGCTGCGCTCGAGGTGCTCGAGCCACTGGCGCGCGAACAGCCGCAATCGGCAGCGGTACATCTGGAACTGGGCATTGCGCGCGGCGAGGCCGGACAATCGAGCGCGGCGATCGCAGCGCTGCACCACGCGCTGAAATTACAGTCCGATTCCCCGGATGCGTGGCGCCTGCTCGCCGACCAGCGCGATGCGGTGGGCGATGGCGCGGGAGCGGACCAGGCGCGCGCGCGCTATATCAAGGCCGCCACCCGGGACCCGCGGCTGATGCAGGCCGCGGCGGCGCTGGTCGAGAACCAGCTGCCGCTCGCCGAGGCGCGATTGCGCGCGCACCTGCAGGCCCATCCGACCGACGTCGCTGCACTGCGCATGCTGGCCGAAGTGGCAGCGCGCCTGCGCCGCTACCTGGACGCGCAGGCGCTGCTGGAGCGCTGCCTGGAACTCGCCCCCAGCTTCGACGCCGCCCGTCATAACTACGCCACGGTGCTCAATCGGCAGGGGAAAGCAGCCGCGGCACTGTCGCAGGTCGAGCGGCTGCTGGACCAGGAACCGCGCAACCCCGGCTACCGCAACCTGCAGGCCGCAGTGCTGGCGAACCTGGGCGACTACACCGAGTCGATCAAGGTCTACGAAGCCGTGCTGAAGGAATTCCCGCGCCAGCCGAAGGTCTGGATGAGCTATGGCCACTCGTTGAAAACCGCCGGCCGCCAGGCCGAGAGCATTGCGGCCTATCGCCACGCAATCGGCATGCAGCCGACGCTGGGCGAGGCGTATTGGAGCCTTGCCAATCTGAAGACGCATCGTTTCTCCGACGCGGACCTGCTCGCGCTGCGCACTGCACTGGCAGCTGAGGATCTGGACCAGGACGATCGTCTGCACTTTGAGTTCGCGCTTGGCAAGGCACTCGAGGACCAGGCTTGTTACGAAGAATCGTTCGCTCACTACGCCGCCGGCAACGCGATCCGCCGCCGCTCACACCCCTACAGCGCCGATGACAATTCGCGGTTCGTGCGGCGCTCGAAGGAGGTCTTTACCAAGGAATTTTTCGCGGCGCGCGCCGGCGTCGGGGCCACGCCTGCGGATCCGATCTTCATCCTCGGCCTGCCGCGCGCCGGCTCGACCCTGCTGGAGCAGATTCTCGCGAGCCACTCGCTGGTGGAAGGCACCATGGAATTGCCGGATGTCCCCAAGATCGCACACGAGATCGTCGCCCGGCCGGGACAAGACGATCAGCCGCATTTTCCGCAGGCGGTGGCCGCCCTGAGTGCTGCGGAGCTGCGCGCGCTCGGCGAGCGCTATCTGGCCGACACGCGCATCGTGCGCAAGACCGATGCGCCGTTCTTCATCGACAAGATGCCGAACAACTGCCTGTACGTGCCGCTCATACACCTGATGCTGCCGAACGCCAGGATCATCGACGCCCGGCGCCACCCACTGGGCTGCTGTTTGTCATGCTTCAAGCAGCACTTCGCCCGCGGACAGAACTACACCTACGGGCTCGAAGACATCGGCCGCTATTACCGCGACTATGTCGAGCTGATGGCGCATGTCGATGCGGTGCTGCCGGGTCGCGTGCACCGCGTGTTCTACGAGTCGCTGATCGAGGACACGGAAGCGCAGGTGCGGCGCCTGCTCGATTATTGCAATCTGCCGTTCGAGGATGGCTGCCTGAAATTCTACGAGAACGAGCGCGCAGTGCGCACCGCGAGCTCCGAGCAGGTGCGCCGGCCAATCTTTCGCGAGGGCCTGGACCACTGGCAGCACTACCTGCCGTGGCTCGATCCCTTGAAGGCTGCACTGGGTCCCGTGCTTGATGCCTATCCGGCATTAGCAGATTCTTTTTGACAATTGATGAACATTCATTTATTTCTGGAGCTATGGGAGCGGAATAAACACCACAAGAGGATCACCGAATGACCCGCAGTCGCCGGCGAAAATTGAAGCGAATTCAATCGACTATACGCTCCTCGGTGCTCCGCTCAGGACTTCCTGTTGCGTCTGCGCTACTAGCGTCGTTGCACCCGGCAATGGCCGATGAAGCATCCGATGTCGGGTCCCTGCAAGAGGTTGTCGTCACCGCACAAAAGGTGGCTGAGAATCTGCAGAGTGTCCCGATTAGCGTCGAGGTGCTCGACAACCAGACCATCGCGCAGCTTGGCATCACCGGCCTCGACGACTACGTCAAGTTCTCGCCCAGCGTCGCCGAAGTGCGCAGCATCGGTCAGGGCGGCAATGGCCAGCCGGGCGATTCGCACGTCTACATCCGCGGTGTGGTCAGCGGCGGGGAAGGCATCCACTCGGGTTCGCAGCCGAGCGTCGGCACTTACTTCGACGAGCAGCCGGTCACGACGATCGACGGCACGCCCGATATGCACATCTATGACGTCGAGCGCATCGAGGTGCTCGAGGGCCCGCAGGGTACGTTGTACGGCGCAAGTTCCGAGTCAGGCACGATCCGTATCATCAGCAACAAACCGGACCCGACCAAGTTCGCTGCCGGCTACGATATCGACCTCAACAAGATCGAGCACGGCGGCACCGGCTGGGAACTCCAGGGTTTCGTCAACCTGCCCCTGTCGCCGATCGCGGCCATCCGCCTGGTCGGCTGGGATGAACACGATGCCGGGTTCATCAACAATGTGACTGGCACCAACGCGGGTGCGTGCATCGTCAATGGTGTACGAACCTTTCCGAACTGGAGCGGCCAGCAGACCGGCTTCAACCCCGGCTATCCCAGCACCTCGTATCCGTGCCCGACGCCGGGTGTGATTGGGGCCGGAGCCATCAGCAACGCCGCCTACGCCAAGAACGATTACAACACGGCCGACACCCGCGGCGGACGCTTCGCCGGCAAGCTCGACCTCGGCGACTGGACCGTGACGCCGACCTTCATGGGTCAGAATCTGACCACCGAGGGCTTCTTCGGCTACGACCCCGCGGTCGGGCCGCTCGATGTCGCACATTTCGGCCCTGAGAACTCCCAGGATTCGTGGACGCAGAGCGCCCTGACGATCGAAGGCAAGTTCAGCGACTTCGACCTGGTCTACTCAGGTGGCTACATGAAGCGCGATACGCACTCGCTGGCGGACTACAGCGACTACTCGGAGTTCTACGATCGTTATTACGGCTCGGGCGCCAATTGGATAGGCAACAATGGCCTGCCGATCATGCCGCAGGAACTGGTCAATACCAAGGGCTACTTCGAGAAGTGGAGTCATGAGCTGCGCCTGAGCACGCCGGCCAATCTGCCCGTCAGGGCCACCGTCGGCCTGTTCATCGAGCGTCAACTGCACGACATCTGGGAGCAATACATCATGCCCGGGTTCGGCTTCACGAACCCCTACGGAGGCAATCCCAACGGGTTTGCGACCAGTCTTTCCATCCCCGGATTCGATAACACGATCTGGCTCACCGACCAGCAGCGCGTCGATCGGGACAAGGCGGCATTCATCCAGGCCACCTGGGATATCACCTCGCAACTGTCGGTGAACGGCGGCCTTCGGTACTACCAGTACGACAACTCGCTCGAGGGCTTCTACGGTTTCTCGGCCAATTATGACGCGCTTTCAACCTTCACCACCGGCATGGCGAGCTGCTTCATGGGGCCCACAACGCCCTACGCTCCCTGTACCGACCTCAACAACACGGTCAAAGCCACCGGCACGGTGCCGCGCCTCAACGTGACCTACAAATTCACGCCCGAGGTGATGAGCTATGCGACTTTCTCAAGAGGCTTCAGGCCGGGCGGCGTCAACCGCACCGCCGAGAAGGGAATTGGTCCTTACCAGGCCGACTATCTGACCAACTACGAGGTGGGCTGGAAGACGCAATGGTTCGAAAATCGCGTGCGTTGGAACGGCGCGATCTTCCGGGAAGACTGGAAGAACTTCCAGTTCTCGTTCCTCGGGCCCAACAGCCTGAACATCATAGAGAATGGCGGCAACGCGCGCATCACCGGCATCGAGAACGAGATCGAATTCGTGCCGATCAAACCGTTGAAGCTCAGCGCCAACTTTACCTTCCTGGATCCGAAGCTGACCGAGAACTATTGCGGCTCGCCGGGAGTGACGAACTGCCCAACCCAGGACACCCCGGAGCCGTTCCTGCCCGGCAATGTCCTCATCGGACCGCAGGCGCCGACCGGCACTAATCTGCCTATCACGCCGAAGTTCAAGGGCAACTTCATCGCGCGCTATAGCTTCACGACCATGGGCGGCTGGGCGCCGTACGGACAGGCCTCATGGGTCTACCAATCGCAGACAACGCCGCTGCTGCGTATTGATGAGGCACAGATCATCGGTAACGTGCCCGCGTATGGGCTGCTCGATCTGGCCGCCGGCGTCGAACGACAGGGACTGACACTGCAGTTTATGGTGACCAACGTCGGCGACCGCCTGGCTCAGCTCACGCGCTTCACCCAGACCAACCCGGTGCTCGACCCACAGCCCTACATCATTCCGGCGCAGCCGCGCACGTTTGCCCTCAAGCTCGCGCAGAGGTTCTAGATCCCGGAACGCAGCGTGTTACTGATGGCTTGCGCTGCAGGGCGGACCGGGCGCGTCGGCGCAGGCCTGATGCAATATCAGTTGCGTCGCGCGGCCCACGCCGATCGGGCCGCACTGCAGGTGCTGATTGCCCGGTCGGCGCGTGAACTCGGCGTCGGCGACTACCGGCGCGAGCAGATCGAGGGCGCACTTCAGGGTGCCTTCGGCGTTGACAGTCAACTGATCGATGACGGCACTTATTTCGTCGCCGAGACGACCGCAGAGAGCGCAGGCAGGCTCATTGGCTGCGGCGGCTGGAGTTGGCGGCGCACGCTGTTCGGTGGCGACAGCCACAGCGCGCGCGATGCGCGCGCGCTGGACCCGTTGACCGACGCCGCCAAGATCCGGGCGTTTTTCGTCGATCCCGGCTACGCGCGCCGCGGCATTGGCCGAGCCTTGCTCGAGCGCTG
The DNA here is from genome assembly GCA_036262215.1 of Steroidobacteraceae bacterium. Lineage (GTDB taxonomy): Bacteria > Pseudomonadota > Gammaproteobacteria > Steroidobacterales > Steroidobacteraceae > FEN-1191. Next base: position 7,841 of record DATAJH010000049.1, read on the forward strand.
CGAGGCAGAGGCGGGTGCGCGCGGCTTCACGCGTTTCGAAATGATGGCAACGCTGCCCGGGGTGCGTCTGTATCAGGCCCTCGGCTACGTTGCGGGCGAGCTCGTGCACTACCCGGTCGCTCCCGGCGTCACGATTGAATTCGTGCCGATGCGCAAAGGTTGATGAGGGGTCAGAGCAATCCTATCCGGTCGGAAACAACGCCCGTTGCACCAGCCAGACCAGCGCCACGGCTGCGATCACGGCCGATCCCCAGGGCATGATGGCGCGCCGATAGGCGGCCCCGGAGCGTAGCGCGTAGACGATCGGCATGACCGTCAGCACCACGGCCAGCTGACCGGTTTCGATACCCAGATTGAATGCCAGCAGGCTCAGCAACCGCGCACCTTGCGGCAAACCCATGTCGGCAAGTACCGAGGCAAATCCAAACCCGTGCAGCAGACCGAATGCAAACGCGATGCGGGCGCGGCTTTCGGTAACCAGCGGAAAGATGTTATTCAGCGCTGCAACGATGATCGAGGCGGCGATCACCGACTCGGTGAGCCGGCTCGGCAGGCGCACCACATCCAGCGCCGCCAGCGACAGCGTGATCGAATGCGCCAGCGTAAATGCGGTGACTACTTTGAGGATGCTGAAGAATGCCGGGCGAACCCGTGGCACCGGCTCCCAATGACCATTGCGCCGCAGCAGCACTGCAGGCAGCAACAGCGACAACAGGAACAGCAGGTGATCGATGCCGCTCCAGATGTGCCAGATGCCGGCTTGCAGATACTCGACGAACGCCCGCCATCGCGACGGTGCATCGACGCGAAACAGTGCCGGCGCACCGTTGCCGCCCAATACCGCGGTCTGGGCGGTCGCGCCGTCGGTCAGCGTCAGCAGCCCGCGATGCGACGGGTCGATGTCATCCATCAGGCGGTAGCGAATGCTCAGTTGTTGTACTGAGCGCGGACAACGGGCGGTGAACGGCAGCCAGGCGTAGTTGCCGTCGACGCGCTCATTGACCTCGAGCGTCTGAAAACTGATCGCGCAGCTGCTGCCCTGGGCGCCGATGGACAGATGCTGTGCGACGTACTGCATCAGTCGCGGCGCGCCGGCGCGAAGTTCGCCCCAGGTGACCTTGCCGTCGCGATTGGCATCGACGCCGATCGCAAGCTCCACATCACGCACCGCCAGCTCGATCGAGCCGTTGAGCTGCTGGCCGTGCACCTGCACCACCAGGAAGCCGTTGCTGGCCACGTGCGCCCGCGCCACCGGGCTGAGCAGCAGCATCAACGCCAGCGCTGCCGCGATTCTCATCGCAGCTCCTGCCGGTAGGGCTCGAGCCGCACGTCCTCGAGCCGGGCCTGTTGCATGAACAGCAGCGCCGGGAGCGCCGCCTGCGGTCGATGAGCGGCCTGCGCCGTTCGCAGTAATATCAGCACATCGTCCGGCTCGCGCTGCACGCGCCAGTTCTCCTGCGCCGCGGCCAGCGCCGCCTCGGGCTGCTGTTCGACATCGAGCAGGAAGCGCGCCTGTTCGCGTCGATGCACCGCCTCGCCGCGCTGCTGCTCGACATCAAAGGCGGCCGTCAGCATGGCGCGATCGCGCGCGCTGCGGCCATCGCCCAGCAGCTGCTGCGCGACGACGATGCGCAGCAGCATCGGTTCCATCGACTCGAAGCCGGCCAGCAGCTGCAGCGTCTCGGCCGCGCGCCGTTGACGCAGCAGCAGATCGGCGCAGGCCGCTCGCATATAGAAATCCTCGGGCGCCAGCTGCAGTCCTTCGCGAAACCAATGCTCGGCAGCCTGGTCGTCGCCCTGGCGCTCGGCCATTTCGCCCAGTTCGGAATAACGCCATGCACGCGCCTCGGCGGCCAGCCCCTGCTGCGGCATCGATACCAGCGCCGCGTAGGCCGCAGGCAGATGGCCCGTCAGGCCCCGAAGGCTCTGCGTGCACAGCACGGTGATGCTCGCATCGGCCTGTAGCGCCAGTCGCGCGCACGATGCCATGGCTTCGTCGTACCGGCCCAGTACCCGCAGTACCGTGGCGCGCGTGAGCCAGGCCTGCGCATTATCGGGTTGCAGCTGCAGCGCCCGATCCAGCAGCCCCAGCGCCGCGTCGAATGCGTGCCGGCTCTGAAGGATGGTGGCGTCGAGCACCAGCACTGCTGGCGGCACGGACGATTGCCGCATCCACGGCTGCAGCATCGCTTCGGCGTATCCCAGATATCGAAGATCGCCGGTAGCGCGCGAGCGCGAGACGTAGAACTGCGCCAGCGGCAGCGCAAGCTCGAGGCGCGTGCGTGTCAGCTCGCGTGCCGGCGTGCTCTGATGCCGCGCCCCGACCGGCAGCTCCGCCAGCACCTGCGCATCGCTGCCGGGCACACTCGGTTCCGACCAGGCCACGCCGACCTGCAACATGCCGGGCAGCAGCACACACAGCAGCCGCCAATCCGACAGCCGTCCCCGAATCATTCGAGGACGGCTGGTGGTGATTGCGAACATCAGCCGCGCTCACATCGCGTCGATGGTGATCGCTTGCGAGGTGTCGCTGGTATCGGTCAGCGTCAGCGCGCCGTCATTGACCTGAAACGGTGAGCTGACCTCCGACGTCTGCTGCGCCTGAGCCAGTACCTGGGCGGTGTCGAGTTGCTGCGCCCCTGACCCGCCACCTGACGACGACGAAGAAGAAGACGATGAGGACGAAGATGACGATGACGACATCGCGGTTGAATGACTGCCGCCACCACAGGCGGTCAGGGCTGTCGCCGCCAGTGCGGCGACAGCGATGACGCTGGTATTGCGTTTCATGCTTAATACCCCTTAGTCGTTGGCGCTGGTCGGAGAGCCAGCGAGCGCGGTGTTCAGATACGGGAACGCCGCCAGGTAGTTCGCCGGAACCGGCTCGGCGCCGTCGGTGTAGTGCAGCTGACGCGACGCATCCGAAGCGGGATCCGGGTCCATCGCGCTGCCATCGAACGGCGACAGCAGCACGCCCATGGCAACACGCAACGTGATGTCCACCACATCGTCGATCGGACGGCGGCCATTGGGAAAGCCCGAGACGTCACCGCCCAGGACACCCAGATCGTTCTGCGAAGCCAGCGCCGTGACGGCGGTGCTGGTGTTCAGCCGCAACTCCTCGGCCGGGGTTGCCTTCATCGGCTGGTTCAAGCCGCTGACGCCAGTCAGGAATGCCGCCTCCAGGTCGGTGCGCGGGTAGACATTGGGCGCCTTGACCCCGGCCGCGCCGAACAGCACCTGCAGCAACACCGGCAGCGACGGATTGGTCACATAGTCGGCGAACTGCGCATCGTTGGAGGGCGCAGAGGCATTGAACCGATCCTTATCGGGCAGGCCGATTACGAGCTCGTTCACCAGCGGCATCCCCAGGCGCGACACCTGGTTCCAGGCGCCGCCCTCAACCGAGGCGCCGGTCGGAGTGGTGACCGGACCCACGCTGGCCGCACTCTTGCTGCTCTGCGGCTGCGGGTTCAGCACCGCGGCCTGGCGCAGGCTCGCCGTCGTCCAGCCGCCGATGACCGGATCGGTGCCGGCGGTCAGACATGAGGCCGGGAGTTCCAGCGCCAGCGAGGTGACGTTGTAGCCGGCGAGCGAATTAGGCGCCAGCTGCCGCGCATTCACCCCCATCGGTGCCAGCTCTTCCACCGGGTACTTGATGTTCACCAGATCGAAGGTCTCGCCAAGATTGACCACGAAGCCGTCCTGCCGCTGGCCGACGAACACGCGACCGGGCAGGCTGCAGCCGGGAATAGCGATGCTGTGAATGAAGCTGGCGGCATAGGTCGCATAATTGGCGATCGACTTGGCGCCGATGTTGTCCAGCGGCTTGGTAAAGCTGGTAGCACCGGTGTTGGCATCGGCGATGACCTGTACCGTGCCGGAGCGGCGATTGCCGCGCACCTGCGTCAGGGTGTAGGTCTCGGCAACGTTCTGCGCACTCATGTCGGTGGCAGTGACCGCGCCGATGTTGGTCAATGGCACCGGGATCGACTTGGTGCCTGCCATCACCGACAGGCCGCTGGTGACGGTGGTAAAGCGAAACTGGAAGGTGATTTCCTCGGCACCATCGCCGTTGTTGTCGATCATTATTTCGTACAGCGCGTTCGGGTCCATCGTGTAGTAGTTCGGACCGCCTTGCGGACTCTCAAATGGCTGGTAGTTCGCGATCAGCGTGACATAGCCGGCGCGGCCTGCCTCGTAGCTGTTGAACATGTAGAAGTCGGTTCCGTCCACTTTGGGACGGGTGGTGATGAACGGCGCCTCCCGGTGACTGGAAGCCAGGGCCGTGCCCGCGATGGCGCAAGCGATCGCCCCCGCCACAATGCAACGCCAGACATAGGAATACATAAGCGGATACCTCCGGATGACGGAAATGCGACACCTGCGGTGCCATTAGTTGTTCGCTTATGTATACGAATGACCGCCGCGCTCGGATGCATCGAGGCGGCAGGGCAATGGCCGGCGAGTGCCGGCAGTACTACGACAGTCCGGATTTCTGGCCGGCGTCCAGGGCCGACAGCTGCGAGATGGCCGACCAGTCCATGGCTTCCCCGCCCCGGGCCAGCAGCGTGAGGAATCGATCGCGCAACAGGCTGGCCAGCGGCATCGGGACCCGCAGTTCTTCCGCCGCCGCCAGCGTCAGGCGGATGTCCTTTAATCCCAGGGGCGCAGCGAAACCGGCAGGCTCGAACTTCTGCTCCACGATCAGACCGCCATAGATCTTATAGAGCGGCACATTGAACAGCGTCGATGTCAGCAACTCCAGGTAGCTGCGTTTGTCGATCCTGGCCTCGCCAATCAAGGCCATAGCCTCACCGAGCGCTTCGATCACCGATGCGATCAGAAAATTGCCGCTGAGCTTGACCAGATTGGCAGCGCTAGGTTCGTCACCCAGATTGAAGACCTTCTGACCCATGGCCGAAAACAGCGGTGCGCACGCATCCACCGCGGCGCGCGCCCCCGCCGCGACAATGAACAGTTGCGCGGCAGCGGCGGCTTCCGGCCGACCGAACACCGGCGCTGCAACGAAACGTTGCCCGGCGGCGGTGTGGGCCGCGGTCAGCCGCGCCGACAAGCCGACGCTGATGGTACTCATGCTGATGTGCAGGCCGCCGCGCTCAGCGCTGGCCAGTACGCCGGCATCATCGAACACCACGCTGTGCACCGCCTCATCGTTGGCCAGCATCGTGATCACGGCCTCAGCGCGACAGGCATCGGCTACGCGGGCGGCAACCCGAGCGCCCAGCGTCGCCATCGCCTGGGCCTTGTCGGCACTGCGGTTGTAGACCGTGACCTCGTGCCCGGCCTTGAGCAGATTGGCGGCCATGGCCGCGCCCATGCGACCCAGGCCGATGAATCCCACCTTCATGTCTACCGCTCCTTGCGCCCCGGCAGTCAGCCTAGCAGCGCGTCGACGTCAGGCTCGATCGATTCGGGCTTGTCCACCGAACCGTAGCGCCTGAGCACCAGGCCCTGTCGGTCGATCAGAAACTTGGTGAAATTCCACTTGATGGCCTGGCTGCGCAGAATCCCCGGCTGCTGCTGCTTGAGATACTGGTAGAGGGGATGCGTGCCCGCACCGTTGACTTCAATCTTGGCAAACATCGGAAACGTGACGTCGTAGCTCTGGGCGCAGAAGCGCTTGATCGCGCTCTCATCACCCGGCTCCTGCTGTCCGAATTGATCACAGGGAAAGCCCAGTACGCTGAAACCGCGGCCATGAAGCTTGCGATACAGCGCTTCCAGTCCGGCATATTGCGGCGTGAAGCCGCACTTGCTGGCCACGTTGACGATCAGCATGACCTGGTGGCGATAGGCGGCGAGGCTCTGCTCGCTGCCGTCGATGCTCCTGACGGTGAAATCATAGACGTCCACCGGGCACGCGACGTCAGTTCGCCGCGGCTACATGGCTCGACAGGAAATCGAAGATCCCCGTCTGCCCCATCTTGCGCGCATTCGCCAGTTCGCCGGCCTTGCTCGAATACACGATGTGGTTGTCGGCGGTCAGTACCACCACCGCAGGAATTCCCATCCTGATCGGATTACCGTATTGGTTGGCGACGTCGAGGTTCTTGTCGAACCTGCCGACATCAATCTTCACCACCTGGAAGCGCCCGGCGATCAGCGCGTGACTGCTGCCGTTGAGCGCCTTATCCAGTTCGCGGCAATCGGGACACCAGTTGGCGCCGAACACCAGCAACACGTCGTTCCGATTCGCCTGCGCCGCGGCCAGCGCGCGTTGCAGATCCGCGGCTGCGTCCGCACTCTCATTGTATGGCAGCCCGGCGGCCTGCACGGCGAACGCCAGCGCTGTGGCTGCCATCGATGCCAGCACGCGTCTCATTACCCGCACCTCCAGAAGATTCGGCTACTGTGCTCACTCCAGGCACGCGCGTCAACGCGTCGCCCGCCTTGAAATTCCCCCTTCATGGGCCGGTGACCGGCCGCGCCCGGGCCGGCATTTGCGGCCGGCCCCACACGGAGGCTAGGATTCAGGCGCAGGGAGGGCTGGAGAGCTTAGCCTGCATTAGCGTGAGCGGCCGGATTCTGGCCGCGCAATACCATTAAAAACCGTATCGGATCAGGGAGAACGGCTGTGGATATCAACAAGATCATAGGACGCGCCAAATCGATGCTGGTGACGCCGCGCACCGAATGGCCGGTAGTTGCGGCGGAACCCGATACGGTCGGCGGCCTGTACTCCGGCTACATCCTCATCCTGGCGGCGATACCGGCGATCGTGCGTTTTCTGTCATCGACGCTCATCGGCGTCTCGGTACCCTTCCTCGGCTCGTTTCGCGTTCCCATCGCCGCCGGAATCACCACAGCCGTCCTGACCTATGTGCTGGCCCTGGTGGGAACATATATTGTGGCGCTGATCGTGGACGCGCTGGCACCCTCCTTCGGCGCCGAGAAAAACCGCGTGCAGGCGCTCAAGACCGTCGCCTATGCCTACACAGCGTACTGGGTTGCATCCATCCTCGGCATCATTCCCGGTCTCGGCCTGATTGCAGCACTGGCCGGCGGCATCTACAGCATCTACCTGCTGAACATGGGCTTGCCGTTCACGATGAAGTGCCCGCCTGACAAGGCCATCGGCTACACCGCGGTTTCCATCATCGTGGCCATCATCGTCGGCTGGGTGCTCGCCCTGATCGTGGGCTCGGTCGCCGGGCTGGGCCTGGGGATAGGCCGCGGTCTGACCGGCTATGCGCCTCCGAGTTACTCCCGCCCCAGCGGCGAGTTCGCGCCCGGCACCACTGGGGCCGCCCTGCAGGCCTGGACCAAGAAGATGGCGGACGCCAGCAAGCAGGTCGACGCGGCGCAGAAGTCGGGCGATCCAGGCGCCCAGGCCAGCGCGGTCGGCCAGATGATCGGCGCCGCCGTGGGCAGCGGCGGCAAAGTCGAATCGCTGCCGCCCGATCAGCTCAAGCCGTTCGTGCCCGACACGCTGGTGGGGCTGAAACGCACCCAGATGTCGGTCGATCGAAGCGGTGCCCTGGGGATGCAGGTCTCCAAAGCTACCGCAACCTATTCCGATGACGCTCAGCACCAGCTGAGCCTTAAGATCACCGATACCGGATCGCTCAAGGGCCTGGTTGGACTGGCCTCAGGCTGGGCCGGCGTGGAGCAGGACACTGAAACCGACACCGGTTACGACAAAACCTATAAGAGCGGCGGGCATCTGGTGCATGAAAAATGGGACACGCGCGGCAACTTCGGCGATTACGGCGTGGTGGTCGGCGAGCGATTCTCGGTCGACGTTTCCGGCAACGCTGCGAACATCGATGAATTGAAAGCCGCCGTGTCCGGCATCGATCTGGCCGGCCTCGAGGCATTGAAGAACCAGGGCGTTCAGCCCAATTGATCGCCTCCAGCCTCAAGGCTCGCCCGCGCAGCGGCGTTATTTCGACAGCTGCACCATGGTCGACACCACCCAGCCCTCATTGCCGAGCTCGTCGTTGACCTTCCACCACACGCCCTGTTTGTCACCGGTCGGATACAGCATCATTCCGGCATCAAGATCGCGCACCACCTTGGATTTCAGGTCCGGGCTGGTGTAGAGCTTGCTGGGTTTGGCCATGGTGACCGCCTGCTGGACGTTGTCCGCCTTTGCATCGGGCGCCTGGTTCTTCACATCGTTGACCATTTTGGTGTAGGCGTCCAGGTAAGCCATCGCGACCACCTGCCCGATCTCGGTATTGGAGTAGCTGCTGGCGCCCGCGGCCGCGAACCCGCCCATGAATCCGAGACCGCCGCCTCCCATCCAGCCGAGGTCGGTCTTCTTGGCGTGCCCCTGCTCAAGCGCCAGCTGCTCGGTGGAGCGCACGTCGGTCAGCGTCAGCACCACGTCCGCAGTCTTGCTCTTGAGGCTGATGCCTCCCAGCATCGCGCCGAACCCATGTCCAAGCATGCCGCCGAGCGCGCCGCCCACATTGGTGCCCTGTGCGTTGCCGTTGCGGTTGGCGATGTCCGGCACCAGCACGTAGTCGGCGGCTTTCATCTGCCCTTTGCCGATGTTCGAGCCCACACGCTCCTCGCCGCTCGAGGCCAGCTCGCGTTCGGCCTTGGCCGCCGCCAGGCCCTTGCCGCGGTCCACCAGCGTGAAGCACTTGGACTGCGACACGTACACCTTGATCAGCGCCGCCGGCGAATCCAGCTGCATCGCGGTCCACCACGGATTTTCCGGCTCGGTCACCGCCAGCGTGCCGATCTTCTTATCGCAGATCGGAATCTGTGGTTGGGCGTTGGTGTCTGCGTGCGCAGCGGACAGGCCCGCTGCCGCCGCCGTCGATGCCAGTATCAATGTCACCCAGTGCCGGGGATTCTTATTGAACATGCTCGCTTCCCTCCCGAGTCTGCGAATACTTATGCTCAAGGCCAAGCCGCTCCCGCAGCAATCTTACCCTGAACGACGCTTTGGCGGAGCCGACGGGATTGCGACAGCGCTGCAGCTTCAGCGCCGCGCGCAGCCGTTGGCCCGGGTTCACCGTATGCGTTGCAGCAGGAGCGGACGGCTGCTGCCGCACCGGCTAGGACGCGGCTTTATATCTGTAACTTGTTGTTTTATATAAAGTTTTAATCGCGCTTAGACAATCCTTCGTGGTGCGTGCTGCGGTAAGTTGTGCAATGGAGATGCTGGAGCGGCTCACTGCGCCGGCGCCGCTCGAGCGCCCAGCCGCGCCCGAGGAAATCGCACATGCGGTGATGTTCATTTTTGAGAACGATTATTTTACCGGCCGTTGCCTTGACGTGGACGGCGGCTTGCGGCTGTAGCGACAATGCCTTCTACAACCACGCCCCTGCGGCCTGCGGAGCTTGCCATCGATGGACAAAGTCTTTATTTCGGCTGAGTCGCTGCTGCGCGACTCGATCGAGCTCGCGACCAGAATCGTTCGCAGCGGCTTTCGGCCCACCTTTCTGGTGGCCGTGTGGCGCGGCGGCGCGCCGATCGGCATCACGGTGCAGGAAGTGCTCGAATACCACGGCATACACGCCGATCACATCGCTATCCGAACCTCCTCTTATTCCGGTATCGACCATCAGGCCAAGACGGTTCGGGTGCACGCGCTGGACTACCTGGTGTCGCGGCTGTCGGCCGAGGACCAGCTGCTGCTGGTGGATGACGTGTTCGACTCCGGGCGCAGCATCGAAGCGATCATGCGCGAACTGAGCAACCGTTGCCGACGCAACCTGCCCGGCCAGATCCGGATTGCGACCGCATACTACAAGCCGGAACGCAACCGCAGCGCCATCATGCCCGACTATTTCGTTCGTCAGACCAATGACTGGCTGGTATTCCCGCATGAGCTGCAGGGGTTGACGCGCCAGGAAATCCTGGAGCACAAGCCGGTCGACGCCAGCTTCTTCGATCCTTAGCTATCGCCGCGGTCGCCCGCGCTGTTGAACCTATGCCACTGCTGCAAACCCTGATGGAGCAAGGCCGGGCGGCATTAGCCAGCGGCGATCGGCAGCGGGCGCTGGAATGTTTCACCAGGATCGTCGAGCGTGACCCGAACAACGTCGCCGCACTCAACAATCGGGGCCTGTTGCTGGGGCATCTGCGCCAGATCGAGCCGGCCCTGGTTTGCTTCAGGCAGGCGCTGCAGATCGATCCGGTCAATGTCATCGCGCTGGTCAACGGCGGGATTGCGCTCGCGCACCTGGGGCAGTCGGCGATCGCCGTGGATTGGTACGCCAGGGCCATCGCCATCGACCCCCGGCACGTCGAGGCCTGGATGTGTCGCGGACAGGCGTTGAAGCTTCTCCATCGGCCGGCGGAAGCAGTGGAGTGTTTCAACGCGATCCTGCAGATCGAGCCGCGCAATATCGATGCCTACTTCAACCTCGGGCGGCTGTTCGAGACCCTGGGCCGTGAAGCGGAAGCACAGATGTGCTTTGGCGAAGCGCTGAACTACCTGCACCGCTATCCCGAAGCGCTGGCCCGCTTTGACCGCCTGGTGGCGCAGCGGCCGGCAGACCCAGCGCTACTCGTCGGGCGCTCGGTTGCCCTGGCCGGCCTGGATCGCAACGCCGAGGCGCTGGAGTGCCTTGCGCGGGCGCTGCGGATCGAGCCCGAACTGCCGTTCGCCGTCAATAACCGCAGCTGCCTGCTGCTGGCGCAGGGCCTGTTGCCGCAAGGGTTTCAGGGACTGGAGATTCGCTGGAGCATCGCGCCGTTCAAAGACCACCGGCCCGCCAGCACAGCGCCACTGTGGCTCGGCGACAGCTCGCTGGCCGGCAAGACCATCCTGGTGCTGCACGAGCAGGGGCTGGGTGACACGCTGCAATTCATACGCTACGTGCCGTTGCTCGCCGGCCGCGGCGCGCGCGTGCTGCTGCGGCTGCCGGCCGCGCTGCTGGAAGTCATGCGCACCCTCGAGGGCGTTGCGCAGATCGTGCCGGACTCAGCACCGCTGCCACCGCACGATCTGTACTGCCCGGTCATGAGCCTGCCGCTGGCCTTTGGGACCACCGTTGAAAACATTCCGGCGGCCATCCCGTACCTGCACCCGGACCCGGCACGCGTTGCGCGCTGGAAGTCGCGCCTTGGCATAAAAACCAGGCCGCGGGTGGGACTGGTATGGGCCGGCCGCCATCGGCCACCGATCAACTACGCGCGCGATCTGCCGCTGGCCGCACTGCAGCCGCTGCTGGATCTGGACGCAGAATTCATCAGCCTGCAGCGCGAAATGGCGCCCGCGGATTCGATCAATCTCGCGAGCATGCCGGCCATCGTCCGCCACGGCGAATCGCTGACCGATTTCGCAGACACCGCCGCGCTGCTGGCCAATCTGGACCTGCTGATCTCGGTCGACACGGCGGTGGTGCACCTGGCGGGAGCGCTGGGCAAAGCGGTGTGGGTCATGAACCGCTACGCCCCCTGCTGGCGCTGGCTGCGCGGGCGCTCCGATTCGCCCTGGTACCCGACCGCGCGGCTGTTCAGGCAGACCACGTTCGGCGATTGGGCCGGGGTGGTCGGGCAGGTCAGGCAGGCGCTTACGGAAGCGCTCAGCTCACGTAGAATGTGATGATGAAATACCTGCACACCATGGTCCGCGTGGCTGATCTGGACGCCTCCAGCAAGTTCTACTGCGATGCGTTGGGGTTGCATGAAGTGAAGCGCATGAGCAATGAGAAGGGGCGCTTCACGCTGGTGTATCTTGCCGCACCCGGCGATGAGGACGCCCAGATCGAGCTGACCTACAACTGGGATCCGGAGACCTACACCGGCGGCCGCAATTTCGGTCACGTGGCCTACGAGGTGGACGACATCTACGCCACCTGCCGCCTGCTGATGCAGCGCGGCGTGACGATCAACCGCCCGCCGCGCGACGGTAGGATGGCATTCGTGCGCTCGCCGGACCTGATATCGATCGAGCTGCTGCAGAAAGGCGCCGCGCTGCCGCCGCAGGAACCATGGCTGTCGATGCCCAGCGTCGGTAGCTGGTAGCGCGCGGGCGCTCAGCCGCGCCGCTCGACACTCATCAGCACATCCTCGCGCATGCGCAGATTGATGCGCGCTTCCATTTCCCTCGGTCCGCCCTCACCACAGCGCAGCCGGAAGCCGCGCGCCGCGTGATAGATATGAATGGCCATTTCGTATGTCGCGAAAGTCTCGCCGACGCAATGCCGTGGTCCGGCCGAAAACGGAATATAGGCAAACCGATGCGCCGCGGAATCCGCACCGTGATCGAAGCGCTCGGGTCGAAATGCTTCCGGCTCCGGCCAGTGCTGCGGATCGCGCTGCACCACGTATGGGCTCATGAAAACATCGGTCCCGGCCGGTGCGCTGTAACCGGCCAGGTGGTCGGCGTGCAGGCAACGGCGCGTCAGCACCCACACCGGCGGATACAGGCGCATCGCCTCCAGGATCACCTGATGCGTGTATTTCAGCGAGGCGACGCTCGCCAGCCGCAGATCGGGCAGCTCGATAGCATCGACCTCGGCATGCAGCGTGGCCTCGATTGCCGGATGCTGCGACAGCAGGTACCACACCGAGTTGAGAACGGCGGCGGTGGTTTCGTGCCCGGCGACGATGATCGACATCACTTCGTCGATCAGCTCCCGATGCGACATGGCGCTGCCGTCGCTGCGATCGCGCGCCGCCATCATCATCCCCAGCCAGTCGCCGTCGCCGGCGGCATCGTCCGTGGCCGCCGCTTCACGTCGCGCGATCACCGCCTCGATGTGCCGGCCGAGTTGCCGGAAGCGATAGGCAAAGCGCAGATCGCGTACGCTTTCCTCGGTGAGCAGGGCGAACGGATTGGCGCCAAGATCCGCCACCAGGCGGTCCAGATCGGCGCCAAGGGTCGCACGCAACACGACTTCGAGCGCGCCCTCGCTGGTCTCGCGGGTCACATTGAGCAGCTCGCCACTGGCGGCTCTTTCCTCCCATCCGGCCAGCCGGCGGCGGCTGACGTCGGCGATCAATGCACCGAAGCGCTCGACCCGCGAACGCTGGAACATCGGCTGCATCATGCGATGCTGGCGCTTCCAGACCTCGCCTTCGCTGACGATGATGCCGTTGCCGACCAGCAGCCGGACGCGGTCCAGGCCCCGGCCGATGGTGTAGTTGCGGTGATTGGACACCAGCACGCGCTTGATGGTTTCCGGATCGGCCACGATCCAGGTATCGCTGTTGCGACCGGGCGCATGCACGCGATAGATGTCACCGAACTCGGCGCCGCTCTCGACCATGCGCGCCAGCGAATCGTCGGTGTCCCCGACATCGAATTGGGCGTGCGCGCAGGGCGGGCGCGGATTATCGCTGTCGGAAGAAGCCATGGGATGCAATATAGCCGACCGATGCCGCGATTGTCCGTCGAGCTGCCAGCGCCCGCGCCCTGGCCGGCGCGTGTTTGATATCATCGTGCCGGCGCCAGACCACCCGGGCAGAATAATGAACAGCTATGCCGCGCCTACGATGGACCCGCCGGTGCATGGCCTGGCGCGACGCGCCGCACTTGTGGCTGTGGTCGCGTACCTGCTGCTGCATGGCGCGCCGGCGCGAGCCGCCGCCCCTGCCGAGCGGGTCGATGCCGCCGCCTCGGCCGGCATGTGGGATCTGTCCGACCTGTACGCAACGCCCCAGGCCTGGGACGACGCCTACGCGCACGCGCAGGCCGCCGCCGAAGCGCTTGCAGCCTATAAGGGCAGTCTCGGCGGCAATGCCACGACGATGCTCACCGCGCTCGATGCCATCAGCGCCGTCAGACGCGAATCGATACGCCTGTCGGTCTATGCCAGTCTGAAGGCCGACGAGGATCTGCGGGTTGCGGTCAATCAGGAGCGCCGTCAGCAGAGTCAGTCGCTGCGGACACTCATCGCACAGAAAACCTCCTGGTTCGCACCGGAGATCATCGCGCTGGGTGTCGACACGGTACAGCGCTTCCTGGCAGACAGCCCGGCGCTGGCACAGCGGTTTGATTTCCTCCTCAATGACACGCTGCGTGCCGCGCCCCATACGCTCGGCGACCAGGCAGAAGGCGTGCTGGCCGGCGCCGGCACGGTGCTGCAGCAGCCCGCGACGGTGCGCTCACTGCTGGCCGAAGGCGAAATGCCGTTGCCGACGGTGACGCTGTCCGGCGGCATCAAGGTGCGGCTGGATCCGGCGGCTTACGAAAAATATCGCCAGTCGGCCAACCGCGCTGATCGCAAGCTGGTGTTCGAAGCCTTCTGGGGCGCCTGGAACCGCTACCAGAGCACCCTCGGTGCCCTGCTCACCGCACGGGTGATGGGCGATGTGTTCAGCGCCCGGGCGCGCAATTTCGCAAGTTCGCTCGAGGCGGCGCAGTTCGCCGAGGATATGCCGGTCGGCGTGTACCGTACGCTGATCGATGAGACCAATGCCGCGCTGCCGAGCCTGCATCGCTATCTGCACCTGCGCCAGCGCCTGCTTGGTATCAACGGAGCGCTACGCTATTACGACAATTATCCGCCGCTGTTCGCACTGCGGCCGGCGCCTAATTTCAGCGTCGCGGACTCTGAACGCATCACGCTCGAGGCGCTGCAGCCGCTGGGAGAGGATTATCTCGAATTGCTGCGCCGGGGCTTTGCCGGACGCTGGATGAACGTCTACCCGCACCCGGGCAAGGCGGCGGGCGGCTACATGAGCGGCGGCGCCTACGACGTGCATCCGTATCTGCTGCTCAATCACAACGACGACTACCAGTCGCTGTCAACCATCGCGCACGAGTGGGGTCATGCGGTGCACACGCTGCTGGTGCACGATGCGCAGCCGTTCGAGAAGGCGAACTATTCGCTTTTCATCGCCGAATCGGCCTCGATCGGCAATGAGATGTTGCTGATCGACTACATGGTGGCCCACGCCCGTTCGAAAACGGAGCGGCTCTATTACCTGGGCGTGGCCCTGGATCAGATCCGCACTACTTTTTTCCGACAAGTGCAGTTCGCCGAGTTCGAGCTGCGCATTCACGAGGAGCAGGAGGCCGGTCATGCGCTATCGGGCGCGCGCATGAGCCAGATGTACTGCGGCCTGCTGCGCAAGTACTACGGCGAAGCGGACGGCGTCATGAAGATCGATCCTGCGTATTGCATCGAGTGGGCCTTCATCCCGCACTTCTACCGGAATTTTTATGTCTATCAGTATGCGACGTCGATCGCGGGTGCGGCCTACATGACCGACGCTATCCTGAAGGAAGGCGCGCCGGCGCGCGAACGGTTTCTGACCATGCTGCGGGCCGGCGGTTCGGACTATCCGTACGAGATCTACAAGCGTGCCGGCATCGACATGGCAACGCCCGCGCCGTATCGGGCATTGATAGCCCGCATGAACCGTATCATGGACCAGATCGAGGCGCTGGAGCCGCACAAATGATACGCCGCGCCGCTGTATCCACAGCTGTAATCACAGATACGGCAGCATCAGGTGCGCGGCATTATCGAGCAACCGGCTCGGCAGCGGACGCCGCTCGAGGTCGGCCGCGGTCAGACGGGTAGTCTGGTTGGCAGCGATTTTTGCGCTCACCTGCCCGATCAGAGCCGAGTGGTAGACCTCGACGTTGATCTCGAAGTTCAGCCTGAAGCTGCGCATATCCCAATTGGCGCTGCCGACGAAGCACCACACCTGGTCCACCGCCAGCAGTTTCGAATGATCGAACGGCGGGGCGTGAGTCCAGATGCGGCAGCCGGCTGCCAGCAGTGGCCCGATGTGTGCGCGCATCGCCCAGTCGACCGTCGGGTGGTTGCTGTGTTCCGGCAGCACGATGTCCACTTCCACATTGCGCATCGCCGCCAGCGCCAGGGCGGTGATGATGCGATCGTCCGGAAGAAAATACGGGGTCATGATCTGGATCGAAGAGCGTGCACAGCCGATCGCTTCCAGCACCAGCAGCTCGATTTTCTCCAGGTCCTGATCGGGACCTGAGGTGACCGCGCGCGCCAGGCTGTCGCCGATGGGCTCGGTCCCGGGAAACCATGCCGGGCCCGCCAGCGTTTCACCGGTGGTGAAGTACCACTGTCCGGCGAATGCCTCGCACAACTGTGCGACCACCGGCCCGTCGAAGCGGAAGTGCGTGTCGAGCACCGGGTGACGGGGATGACGCGCGAGCACGTTTTCGGCGCCGATGTTCAATCCGCCGGTGAAGGCGATGCGGCCATCGACGCAGAGGATTTTTCGGTGGCTGCGAAGATTGAGAAACGGCATGCGCCATGGCAACACCGAGTGCATGAACCGGTCGACCGCGATTCCCGCGTGGCGCAGCTTTCGATACGTAACCGATCGCAGGTAGCCGCCTCCATAGCCATCGATCAGCACGCGTACTACGACACCGCGCCGGTGCGCCGCGGTCAGCGCATTGATGAAATCATGACCGGCCTCGTCGGCGCGAAAGATATAGCTCGATAGCGCAACGCTCGCCGTGGCGCCCTCGATTGCCGCAATCATCTGCGGATAGGCGGCGTCGCCATTGGCCAGCATGGCGATGGCATTGCCGGGCTGGATGTTGCGCCGACTTATGCGGCGAGCCGCCAGTTCCAGGCCAGCCAGATGCTCGCAGCCGGGAGGCGCCCGCGAGGATTCGACGACTGCCGGGTCGGACACCGCGGCAGCGACGGTGCGGGCGCGCCGCCGCACGCGGTTGATGCCCAGGAACAGATACAGCACGCTGCCGACCACCGGCGACAGCCAGGCGAGCCCGATCCAGGACACGGCCGAACCGGGATTGCGGTTGTGCGCCAGCACGTGCAGGGTGACGCCGGCGGCAAGCGCAAAATGCATGATCGACAGCGCGATCGCGATGTAGGGAACCAACGGTGCCGGCACGCCTTGCCTCCGCGCGATCGATATCAGCGCTGCAGCTTATGCGCGCGCAATTCTTCGTCGGCCAGCGCTACCGATCCCGCAAAGTAGCGCATCTCATAGAATCGCATACGCTTATACACTGCGTAGTGCGCCGCCATGTAGGCCGCCACCCAGCCGCGCCATCCGTCCAGTATCGCCAGCCGGAACAGGTAGTCCTTGACGAAAGTCAGCGTAAATACCAGCGGCCACTCGTAGGGTCGGGTGGCGCGCCCGTGGTCGCGCCAGTCGAGCGCCTTGAGTTCGGCATAGCGCAGATACTTGAGCTGCATGTGCACCAGCGTGGGATTCAGGTAGTGCATGAATGGCGGTTGGAACGCGACCTCCGCGCCGCTGTACTGCAATGACTCGTGCACCCGGGCTTCACTCCAGCGCGCGCGCTGGCGATGATAGATGCGCGGTTTTCGCTCGCGCACCATGAAACGGTACCAGCGCAGCGGCTTACCCATGAACCAGGCGGTGCGGAACAGCACGCCGGCCGCGGCCTGCGATGTCAGCAACTGCGGCAGACCATGCTGCAGCGCGCTTGTCAGTTCCGGCGTCAGCGCCTCATCGGCATCGAGCGACAGAATCCAGTCGTAGTGCGCCAGGCCGCTGGCGAAGTTGCGCTGCGCACCGAAGCCGAGCCACGGCTGCTCGATCACCCGGGCGCCGTGGGATGCGGCAATGGCGCGGGTATCGTCGTCGCTGCCGCAGTCGA
Source organism: Steroidobacteraceae bacterium (assembly GCA_036262215.1). Lineage (GTDB taxonomy): Bacteria > Pseudomonadota > Gammaproteobacteria > Steroidobacterales > Steroidobacteraceae > FEN-1191. The sequence goes on from DATAJH010000049.1 coordinate 25,366, forward strand.
CCACGATCTTTTCGGCGGCCACGCTTACACTGTCGAGACAGCGCGCGATATTGGCCGCCTCGTTGTACGTGATGACGACCAGGCTGATTGGGAACGTGAGCGGTGAGGACATCGGCAATTTACCCGCGCTGTGGGCCGGCGCGCACCGCCCGTTGCCACGCGGCCAGCACCTGCTGCGGGGTAATGTACCGCATCGAGCGTCGTCCTTCGTATTCCCCGACTACGCATTCGACCACGGCAGTCCGTCCGCGCGGCGCGTACATGAAGGGCTCGCTGGTGCCGAACATGGCCACCACCGTGCAGCCTGCCGCAGCCGCCAGATGCGCCGGCCCGGTATCCACCGACACCATGCCGGTGGCACGCCCGGCCAGACCGATCAGCCTTGATATTGATAATTCGTGCACCACGTCGTAGGCGTTGCCAATGCCGGCCAGTTGCAGGATCTGCTGGTTGAGGCTGGACTCCTGCGGTACGCCGAGCAGCAGAATCGCGTGATCGGCATGCAGCGCCCGCAGGCCGCGCAGCACCTGCGCCCAGTTCTCCTCCGGCCAGTACTTGGAGTTGCTGCGCCGGCGGCGCAGGCCGCGGCGCATGGTGCGCTTGTTGCCGGCCTGGATCAGGATCAATGGCCGCCCCGCCCATGGACTGGCCCGCGACCACGCATCCACCTCCGCCCGCTGCCCGGCGGTGACGATCAACTCACCGAAGGCATCGGCCGCCGCCGGCGGCAGGTCGGCACCGCCCAGCACCGCGGGATTACGATAGGCGAAGCGCAACCATCGATCGCAGAAATGCGAGCCCGCAAGCCCGGGCAGATCCTCGTGGTGACACCAGTATTGCGGCGTCCAGCCGGCGCGCAGCAGCAGGTGACAGACCTTGCGATTGTCGTGATCGAACAGCCATGTTGGCCCGGCCCCGCGCGCGCGCAGCGCGCGCACCAGCCGCTGCTGCGCCGGGCTCAGCCAGTAGGCGGGCTTGCGGCTGGCGAGCAGAAAGATCTCCCCGACCCCTGGCTGGCCGCGCAGCAGCGGCCGCGTCCAGTCGGCGGCGGCCAGCACATCCACCGGCTGACCGAAGCGCGCATGCAGATGTCGAATGGCAGCCGTGAGCATCACCATGTCGCCCAGGGCCCCGAAGCGCACCGCTAGCGGCCGCGGGTTCAACGCTCATCCACGCCGAACTGCGCCATGCGAGGCGCGACCGATGTCGGCGACCGCAGCTTGTACGCGCGCCACGAAACCGTGCTTGTTGGCCAGGAACCAGTGCCGCGCGGCGGCGCCGATCGCGTCGAGCTGCGCCGCGCTCAGCGCCAGCGAGCGCTCGATCGCGGCCTCCAGCGCGGCCTCATCAAAGCGCGCAATCCTGGCCAGATTGTGTTGCTCGCCGAGGCGTGCGCCCACCAGCATGCCGCGCTCGGCGCCGACCAGTTCGTTCATCGGCGGCGCATCGCAGGTAAAGGTCAGTGCACCGACACTCATGGCCTCGGCGATGTAGTGACCCCAGCCCTCGGCCTCGGAAAGACACAGGTGGAAGCGATGCGCGTTCTGCAGCGTGCGCAGCTCCTGGTCGCTGAGGAAACCGTGGGCATGGATGATGTTGGCGGCGACCGGCTTACCGGCGGCAGTTCCCTCGGGCGTATCCTGCACCAGCGTGAGCCGCGGCCATTGCGGGTGGCGCTGCCACAGCGCCAGCAGGCGCCGCGTGCCCTTGAGCGGACTGCGGCCGGCCAGGTGCAGGAACTGCGGCTGGCGCAGCACTTGCGGCTGGTAGCGATCATCGCTGTCGAAACCGATCCGCAGCACCTGGCAGCCGCGCGCTGCGAACAGCTGTTCGGAGTAGGCGGTCTTGGCCCAGACGCGATCGGCGATGCCCAGCATGGCGAGGTCGCGGCGATCGAACCACTCGGGATTGGGCACCAGCACATTGCAACGCGCTTGCTGCACGAACTGCGGCCAGATGTGCTCGAGCATGATGTTGGCGTCGAACGGCGGGCGCGGCCCGGCACTGCGCCAGCGGCCGATCCGCATCGCGAGTCGCGTCAGCAGCGAACGCCGGCGCTTGCGGTCGCGTCGCTCGCAGACCTGCTGCGTCACCTCGCAGCCGCAGGCGGCGAGCGCGCCGGCCAGCAGCTCAAGGTCGCGCGACAGCCCGACACCGTTTGATTTTCCGATCAGTCTGAGCTTGAGCGCCGGCTCGAGCACCGCCGGCTCGTCACTGGAAGCGGGCATCACGACTGCGGCTGCTGCCCCGGCGCACGCCGGCGCAGCAGCAGTGCGCCGCATAATGCCAGCAGGCAGATCGCATCGAGACTGCCGCCGCCGCCGGAGGCCTTGCTTGCCGCCATTGCGGTCAGCACCGCTGAATTGGTGTTGCTGCCGCCCGGCCCGGTGCAGGTCAGCGTGTAGGTGTAGCTACCGGTCGCGGTGGTTGTGACGCCCTGGCTGCCGCTCGTGGGCTGCGCGCCGCTCCAGCTGCCCGAAGCGCCGCAACTGCTGGTGTTGATCGACGACCAGCTCAAGGTCGCGGAGCCTCCAGCTGTCACGGCCGCCGGGCTCACCGCGATCGACGGTGGCGCCGGCGGCAGCAGCGCCAGTGCGGCGTTGGTCTGTATCAAGCCATAACCGCTGTCGTTGTTCAGCCCTGCGCCCATGACCAGCGCACTGTTCTCCAGGGCGGCATCGATCTGTGCCGCGGTGAGCGCCGGGTTGGCCTGCCACATCAGCGCCGCGGCGGCGGCGGCATGCGGCCCCGCGGCCGAAGTGCCGAAGAAATTCGGGTACGAGGCATCGTTCTGGCATGCGGCAATCATGGTGTCGAGCGTGTTGCTCGGCAGGCCGTAGGTCTGCAGCGAGAATCCGAGGAAGGTGTCGTTCACGCCGTCAGGGGCGACGAAGTCCGGCTTCTGGCGCAGCAGCGGCGCGGCCAGCCGCGCGCCGCTAGGCCCGAACAGGATCGGATCGCCACCGGCCGATGAAAACGACTCGAGTACTGCCGGTGCCGTACCGCATAGCGGCGTGCGGAAAAAGAAGGCCGCCCCGACTGCCATGGCGCCCGCGGCGCTGGGATGACCCTGGATCGTCGGACTGTTGGTCGCAAAAGCATTGATCGATACCGCGGCGCCATCGCCGTCGAGTGCCAGTTTGATCAATCCGGGTGCGTGGCCGTTCGCCAGACCGATCGAAACGCTCAGTGATTCGGCGGGCGTCGATGCCGTGGCATTGGCCGGATTGCCAATAATCAGCAGCTGCACCGGATCCACGCCGGTGGCGTTCGCGCCGGTGCAGGTGACGGCACTGGTGACGGGCTGGAAATCGATCTGGTCACCGCCAGGCGCGCCGCTAACGCAAAGATTGATCGAGCTGGTGGCGCCGCCGCTGCCCGGGGCACCGGTCACGTAGGGTTGATCCCATTGCACGATCAGCGCGACGAATTCGCCCGGAAACAATGCGGGAATCGTCACCGGCAGCGAGGTTGCGGTGGTGGCCCCGGAAGGGTCGAAATTCAGCAGCTGCTCGCCGGCGTTGGGGCCGCTGGGGGAAGTCACCGGAAACGCCGGCGCCGCGTTTTCGTAGGATACTCGCGCGTCGTTGCCGGCCGAGGAGAAGTAGGCCACGCCTGCAGCCGTCACCTGATCGATCGCCTGCGCGACCACGCCGTCCTGGAAAAACGGCTCATCCGGATAGCCGAGATCGTCGTCGATGATCTTGGCCCCGGCCTGCTGCAGAGCGATGATGCCGCTGGCAAAGTCGGCCTCGCTGTTTGCAGCGGTGTGGAATGCGAGCCTCGCGCCTGGCGCCACTGCGTGCACGATCTGCAGCAGTGCCCGGCCTTCATCGCTAAATGGCAGTTGCTCCGGCTGACCATACTCAGGGCACGACGCCTCCTCGAGCACGCTGACTCCCGCCGGCAGTGCGCCGGTCATCTGGTCGGTGGCGTAGGTCGCGGTGAAACCATTGGAGGCGTAGCCGTTGAATCCGGACGCGGGCACGCCGTTGGTGGCGTAGATCTGGTAGCAGTTGAAACTGTCGGACAGTACACCGACGGTGATGCCGGCACCGGTCAGGCTTGGATAGCTGGCACGAATGGCGGCGCTGCCTTGCGCGAAATCACCCTGCGTGGCGACCGGTCCGGCGCGTGTCCTGGGCATCGACGCCCGGGCAAAGCGCAGCTGCGTGAGGCTGGCGGCGCGCGCGATCTGATCCAGCGGCAGCCAGCCGCCGACATCGTTGGAGAACACGGCCACGTCGCGCAGACCGAGATCCTGCAGCGCGTTCTTGAGCGCCTGCGGATCGCCGGCGGTGACCGCATCGATCAGCACCTCAGGAGTAGCGAGCGGTGCGCTCAGCCGGAACCGTGCCGCCGGATTGATGGCGCGCAGATCGGCCAGCGGATGTGCGGCGGAGATGCCCTCATAGCGCTGCGCAATCTCGGCCAGCGCAGCATCCAGCCTCGCGGCGCTGAGCCAGCCTGCCGCTGGTGCCCGCCCGGCCCCGTACACCCGAAGCCCCGCTGCTGCC
>DATAJH010000050.1:0-23260 GCA_036262215.1 Steroidobacteraceae bacterium
AGGCGCCGCGAAACGCGGCACCGTGAAGCGGCCGTCAAGGAAGCCGGCATCCAGGAAACGCCCGGCACGCAAGCGGGCTCGCCGGTCGTAGCATCGTTAATGCCCTCCGCTGCTCCGGCCTGCCAGCATTTGGCAGCGGCAACCTCACGGACGCGCCCGCCGCGTCCATCAGTCGCGGGGCGTCGACGAACCAGCGTTGGCACTCGCGCCGGCCCCGGCATCGTGTTGCGGGCACGCGTGGGCTGGAGCTTCTGGCTGGGGCTACTTGTTGCGCGCGTGGTGGGTGCCGCCGATTCCGAGGTCACGAATGCGCCCGCCCCGGTCGCGGTGCCGGCAGCGTCGAGTGCGTGGCCGATGCTGCTCGGGGCGCAGTACACCTGGGTCGATCAGAATCAGTCGCGGCTCTACTCCCCCTACTCCGGTCCGCTGAGCCTCAACCCCCGTGGCGATACCGAGGCCACCAATACGGTCGGGATCTACACCGGCTGGGCGCCGCTGAGCTGGGCGCAACTCTACCTCGACATCGAGAAATTCGACGGCGCGGGCGTCAGCAACGCGACCGGTCTGGCCGGACTGACCAACGGTGATGTGGTGCGCGAGGGCATCTCCGGCATAAAGAAGGAGTTCTATATCGCCCGCCTGTTTGCGCGCTTCATGTTGCCACTCGGTGACGCCGTCGCCGCGATCGATCGCGGCCAGGATCAGATTCCGGGCACCGAGGCCGCGACGCGCCTGGAATTCAAGATCGGCCGCATGGCGCTGCCGGATGACTTCGATCAGAACCGCTACGCCGGCGCGGCCCGCACTGAGTTCCTGAATTGGTCGCTGTGGGCGAACACGGCCTGGGATTACGCGGCCAATACCCGCGGCTATACCAACGGCTTCGTGATCGGGTACATCAGTCCCGCCTGGAGCCTGAAATACGGCTTCTATCTGATGCCTGTCCGAGCCAATTATCAGACGCTCGAGTACGCATCCCAGCTCGCGCACGGCCAGAATCTTGAGCTGCGGCTCTCGCCCTGGACCACCGGCACCATCGTAAGGCTGCTCGGCTACCTCAATACGGCACGCATGGGCATCTACGAGGAGGCGCTCGCCATCGCTGCCGCCCATGGCTCGACACCCAACATCGTCGCCGACGATCGCGAAGGCCGCCACAAGTACGGTTTTGGGATCAACGCCGAGCAGCCGCTGGCCGATGGCGGCGATACCGGCCTGTTCTTGCGCTCGGGCTGGGACGATGGCAAGACCGAGACTTTCGCCTTCACGGAGGTGGACCAGGAAACCAGCTTCGGCGGACAGCTGGCCGGAAGTCATTGGGGCCGCAGTGATGATCGGTTCGGCCTTGCAGTGGTGAGCGAAGCTCTTTCCGCACCGCATCGGCAGTATCTGCAGGCTGGCGGCTGCGGCTTCCTGTTGTGCGACGGGCGCCTTAACTATGGCCGGGAGCAGATACTCGAGGCCTACTATCGCTTGCAATACGTGTGGCCGGAGAAACCCGGGCCGGTGCGTTGGCAGCTCAGCCCCGATTTCCAGGACATCCGCAACCCAGGCTACAACCGCGATCGCGGCCCGGTGCACTTCTGGGCCATACGCCTGCATGTCGAATACTGACGGGTATTGCCGCCCCCGCCGTGAGACAGAAAAATATTGGCGCTTTAGCAGGTTACGACGATAATGATGAAACCGCACCAGCTCCTGCGCTACGCGCCCGGCGACCGAATCGCGGACGGTGAGCGCGAAACACGGCAAAGCGCTAGGCTTGCGCGCCGAATGACCGTTTGGAGCACGTGATGTCGGAAGATAGTGCGAACCTGATCCACCTGCGCCCAGCAAACTCGCCCAATGCTTTCGATCTGCGCCGCATTGGCGCGCACCCGGACTACTGGTATCCGCTCGCCTGGTCCGATGAACTCAAGACCGGCCGCACCCTCGGACGCCGCTTCGCCGGCCAGCCCATCGTGCTCTATCGCGGCAACAGCGGGCGGGCGTTTGCGCTCGAGGACCGCTGCGCCCATCGACAAGTGCCACTGCACCTCGGCGTCGTGACCGCCGAACAGATCAAGTGCCATTACCACGGCTGGACCTATGACGGCGGTGGCAAGTGCGTCGATGTACCGTATCTGGGAAAGGAGCGGCTGCCGAATGGCGTGAGAAGCTACCCGGCACGCGAAGTGGACGGCTTGATCTTCGTGTTCCCGGGCGATCCGGCGCTGGCGGAAGGCCGCCTGCCGACTGGCCTCGGCTCTTCCCAGCGCAAGGACTACAAGACCCGGAAGCTGAATCGTGAAGTGTCCTGCCACTACACCTTCATGCACGAGAATCTGTTCGACATGAACCACCAGTTCATGCACCGCAAGCAGATGGGTTCGATCCGGGCGCAGTGCCTGGGACGCAAACACGGCGAGGACTGGGCGCAGGTCGAATACAGTTTCAGCCGCTCCGCGGGCTCGGCGTCCATGGGCGAGCAGGTCATCGTGAACCTGGTGCGCAAGCACGACGGGCGGGCGAAGGACTTCTCCGACCACATGCGCATCCGCACCGATTATCCCAGCCAGAATCTGAAGGTATGGATCGGCCGCGATATCAAGGAGAGCAACGATCCGGTGCTCGACGTGTGGCTGTGCTACACGCCGCTCGATGCCGAACAGCGAACCAATCGCACCTTTGGCTACCTGTCGGTAAAGAAACCGCCGGTCCCGGGGCTGATCCACGCCGTGTGGCCGTTCGTAGTCTGGTTCACCGAGAATATCTTTCGTGAGGACAAGGAAATCGTAGAGTTCGAGCAGCGTGCCTACGACGAGCAGGGTGCGGACTGGAACAATGAGGTGTTCCCGGCGCTGCGTGACCTGCGGGCCGTACTGGCTCGATGCGGACGCCCCATCGGCAGTTGAAATCAGCGCAACAGGTACGCCAGTACCACGTCCGCGAGCCGACCGAACGGCGAGTGCAGTGCAGCGCCCAGATTCCACCGCGCCTGCTGGAAGATTCCCTTGGCGTGACTTAGAGCCACGAACCCCTCCCTGCCGTGATAAGCGCCCATGCCGCTGGCTCCGACGCCGCCGAACGGCAGGTCATCCTGCGCAAAATGCAGCAACGTGTCGTTGATGGTGACATTGCCGCTGATCGTTCGCTCCAGCACCCGCCGCCGCACGCCGCGGTCGTGGCCGAAGATATAGAGCGCGAGCGGACGCGGACGCGCGTTGACGTAGGCGATGGCGTCATCCAGCTCGCGATAGGGCACGATCGGCAGCACGGGCCCGAAAATTTCATCGTGCGAGACTGCCATATCGGCCGTCGCATCGAGGACAACGCTCGGCGCCAGGGTACGCTCGCGCCCCGGGCCGGAGCGCTGGTCCGACTCGATCTCGATGACGCGGGCACCTTTGTTGCGGGCGTCCTCCAGCAGTCCAAGCAGCCGCTGATAGTGCTGCGAATTATTGATGGATGCGTAGGCCGGATCCGAGGAACCGCCCGGGTACAGCCTTCGAACCGCCTGGATGTAGCAGGCCACGAACGGCGTGACGTCGTTCTCATGCACCAGCGCATAATCCGGGGCGATACAGGTCTGTCCGGCATTGGCGAGTTTTCCGTAAGCAATCGAGATCGCAGGACCCTCGAGCGCCAGACCGGGCTCGATGATCACCGGCGACTTGCCGCCGAGCTCCAGCGTGACCGGCACCAGATTTTCAGCCGCCGAACGCATCACTGAGCGCCCGACACGGGTGCTGCCGGTGAATATCAGATGATCGAACGGCAGCGCTGCGAAGGCGGCACCCACCTCAGCCCCGCCGGTCACGACCGCGACCCGCTGTTCGGGGAACAACGCGTGCAGCATCGATTCGAGCAGCGCGGTCGTCGCCGGCGTGAATTCTGAAGGCTTGAACATCACACGGTTGCCGGCGGCAATGGCCGTGGCCAGCGGCATGAGCGACAGCGACAGCGGGTAATTCCACGGCGCGATGATGCCGACGACGCCGAGCGGCTGGTGGACGACCCGCGCTGTGGCGGGCCGGAAGTGCAAGGCCACGCGGCGCCGTTCCGGGCGCATCCATCGACGCAGGTTGCGCCGCAGGTAATCGATGCCGTGGACGAGCGGCACCAATTCCATGATGCTGGTTTCGTAGGCCGAGCGGTGCCCGAAGTCGGCGTCGATGGAAGCCGCAAATTCGCTTCGCCGGGCCAGCAGAGCCTGCCTGAGCCGCATTAGATCGGATCTGCGCTCGATCAGCGTGGGGGCGTCCTGGCGCATGAAACTCGCCCGCTGCTGCGCGAGCACCGTGGCCATTGAAGCGGTAACCATGAGAGCACTCTCCCGGAAAACGTCTTGCCGTGGCGCGCAATCGTCAGCCAGTGCTCGCGGGCACCTGCGGCGGCTCCATGTACCTGGCGTCCGGCGCCGTTGCGGCCTGCGCCGAGTCGATCTGCGCTAATAGAAGAATCAGCCCTGCGAACCACGCGCGTGACGGCACTATGCAGCCCTCATGTGCGTTGACTGAAGATCTCAGCTGCGGCCGCGTGGCACCAGCACGCACTGCATTCCCGCCGCCTTGGCGGCCTGCAAGCCCAGTGGACTATCCTCGAAAACCAGACACTCGTCCGCAGGTACATTCAGCAGTCGCGCGGCTTGCAGGAACGGGTCCGGAAACGGCTTGCCACGGGCGTAATCCTCCACACATACGACTGTATTGAATAGCCCTCGAACCCCGATCGCGTCCAATGTCATCTCTACGTTCCTGCGAAATCCGCCCGACACCACCGCCAGCGGTTTGACGGTGTGCCACTGGCGCGCGATCCGAACCACCGGTTCAATCGGTGCGACCTGGTGGATCATCTCTACGAAATATTGTTCCTTGCGCCCGGCGGCGCTGCGCGTATCAGCGACGTTCAACCCGTGCTCATCGCGCAGCAGTTCAAGGATCTGCTCGGTCGGTTTGCCACCCAGCTGGTAGAACAGATCTTCCGAAAAGGAGCCTCCATATTCCTCGACCAGTCGCCTCCAGGCGCGGTAGTGCAGCGGCATGGTATCGGCCAGGGTTCCATCGCAATCGAAGATGTAGGCGCCAAACTGCCGGTCAGGTATCTCCAGAATCATCCGCGGTCCAAGTGTCAGTGCGACTGAGGAGTAGTACGACTATCGACCTGTCGTATCCTGCCGATCTGCCGGTCACTGATCTGTGTAATCACTACGCCGCCAATTACTATCAGCAGCCCAAGCGCCCGCATCGTCGTCAATGGTCGCAGGGTTGCTCCTGCCAGTGCGAAGTGATCTATGAGCGCGGAGGTAATCAACTGCGCCGTCACGGCAAACATGATGGCATTGGCAACGCCAAATCGCGGTGCAAGAAACGTCACGCTCAGGACATAGAACCCTACGATGACGCCACCCGCATATTGGTGAGGCGCAACGCGACCCAGTGTATGAAGATCGGGGAGGCGGACCGTCGTCATCACTGCCAGCAGCAGAGACGCAATCAACCCGGTGGCAAACAATATGACGGTCGCCTGGATTTGACCCCCTACCGTACGCGCGACTCCCGCGTTCAGAAGTGCCATCAGGGGGATCAGGGCGCCGGCGGCGAACGCCCATATGGCATAAGAAACGGTCGACATCCGTCACTCCTTACTTACGTCTGATAGGAAGTCTAATCTGCTGTTCGGATCCACGACGGCAGCACATTGGCCGCCGCGAGCTGGGCATACCAGTGGCCGGAATCCTTGATGGTTCTGTGCTGGCCGTTGGCGAAGTCGACGTACACCAGGCCGAAGCGCTGCGAGTAGCCCTCGGCCCATTCAAAATTATCCATCAGGCTCCAGCAATGATAGGCGCGCACCGGCGCGCCATGCGCGATGGCGCGCGCCAGTTCGCGCAGGTGGCTTTGCAGATAGGCGATTCTCGCTACGTCGTGAATTTCGCCCCGGGCATCGGGCCCGATGTTGCAGGCGGCGCCGTTTTCCGTGATCTCGATCGGAAGGTTGCCGGTCTCATAGGCCATGCGCAGCACGATGTCGTGAAATCCTGAAGGATAGATATCCCAGCCGATGTCGGTCTTGGGTGTCGTGCCCGGAGCGGTGGCCCATAAGCCGTGGGTGTTGAGCCCCGGAACGCCGTTGCCCTCCGCGGCATCGCTCACCAGCCATGGCGAGTAATAATTCAAGCCGATGAAGTCCAGCGGCGCGCGCACGATCTTCTCATCGCCGGTGCGCCAGCCCAGGAGATCCGCCTGACGATCGACCGGCAATACGCCCTCGGGATAGTGCCCGCGCAGCGCCGGGTAGATGAACCACAGGTTCTGGAATTTGTGCCAGCGTTCGGCCGCCGCCAGGTCGGCATAGGACGGCGTCGCCGGAAACATCGGCGCCACGTCGAAGGCGCTGCCGATCTGCAGCTTTGCATTGGCCGCCTTTAATACCCGAAACGCCCTGCCCTGCGACAGGTTCACGGTGTGCGTCGCACGCACAAATGCCAGCGGCTCGGTGCGGCCCGGCGCATGTCGACCCTGCCAATAGCCCACGCCGGTGAAGGTCTTGGGCTCGTTGAAGATGCACCAGTGGCCGATCCGATCGCCAAGCGCCCGGGCGACGATGCCGACATAGTCGGCAAAGCGCTCAGCGGTGTCGCGATTGGGCCAGCCGCCCGCATCCTCCAGTGGCTGCGGCAGATCCCAGTGATACAGGGTCGCGAGCGGCCGGATGCCCGCCTGCAGCACGGCGTCGGTGAGCCGCTGGTAGTAGTCCAGGCCCCGGGCATTGGCCGGCCCGCGTCCCCCAGGCTGGATGCGCGGCCAGGCGATCGAGTAGCGGTAGGACTTGAGATTGAGCTGTCGCAGCAGCGCGATGTCGTCGCCAAAGCGGTGATAGCTGTCGCAGGCGACATCGCCGTTGTCGCCGTTCTTGATCTTGCCAGGCGTGTGTGCAAATCGGTCCCACACCGACTCGCCGCGCCCGTCTTGCTGCCAGGCGCCCTCCACCTGGTAGGCCGCGGTGGCGGAGCCCCAGAGAAAACCGGGCGGAAACGGCTCGCCAGATGCTGCTCCGTCGGCATCGCTCGCCGCACCGATGGCCGTGCGCGCAGCCACCAGGTTGCCGCCCAATAGACTGCTACCCAGTGCCAGCGTGGACTGTATGACTCGCCGACGATCCATGCTCACTGCTGCACCGCGGTGTAGCCCTGGCGTTGCAGCAGGTCGATGACCCCATCGTGGCCGATCAGATGCAACGCGCCGACGATGACCAGGTAGTTATCATCGGCGCTCAGCAGCTGCGTGATCTTTGGCAGCCAGCGGCGATTGCGCTCGGTGGTGAGCAGGCGATACAGCTCGGGGGATTCATTGGTGCCTTCGCGCAGCAGCTGCTCGAGTTTGGCCGTGTCGCCGCGCTGCCAGGCGCGCACTACGGCATCGGTCTCGCTGCCGGCGCTGGCCGAATCCTCCAGACTCGAGCGCAGGAATTCGCGCTGCTGCTCGAGCGACAGGTGCGCGAAAAAACCCAGCTGCTCATCGATCGTCTCCAGGCCGATGATCGGTTTGTGATCCTCCTGCGCCAGCAGCGCGAACTGCTCGTCCACGCCGGCGGCCGGATCGAAGCCGGATTGCGCCAGCTCGAGCTGCTGCAGCATGAGCGCGGCGAACCAGGGCTGGAAGCGGTCCAGGACCTCCGGCCCGAGCCCGAGCGGCTGCGTGCGCGCCAGAAGCTTGGCGTACAGCTGCGGACCTGCGGCATCGGCCAGTGTCTGTCCCTCCGGCAGTGTTTCCAACTCGCCGCCGGAGTCGAGCAGCGCATCTGAACCGGCACCGTTCAGATCCAGTTCCATCACCAGGATCTTGCATAGCGCGTAGGCGTGCATCGCTTCGGCCGGCAGCGCGCTGTCGGCGGCCTTGAGCATGTGCACCGAGCCCAGCAGGTAGACTGTATTGTGCTTGCCTTTCACCGCCCACAGGATGTGATGCGCCTGTTCGGCGTGCGCGCCCGGGCAGGCCCCGAACAGCAGCCAGCCCGCGGCGATCAGTCGGCAGGCCAGGTGGCGCGGCGTCACCACATCAAATCGTCTGGAACGCCAAACGCCTGGTAGGCGTCATCGCTGTGGCTGCTTTCCGCGGCGGTGCCGTGCACCACTACCGCACGCTCATCGCGTTCGCGAATGCGCGCGGCCGTGGCGGCCGGTACCCATTCGTACCCGGCATCGTAACGCACGATGGCAATCTCACCGCGATGCAGCCGCTGGCGCAGCGATGCGTCGATGGCGATGCGCCGGATCTTGTTGCCGTCGACAAAATTGTAGTACTCGCCGCTGTCGCCTTTCGGCAGGCGACTCTGCTCGATCAATTGCCTGATCTGCGCCAGGCGCGCTTTGCGCTCGGCCTTGTGCTGCTGCTGTCGGTTGAGCTGCTGGTCGCGGGCCGCCTTGGCCTGCTGCGCCTGCTGCACGGCGAGCTGCTGTTCGGTAGCCAATCCGCGCTGCTGCTTGGGCAGCTTCTGCCGCCCCTGCTGCTGCTGCTGTTGCCGCTCCGCCTCCCGGACTTGCTTTTCATTGACCAGTCCGGCCTGCAGCAGCTGATCGCGTAACGACATGCTCATGAATCGGGTCCACTGATCGTGACGGTACTTGGGCCATTTTAACGCGCCGCGTCGCCGCCCGGCCGCCTCAGTCCTGCGGCCACCCGGGACGCCCATAAACCATTGAATCTTCAGCTCGCCCGCCCCGGCAGTGCCGACCTGCAAGCAATATCTACACAACTTCACTGTGCAGCCGCTCGCGGAGCTGATAGAAAGCCCCGTTGCGCGCGCTTGTCATTCACAATATCTAATATGGCCGGTCCCCTCACTGACGATTCCGCTGCGGACCTGCATAAACGCGACCACCGGCGGCTCTGGTTTGGGGCTATTGCCGTGGTGCTCATCGTCGTCGGCATCTGGCTGTGGCGCCGACACGAGGCCGCTGTGGCAGCCGCCGCCGCGGCGGCCAGCCGCGCCGCCGCCGGCGTCTCGATCACGACGGCCACCGCCGCCAAAGGCGACATCGGCATCTATCTGCAGGCCATCGGCACGGTCACTCCGGTGTTTACCAGTTCGATTACCAGCCAGGTCAATGGGCTGGTGACCACCGTACTGTTCAAGGAGGGTCAGCAGCTCCACAAGGGCGATGCGCTGATCGACATCGATCCACGGCCCTACCGTGCGACGCTGCTGCAGGCGCAGGGGGCACTGGAACGCGACCAGAACCTGCTGGCGCAGGCGCAGATGGATCTTGAACGCTACCGCTCGGCCCTGGAGCGCAACGCCATTGCCGCACAGACCGTCGCCGACCAGGAAAAGCTGGTGCTGCAGGACCAGGGCACCGTCAAGAACGATCAGGGCAGCGTGCAGTTCGACCAGCTGCAGCTGGACTACTGTCATATCACGGCACCGATCAGCGGCCAGGTCGGCCTGCGGCTGATCGATCCGGGCAATGTGGTGCAATCCTCCGGCGCCACCACGCTGGCGGTGATCACGCAGCTGCAGCCGATCACCGTCATCTTCACGCTGCCGGAAGACAGTCTCGGCCCGGTGCTGGCACGGCTGCATGACCATGCCACGCTCGGGGTCGACGTGTTCGACCGCAGCGCCCAGGCCAAGATCGCCAGCGGCCAGCTGCTGGCGCTCGACAACCAGATCGACACCACCACCGGAACCTTGAAGGTGCGCGCCCTGTTCGACAACAAGAACAATGCGCTGTATCCGAATCAGTTCGTGAACACCCGCCTGCTGGTGAATACTCTGCAGGGCGTGACGCTGATTCCGGCGGCGGCCGTACAACAGAACGGCTCGGCTTCGTTCCTCTATGTGATCCAGAACAATGCCGCCCAGCTGCGCACCGTCAAGACCGGTGTGACCGACGGCGGCGTGACGCAGGTGGATGGTATCAAGCCCGGCGATGTGGTCGCGATCAGCGGCTTTGATAAATTACAGGACAAGGCCAAGATCGTCATTGCTGCCAGCCCGGCCGTGCCCGCTGCCGCGAGCGGAACCAAGGCGCCGTGAATCGCTTGACGTTGGGATCGGGGTAGCGCGATCCGCACGTCGTGAATCCTTCGCGTCAATTCATCCTGCGGCCGGTGGCAACTTCGTTGCTCATGGCGGCCATCTTTCTGATTGGAGTAGTCGGCTATACGCAGCTGCCGGTGTCGGCATTGCCGCAGGTGGACTACCCGACCATCCAGGTGCTGACGTTCTATCCAGGCGCCAGCCCCGATGTGATGGCTACCACGGTGACCGCGCCGCTGGAGCGCCAGTTCGGCCAGATCCAGGGTCTGAGCCAGATGACTTCGACCAGCTCCGGCGCCACCTCGGTGATCGTGCTGCAGTTCGCCCTGAGCCTGAATATCGATGTCGCCGAACAGGAGGTGCAGGCGGCCATCAACGCATCGCAGAGCCTGCTGCCGTCTTCGCTGCCGACGCCGCCGGTCTACAGCAAGACCAATCCGGCCGATGCGCCGGTGTTGACTCTGGCCGTTACCTCCAGCTCGGTACCGCTATCGCAGGTCGAGGATCTGGTAGACACGCGGCTCGCTCCGAAGATCTCGCAGCTCAGCGGCGTCGGTCTGGTGACAATCAGCGGCGGCCAGAAGCCCGCGGTGCGCATCCAGGCCAATCCGTCGGCGCTGTCCTCTTACGGCATCAATCTGGAGGATCTGCGCACCGCGCTGACCCAGGCGAGCGTCAACGCCGCGAAGGGCAACTTCGACGGACCGCGCCAGGATTACCAGATCGATTCCAACGACCAGCTGGTCACCAGCAACGATTATCGCGGCGTCGTCGTGGCCTATCGCAACGGTGCGCCAGTGATGCTGACCGACGTCGCCCGGATCATCGACGGCATCGAGAACACTACCCAGGCCGCGTGGATGAACCAGACGCCTGCGGTCATCGTCAATGTGCAGCGCCAGTCGGGCGCCAACACCATCAGCGTCGTGCAGAGCATCAAGCAGCTGTTGCCGCAGCTGCAGGTCAATCTGCCCCAGGGCGTGCAGGTGACCACGCTGGCCGACCTGACTACCGGCATCAAAGCCTCCATTTCCGACGTCGAGTTCGAACTGCTGCTGGCGATCGGTCTGGTGGTACTGGTGATCTTCGTGTTCCTGCGCAGCGTCAGTGCCACGATCATCCCGAGCGTCGCCGTGCCGCTGTCGCTGATCGGCACGCTGGCGGTGATGTACGCCTTCGGCTACAGCCTGGACAACCTGTCGCTGATGGCCCTGACCATCGCCACCGGCTTCGTGGTTGACGATGCGATCGTGATGATCGAGAACATCTCGCGCTATATCGAAAATGGCGATAAACCGCTCGACGCCGCCCTCAAGGGCGCGCAGCAGATCGGCTTTACCATCATGTCGCTGACCGTGGCGCTGATCGCGGTGCTAATCCCGCTGCTGTTCATGGGCGACGTCGTCGGCCGGCTGTTCCGCGAGTTCGCGGTCACGCTGGCCGTGACCATCGGTTTTTCCGCCATCGTGTCGCTGACCCTGACACCGATGATGTCGGCGCGCATCCTGCGGCATCGGGACGAGCGCCAGCAGGGCCGGGTGTTTCGCGCCTCGGAACGTATTTTCAACAATGTGATCGGATTCTATGGCCGCACGCTCAAGCGCGTGCTCGAATTCCAGACCATCACGCTGCTGGTCGCGCTGGCGACGCTGATACTCACGGTGTTCCTTTATATCGTGATCCCCAAGGGCTTCTTCCCGGTCCAGGACACGGGTGTCATTCAGGGCATCTCGCAGGCGTCGCCGACCATCAGTTCGCGCGCCATGGCGGCCAGGCAGCAGGAACTGGCCCGCGTGGTGCTGGCGGACCCCGCGGTCGCCAGCGTGTCCTCGTTCATCGGCGCCGATGGCACCAATACCACCACCAACAGCGGCCGCATGTCGATCGAATTGAAGTCGCTCGGGGAGCGCGGCATCAGTGCCAGTGGCGTCATTCGCCGGCTGCAGCCACGGTTGCAGCAGGTCCAGGGCATACAGCTGTTCATGGAGCCGGTGCAGAACATCACGGTGGATGATCGGGTCAGCCGCTCGCAGTATCAGTACAGCCTCGAGGACCCCGATATCAATGAACTGAGCGACTGGACGCATCGCTTCGTCACCCGGTTGCGGCAGTTGCCGGAGCTGGAGAATGTGGCCACCGATGAGCAGCCAGGGGGACTTGCGGTGTACCTGCGGGTCGATCGCGTCACCGCCTCCCGGCTCGGCATTGCGCCGGCGACCATCGACAACACGCTGTACGACGCCTTCGGCCAGCGGCAGATCAGCACCATGTATACCCAGGTCAATCAATACCACGTGATTCTCGAGAGCGATCCGAAGTTCCAGCAGGATCCGGACATGCTCGATCACCTGTACATCCAGGCCAACGCTTCCGCCGGCACCAGCGGCGCTGCCGCCGCCTCCTCGTTCGCCTCGATCGGCTCCTCCTCCGCCGGTTCGAACGCGGTCACCGGCTCGGCACTGTACACGCCGTCGGCGAATACTCTCAGCGCTCCGCCGAATGTGCTGGCGGCGCGCACCGTCACGTCGGCCTCGAGCCAGGGTGCGACTTCCGCGGGTACCACCAGCTCCACCCCGAGCAGCGCGGTGCCGCTAAGCGCGTTCGCGCACTTCGAAAAGACCACCGAGCCACTCTCGATCGCACACCAGGGCCAGTTTCCAGCCATCACGGTGTCCTTCGACCTGTCGCCGAGCGGCTCGCTCGGAAGCGCCATCAAGGCGGTCAACAAGGTGCAGCAGGATCTGCACATGCCGGCCAGCCTGCAGGCCGGCTTTCAGGGCACCGCGCAGTCATTCACCGCCTCGCTGTCGAACGAGCCGTTGCTGATTCTCGCGGCACTGGTCGCGGTCTACATCGTACTGGGCGTTCTGTACGAGAGTTTCATCCATCCGGTAACTATCCTGTCGACGCTGCCATCGGCCGGCGTCGGCGCGCTGCTGGCGCTGATCCTGTTCGGCCAGGACCTGAACGTGGTCGGCCTCATCGGCATCATCCTGCTGATCGGCATCGTCACCAAGAACGGCATCATGATGGTGGACTTCGCGCTCGAATCCGAGCGCACGCGCGGCAAGAGCTCGACCGATGCGATTTACGAGGCCTGTCTGCTGCGTTTTCGTCCGATCCTGATGACTACACTGGCCGCGATGCTGGCTGGCCTGCCGCTGGCCCTGGGCAGCGGCATCGGTTCCGAGCTGCGCAAGCCGCTGGGCATCGCGATGGTCGGCGGACTGCTGCTCAGCCAGGCGCTCACGCTCTACACCACGCCGGTCATCTACATCTTCTTCGACCGGCTGGCACAGCGCTTCGCGCCGAAATCGGCCGTACTGGCCGACAGTAACGAGCCGGCACCTCCGGCACCTGCGGCACCGGCATGAACATCTCGGCGCCCTTCATCCACCGCCCGGTGGCCACGACCCTGATCACGGTGGCCGTCGCGCTTGCCGGTGCGGTCGCCTTCAGCGTGCTGCCGGTGTCGCCACTGCCGCAGGTGGACTTCCCGACCATCGCGGTGGCCGCCAGCCTGCCCGGCGGCAGCGCCGACATCATGGCCTCCTCGGTGGCTACGCCGCTGGAACGCCAGTTCGGCCATATCGCCGGGGTCACGGAGATGACCTCGGCAAGCTCGCTCGGCAGCACGGCCATCACGATCCAGTTCGATCTGAGCCGCGACATCGATGGGGCGGCGCGCGATGTCGAAGCCGCGATCAATGCCGCGCGCTCCTACCTGCCGGCCAACCTGCCCGCCAATCCGACCTACCGCAAGGTCAATCCGGCCGATGCCCCGATCATGATACTGGGACTGACCTCGGATAAATTCAGTCCCGGCAAGCTGTACGACGAGGCCTCCACGGTCATGCAGCAGAAGCTGTCACAGATCCCCGGGGTGGGACAGGTCAACGTCGGCGGCGGCGCGCTGCCCTCGGTGCGGGTCGATGTGAACCCGACGCAGCTGGCCAGCTACGGCCTCACGCTGGTCAATGTGCAGGCGGCGCTGAGCCGCCAGAACAGCGATCTGGCCAAGGGCCAGCTGTCCGACGGCGCCACCACCGCCGATATCCTCGCTAACGACCAGATTTCCCGCGCCGTGGATTATCAGCCGCTGGTGATCGGCTACAACCATGGCAGTGCGGTACGCCTGTCCGACATCGCGCAGGTCACCGATTCAGTCCAGAACGTGCGCGCCGCCGGATATCTGAACGGCAAGCGCGCCGTGATGCTGATCATCTTCCGCCAGCCGGGCGCCAACATCATCCAGACCGTGGACGGCATCCGCGCGCAACTGCCCTATATCAAGGCTTCCATTCCGTTCGGCATCGATACCACCATCGTTCTCGATCGCACCACCACCATCCGCGCCTCGGTCAGCGATGTCGAGCGCACGCTGGTGATCTCGATCTGCCTGGTGATCGCGGTGGTGTTCATCTTCCTGCGCAATGGGCGCGTCACGCTGATCCCCGCCGTTGCGATGCCGGTATCGCTGATCGGCACCTTCTCGGTGATGTACCTGTTCGGCTACAGCATCGACAATCTGTCGCTGATGGCGATCACGATCGCCACCGGGTTCGTGGTGGATGACGCCATCGTGGTGATGGAGAACGTCTCGCGCCATCTGGAACAGGGCATGAAGCCGGTGGCGGCGGCGCTCAAGGGCGCGGAGGAGATCGGCTTCACCGTGCTGAGCATCAGCATCTCCCTGGTCGCGGTATTCATTCCGCTGCTATTCATGGGCGGCATCGTCGGCCGGCTGTTTCGCGAGTTCGCCGTCACGCTGTCCACCGCCATCGTGGTATCGATGATGGTCTCGCTGACCACCACGCCGATGATGTGCGCCTACCTGCTCAGAAATGAGCGCGAGCAGAAGCACGGCCGCATCTACCAGGCCAACGAACGGGCCTTCGACTGGGTGCTGTCGAAGTACCGGCGCAGCCTGCATTGGGTACTCGACCACCCTGCCCTGACTCTGACGGTGCTGTTCCTGACCATCGCACTGAACGTGGTGCTGGTCATCATCATACCGAAGGGCTTCTTCCCGCAGCAGGACACCGGCGCCATCACCGGCGGCATGCAGGGACCGCAGGATGCCTCGTTCCCGGCGATGAACGATTCGATCCAGCAGATCGTCGGGGTGATCAGGAACGATCCGGCGGTGGCCAATGTGATCGCGTTTACCGGCGGCGGCGGCGCCACCAACACCGGTTTCATCTATATCGCCCTCAAGCCGCTGGCGCAGCGCAAGTCCAATGCCGCCCAGGTAATCGGTCGCCTGCGTCCGCAGCTCAACCGCCTGCCGGCGGCGGCCGCGTTTCTGCAGGCGGCGCAGGATCTGCGCATCGGCGGTCGCTCCGGCAATGCGATGTATCAGTACACGCTGCAGGCGGACAACTCGCAGGACCTGTACAAGTGGGGACCGATTCTGCTGCGCGAGATGAAGCGCCTGCCGGGCCTGCAGGACGTGAGCTCGGACCAGCAGAACGGCGGCCTTGACCAGATGCTGACCTATGACCGGGTCAATGCCGCCAAACTCGGCCTGACGGTCCAGGCGCTGGACTCCAATCTCTACAGCGCATTCGGCCAATCGGAGGTGTCGGTAATCTATACCCAGCTGAATCAGTATTACGTGGTACTGGAGGTCGCGCCGCAATACTGGCAGAGCCCCGAGGGCCTGAAGGATATCTACCTGCAATCGGCCGCCGGCAACAGCATTCCGCTGCTCGCCGTGGCGCAGCCCCATGCCACCACCACCGCGCTCGCGGTCAACCACACCGGCCTGTTTCCCTCGGTGACCGCATCGTTCAACCTGGCGCCGAATGTATCGTTGAGCCAGGCCACACTGAGCATCGATCAGATGCAGCAGCGACTCGGCACACCTTCGAGCATCCACGGATTCTTTGCCGGCACGCTGCTGGCCTACCAGCAATCGCTCAGCAGCGAGCCGGTGCTGATTCTGGCGGCGCTGCTGTCGGTCTACATCGTGCTCGGTGTTCTGTATGAAAGTCTCGTGCATCCGCTGACCATCATCTCCAGCCTGCCACCGGCAAGCGTCGGCGCGATGCTGGCGATGCTGCTGTTCGGGCAGGACCTGAACGTCATCTCGATCATCGGCATCGTGCTGCTGATCGGCATCGTCAAGAAGAACGCCATCATGATGATCGACTTTGCGCTGCAGGCCGAGCGCCAGGACGGCAAGAATACCGGCGATGCGATCTTCGATGCCTGCATGCTGCGTTTTCGCCCGATTCTGATGACCACCATGGCGGCACTGTTTGGTGCGGTGCCACTCGCGTTCGGCACCGGCACCGGCTCGGAGTTGCGGCGGCCGCTGGGCATCGCGATCATCGGTGGATTGATCGTCAGCCAGATGCTGACGCTCTACACCACGCCGGTGGTGTATCTGTATATGGACCGCTTCAGCCTGTGGTGGGCGCGGCGCCGGCACGACGCGCAACCCGGTGTGGCGACCGGTCGCCTGCAGCCGGTCGGCGATTGACACGGAGTACTGCCCATGCGCGCATCAATCCGCGAACCCACTATCCGGCTGCTGCTGCTCGCGCTGCTGGCCGGGTGCACCGTGGGACCGAAGTACCGTCCGCCGGCCGCACCCGCTGCCACGGCCTATAAGGAGTTGGCCGCGTCCGATGGCGATGCCGCCGCGGACTGGAAGCCGGCGCAGCCCAGTGACGATGCCATTCGCGGCAACTGGTGGGAGGTGTTCAATGACCCGCAGTTGAATGCGCTGGAGCAGCAGGTCAGCGTCTCCAACCAGAACATCGCGGCATCGTTTGCCGCCTTCCTGCAGGCGCGGGCGCTGGTCACGGAGGCGCGCTCGCAGTATTTCCCGACCCTCACCACCGCCCCGAGCGTTACCCGCGGCCGCCAGCCGGTCGCCTCGGCTGCCACCCGCGGCGGCGCCACCGGCACCACAGCAACCTCACCCAGCGGCCTGTATACCGACTATTCGCTGCCGTTCGACGCTTCCTGGACGCCGGACCTGTGGGGTCGCGTCCGCAACACGGTCAAGGGCAATGTCGCGGCCGCCCAGGCCAGTGCTGCCGACCTGCAGAACACGCGCCTGACCGCGCAGGCGGAAGTCGCGGTGGACTACTACCAGCTGCGCAGTCAGGATGTCCTGAAGCAGCTGCTCGATGCGACCGTGGTGGCCTATCAGCAATCGCTCACGCTGACGCAGGCGCTGTACGAGACCGGTATCGACGACGACGAAGCCGTGGCGCAGGCCGAGGTGCAGCTGCAGACGACGCAGGCCCAGGCCACCAACCTGGGCATCGCGCGCGCGCAGTTCGAACATGCGATCGCGTTGCTGGTCGGCCAACCGGCGTCAACATTCTCGATCGCGGTCGAGCCCGAAGCGCTGAAGGTGGATCTGCCGGCCATTCCGGTCGGTGTGCCGTCGCAGTTGCTCGAGCGACGCCCCGATATCGCCGCCAGCGAACGGCTCATGGCCCAGGCCAACGCGCAGATTGGCGTCGCCACCAGCGCTTATTTTCCCACCCTGACCTTGAGCGCTGCGGCCGGATTCGAGAGTTCCTCGCTGGCCACCTGGCTCACCTGGCCCAGCCGATTCTGGTCGGTGGGTCCGACACTGAGCGAGACGCTGTTCGACGCCGGGCTGCGCCGTGCGACGGTGCAACAGTACCAGGCGGCCTACGATCAGACCGTGGCCAGCTACCGGCAAACCGTATTGACTGCGTTTCAGCAGGTAGAAGACAACCTGGCCGCGCTGCGCATCCTGTCGCGCGAGATTCAACAGCAGGACACCGCGGTCGCCTCGGCCGAGCGGCTGCTGGCGATCGCCACTGACCGCTACCAGCTGGGGCTCGATCCTTACCTCGACGTCATCACTGCGCAGACCGCGCTGTTGAGCGATCGCCAGACTGCGGTGAACCTGCGCCTGCAGCAGCTCACAGCCGGCGTACAGCTGATCGAGGCGCTCGGCGGCGGCTGGGATGTCTCGCAGCTGCCGACGTCGAAAGACATCGCGTCGCGATCGGCCCGCGGGCCGTAGGGCCCGACGACGCTACTAGAAACTCCAGCCCGGATTGGACCAGGAGGCGCGCCATCTGCTGCCGCCGTTGGCGTTGCGGCGCAGCGCCTCCGAACTCATCGTCAGGCGGTTCAGGGCTGCATTGTTGGAGTCGGATCCAAACAGCGAATAGGTTCGCTGCCGCAGGGGCCCGATGATCGGACCGGAGGCCACCACCTGCCACGCATCCGTATCGTAGAGATAGTAGCCCGGTTTGCCGAACACCTGGATCTGATCGTAAATTCTCACATCACCGGGGGCGGCGGTGCCGGCGTCCACCTTCACCCGGTAGATGTCGTCGGCCTCGGTTTCGCGGGAACTCTCGCCGGGACGGCCGAAGTCGCCATAGCCGGCCTGCCAGTTCGATTCCTCGTCGACACTGAAGGCCATCCGTGGCTGCCACGCATCGTCGGCGCCGGACGCCGATACCCACACTATCAGCAGCGATAATGCCGCCGCTGACACAGTCAATTGTCTCATGGGATACAGCCCTCGAAGCCGGCAACCGGCTTCAATTGCAATTGCTAATCAACCAAAATGGCACCAATATTGGGCGCCTGTCTGTACGTTACCGAACATTGAGGACCGCTCCCATCAACCCGTGGCGTTGTCGCAACGCGTCAGGACCTGCTGCCACGACGACATCGCGACCACGTCACAGCAATCGGGGCTTCATCCGCTTGGAATGAGAGTATTCTTTCGAGATGCTGCACGAATTCCTGACCGCCCAACGCGCAGAATTAATCGAACGCTGTCGATTGAAGGTTGCCAGCCGGCGTGCGCCGCAGGCGACCGACGCCGAGCTGGAACATGGCATCCCGCTGTTCATCGATCAGCTCATCAAGACGCTGCGCGTGGAGCAGACCTCGGACCCGATGCGCAGCCGCAAAGTGTCCGGGCCGGCCGGCGGCGGACAGCCGGTCATGTCCGAGATCGGCGGCACCGCGGCGCAGCATGGGCGCGAGTTGCTGCAGCACGGTTTCACGGTCGATCAGGTGGTTCACGACTATGGTGATCTGTGTCAGGCGGTCACCGAACTTGCGCTCGAATACGGCTCACCGATTCAGGCCGACGAGTTCCGCACCCTCAATCGCTGCCTGGACAACGCCATCGCCGATGCGGTCACGGAATATGCCTACCGGCACGACGTGATACTGGCGGAAAAAGGCGTGCTGGCCCTGAACGAGCGGCTCGGCTCCCTGGCGCATGAATTGCGTAACCTGATTCATACCGCATCGCTGGCGCTGACGGCGATCAAGGCCGGCCAGGTAGGCTTGGGCGGTGCCACCGGCGCGCTGCTCGACCGCAGCCTGATCGGCCTGCGTACGCTCATCGATCACTCGCTCGCCGACGTGCGGGTGAGCGCCGGCATGCCGGCAAGACAGCGGGTGATTTCGGTGGCCGATTTCATCGGCGAGGTGAAGATCTCCGCCGGCCTCGAGGCGCAGGCACGCCACTGCCGCTTTACGGTACCGGTGGTCGATCCCGCGCTGGCCGTGGACGCCGATCGGGAATCGCTGATCTCGGCCGTGGGCAACCTGCTGCAGAACGCGTTCAAATTCACGCGCCAGCACAGCGAGGTCTCATTGAGCGCTTATGCGGCCGCCGATCGTATCCTGATCGATGTCGAGGACAGCTGCGGCGGCCTGCCGCCCGGCGACTTCGGCAGAATGTTTCTGCCGTTCACCCAGGGAAGTGCCGACCGTTCGGGACTGGGACTGGGTTTGTCGATCTGCCGCCGCAGTGTCGAGGCCAATAACGGCGTCCTGCGGGTGCGCGATGTCCCCGGTACCGGCTGCATCTTCACCATCGACCTGCCGCGGCACTCACTGCCCGATCACGCCAGGGCCCCGGTCGGCGCCACCAATTAGAGCGGCGGCGCCCTGCCGGGCCGCCATAAAGCCGCGCCGCCGTCGATCCCGGCGTCGTTGGACACCACGGTCGCATTGTCCGGCAGGCGGATGGTGATTCTGGCGGCGTTGCCGCCGCCAATGAACAGATGATCGTAATTGAGCAGCGCGCGCAGTACCTCGATGGTGCGTGCGACGCGCTTGTTCCAGCGTTTCCTGCCGATCTTCTTGCGCGCCGCGTCGCCGACATAGTCGTTGTAGGTCGCGCCGTTGTGCAGCGGGTGATGGGCCAGCTCCAGATGCGGCATGATTTCGCCGTCGCGGAACAAGCCGGTACCCGCGCCGGTGCCGAGCGTCAGCACCAGCTCCAGTCCCCGGCCCCGGATCACGGCCAGGCCCTGCATCTCGGCATCATTGATCAGCCGCGCGGGAATGTTGCCCAGACGGTGCGACAAAGTGCTCGCCAGCGCAAAGTTCGCCCACGGCCTGGCGCCCCAATGGGGCGCCGTCACCACCCTGCCGGCGCGCACCACGCCGGGGAAGCCGAGGGCAATATGGTTGTAGCCTGCCAGCGGCCGGACCAGCTGCAGCAGCGCGCGCAGCATGACCTTCGGCGGACACGGATCGGGCGTCTTCAGCCTGAGCTTTTCGCTCAGCATCCGGCCGTGCGCATCGACCACCGCCGCCTTCAGATAAGTGCCGCCGATGTCGATGCCGAGCACACGCAGGGCGTTCGCGGCCCGCCGCCGCTTGCGGCCGGCGGGTGCGGCGTTCATCGCGGATGAGCCGCGGGCGCATCGGAGCGTGTGAGCCGCGCGCTCTTGGAGCTGAGGCATTCGAGCAGGTCATTCCACGACTTGGTGAACGATCGGGCGCCCTCGCGCTGCAGCTGCGCCGCCAACGCCGCGAGGTCCACCCGCGCACGAGCGAATTCGGCCAGCAGCGCTTCCGCGTCGCCGCCCGCGGCCGGCAATTCGCCGCTCATCTTTCCATGATCGGCGTAAGCCAGCAGCGTCGCCTCGGGCATGGTGTTGATGGTGTCCGGCGCCGCGAGCGCTTCCACGTAGAGCGTATCGGGGGCCTGAGGATCCTTGGTGCCGGTGCTGGCCCACAGAACGCGCTGCGGGCGGGCTCCGGCATCGGCCAGTCTGCGCCAACGGGGCGACGCCAGCAGCTCGCGATAGGCGCGGTAGGTGCGCCTCGCGATGGCGATTCCGAGCCGGTTACGCAGTGGCGCCGCTACCTTGTCCTGCACCGCGGTGTCCCAGCGGCTGACAAATATCGACGCCACGGACTGCACCTTGGGATCGAGCCCGGCGGCAATGCGCCGTTCGATGCCGCGGATATAGGCTTCGGCGGCAGCCAGGTACTGCTCGCACGAGAACAGCAGCGTCACGTTCACCGGGACGCCGGCGAATATGGTCTCCTCGATGGCGGGGATGCCCGCGGCGGTGCCCGGAATCTTGATGAACAGATTGGGACGCTGCGCGCGCCAGTGCAGCCCGGCGGCGGCCTCGATGGTGCCGGCGGTGTCATCCGCCAGCAGCGGCGATACCTCGAGCGATACCCAGCCGTCGATACCGGCGGTGGCGTCGTGCACCGGCCGGAACAGGTCCGCCGCCTGCGTCAGATCCTCCAGCGCCAGCTCGAAGAACAAGTCCTCGCCCGACCTGCCGCTGGCGGCTTTGTCATGGATGGCGTCGTCATAAAAGCTGGAGTCCTTGATCGCCTTATCGAAAATGGTGGGGTTGGAGGTCAGCCCGGTCACCGAATACTCGGCGATGTAGCGCGCCAGCGTGCCGCTGCTCAGCAATCCGCGCGTGATGTTGTCCAGCCACAGGCTCTGACCCAGCTCGTGCAACTGTTGTGTGGGCTTCATGATCAACTCCTCGCCGCAATGGGCGATACCATCCCGTCACGCCTGCATCCGCATGATTCCACGGCTCCCGACGCGCCGCCAGATCAATGCAGGTGCAAGGATCCGTTGCCGAAAAGGCCCACAAGGCCGATCAGGATCAGATAGAAGGCGACGATATAATTGAGCAGGCGCGGCACGATCAGAATGAGTATGCCCGCTATCAGCGCTATCACCGGACCAATGCTTAGACTGATATGCATTTCGAGTTATCTCCAGCTATTGAGCGTAAGGCGATGGTAAAAAGTGCACATGCGCGCCACCGCATCGTTTAAATATACTCCATGCATGCCCGCGACAATTGCCGCGATGGCGCGAGATGCACGCCATGTCCGCTGACGCCGATCCATGAGACTGGCCGACGTACGCGCGATCGTCAGCGGCGGCGCCTCCGGCCTGGGGTTGGCCGCGGTCGCCCGGATCGTGGCGGCCGGCGGGCAGGCGGTGCTGCTCGACATCAATCAGGCCCAGGCAGCAGCGGCACTGGAGGGTCTGGGGCCGCGGGCCTCATTCATCGCCACCGACGTGACGCGCGAGGGCGAGGTCGAGGCAGCGGTCGAGCAGGCACGCGCCAGGATGGGATCGATCAACGCCGCGATCAATTGCGCCGGCATCGGCACCGCGGCGCGCTTCGTCGGCAAGCAGGGCGCCATGACGGCGGATTTTTTCCGCCGCCTGATCGAAGTGAACCTGGTCGGCACCGCGCTGGTGTGCAAGAGCGCTGCGCTCGCCATGCAGCACAACCCGCCGGGGATCGACGGCGAGCGCGGTGTCATTGTCATGACCGCGTCCGTCGCGGCCTTCGACGGTCAGATCGGACAGGTGGCCTACGCGGCTTCGAAAGGCGGAATCGTCGCGATGACGCTGCCGATGGCGCGCGAGCTGGCTTCCTCCGGCATCCGCGTGGTCACGATCGCGCCGGGGGTGTTCCTGACCCCGATGGCGCAATCCCTGCCGCCCGAGGCGCAGCAGTCACTCGCCAGGCAGGTACCCTTCCCGGCACGCCTCGGCCGCCCGGATGAATATGCGTCGCTGGTAGCGCAGATTCTCGAGAACGTCATGCTCAACGGCGAGACCATTCGCCTCGATGGCGCGATACGCATGCAGCCGCGCTGAAGGTGCGCGCGGGGCCGGCGCATCTGGGCTAGGATTCACCGTCATGAATCAGAGCGCAGGTGTCCTCGCGGCCGTCGCTGCCGCTACTTCGGCCACCCTGTTCACCCTCGCCTGCCGCGCCGACGACGCCCCGGCTGCGCCCGATCCGGCCGTCGTGGCGGCGATGGCGCAACTGCGCGATGCCGCCATGGCCAGCGACTGGGCCTGGCGGCGACTCGAGGAGCTGACGGATCGCATCGGCGGCCGACCGGCCGGCTCGCCGCAGCACGCTGCCGCGATCGCTCAGGTCGCCGCCGCGATGCGGGCGCTGGGTGCCGA
>DATAJH010000051.1:0-6755 GCA_036262215.1 Steroidobacteraceae bacterium
AAGATCAAGACTTCGCTGCAGATCGGCTGCAACATCACCAAGGGACTCGGCGCCGGCGCCGACCCTGAGATCGGCCGCCAGGCCGCGATGGAGGACCGCGATCGCATCGTCGAGGTGATCGAGGGCTGCGACATGCTGTTCATCACGGCCGGCATGGGCGGGGGCACCGGCACCGGTGCGGCACCGGTGGTGGCGCAGATTGCGCGTGAGCTCGGGATCCTGACCGTGGCGGTGGTCACCAAGCCATTTCAGATGGAGGGCAGCAAGCGCTCGCTGGTGGCCGATCATGGGATCGCGGAGCTGACCAAAAACGTCGATTCGCTGATCACCATCCCGAACCAGAAGCTGCTGACGGTGCTCGGGCCCAGCACCACGCTGCTCGACGCCTTCAAGGCGGCGAATCAGGTGCTGCAGGGCGCGGTACAGGGCATCGCCGAGCTGATCACGCGCCCGGGCCTGATCAACGTCGATTTTGCCGATGTGCGTACCGTCATGAGCGAGACCGGCATGGCGATGATGGGCAGCGGCACCGCCAGCGGCGAGAGTCGCGCGCGTCAAGCGGCCGAGGCCGCGGTGTCGTCGCCGCTGCTGGAGGACATCAACCTGGCTGGTGCCCACGGCATCCTGGTGAACGTGACCGCGGGTCTGGATCTGTCGATCGGCGAATTCGAGGAGGTCGGCTGCATCGTGAAGGAATACGCTTCCGATGACGCCACCGTCGTCGTCGGCACGGTGATCGACCCCGATATGTCTAATCAAGTCCGCGTCACGGTTGTGGCCACTGGCCTGGGCAGGGGTGCTGCGCCGCACCGCGGCCGCGAGCCGGCGCGCGACAGCTTCATTGAACGCTCGGCCATGGCGGTGCGCGACTCGAGCGCCAGCCGCGAGGCGGCCGCGGCACGCATGGCCGACCAGGGCCAGGCGCGCGCCCCCAGGGCGCGCGGTCCGCTGACACCGAGTGACTATTCGGCGCTCGACAAACCGACCATCGTGCGACAGCGGGCGGTCGGCGACGGCATGCCGGCGACGCCGGAGGCGGAGGAAATGCTGGATATCCCGGCATTTTTGCGCCGCCAGGCGGATTGACAAGCGGGCTGCGCGGCGGCGGACCGGTTAGCTCCCCATCCGCCGCTGTGATACGGTAGCGCCGCTTCCTGAAGCGGTAAGGGTCGGTCGCGGGCGTGCCTTCGCCTGCGCTGTGTGAAGAGTGCGGCGCTACCCGCTCCCCAATAAACGTATGGGATCGGAACCATTGCTATGCTAGGCCAGAGAACACTACGCAACTCGATCCGTGCCACCGGCATCGGCCTGCACACCGGCAAGAAAATCATGATGACGCTCAAGCCCGCCCCGGTGGACACGGGCATCTGCTTTCGCCGGGTCGATCTGCCGCAGCCGGTGGATATCCCGGCGCGCGCCGAGAATGTCGGTGATACCACGCTCGGCACCACGCTGGTCCACGGCGAGGCGAGAATCTCCACCGTGGAGCATCTGCTGTCGGCGTTCGCCGGCCTCGGGATCGACAACGCCTGCGTCGAGGTGACTGCGGCCGAGGTGCCGATCATGGACGGCAGTGCCGGTCCGTTCGTGTTCCTGCTGCAATCCGCCGGCATCGAGGAGCAGGACGCGCCCAAGCGCTTTATCCGCGTGAAGAAGGCGGTGCTGGTCGAGGACGGCGACAAATGGGCGCGATTTGACCCATTCGAAGGCTTCAAGGTGAATTTCGAAATCGAATTCGACCACCCGATTTTCAAGCGCCGGCTGCAGCGCGCCACGATGGATTTTTCGACCACCTCGTTCCTGAAGGAAATCAGCCGCGCCCGGACCTTTGGTTTCATGCGCGATCTGGAGACGCTGCGCGCCCACAACCTGGCACTCGGCGGCACGCTCGACAACGCCATCGTGCTGGACGACGTCGGGGTCATGAACGAGGACGGGTTGCGCTATGAGGATGAATTCGTCAAGCACAAGATCCTGGACGCTATCGGCGACCTGTACCTGCTCGGGCACAGCCTGATCGGCGAGTTTTCCGGTCACAAGTCCGGCCACGGCCTCAACAACCGGCTGCTGCGCGCGCTGCTGGCCGACCAGGACGCCTGGGAAGAGGTCGTGTTCGAAGGCGCAGAGCAGGCACCGATTTCCTACGTGCCGGCGCACGCCGGCGAGCCTACCGCGCTCGCGTCCTAGCGTACGCGACAGCGCGCGCCGCGAGAGGCAAACAGCGTTTATTCACACTGAAGAGGGATTGGAACAATTCGAGGATTTTTTGTTATCAAAAATCCTCGAATTGTTCCAATCCCGCTACAGGGTGGTTAGGGCTGTAGATTGCCTCTGCACGCGTACGCAGGCGCGCGAGATCGTTGCGTCGCGCCCGGCGATGTCGGTCTGCATCGCTGCCAGCGCGTAACGCAGCCGCGTGCCCCAGGCGGCGCTGTCGGCAAATACCACCAATTGCCCGTTTTTTGGCACTGCATTGACGATATGGCCGGCCAGTTCGATGGCGACCATCCCGCGCAGCCAGTCGGCCCAGGACTGCTGCACCGGAATGCTGGCGGTGAGCTTCGCCAGACCCGCCCGGCTGATCAATAACTCATTGATGGATTTAGGATTTATGTTATACGGCGGAGGCGTCCGGCGGCCCGTGTAGGAGCCCCGGCGCCGATTTCGTGCGCCAGTCTTCTTGTCAGGGAGAGACTTCTTGTGCATAGTCGATCGCACCGATCAAGGGCAAACCCGCCGGAAACGCGGGGACGCAAAGCCACCGGTCTGACAGCGGGAAACCGCTAGGACAGCGGGGCTGCCGAGGCAGAAGGCTACTGCATTTACGACAGGGTGGCACGCGGGACGCATATGATCGGCCGCGATCGACCGGGACGTTTTCATGTGCACTGCACCATGCGTTCTGTGGACCGTCTTTCATGGACCGGTTCACGCGTGAACCTTGAGCTAAGGCTGTGGGCCGCGCTTGAAGTGCTCGCCGACAGACTGGAGCGATAGGCATGAATGTGATTTTCTTCTCGCGCCGGGTGGGCAGGGCCCGCCACCTCAATCTATCGCACCCGCTGACCCTCACCGTGGTGACGGCCCTGGTTTTGGGACTGCTGAGCGCTATTTTTGCACTCGGCCTGCACCTGGGGGAGTCCAGCATGGCGCGCATGGCGCTGCTCAATCCGGGCGCCGCCGTCATCGCCCAACAGGCGGAAGTGGCGGCCCTCAAATCGCAGCTGCAGGATCGCGTGGACGCGCTGGCGATGCGCCTCGGGGTCATGAACGCGCACGTGATTCGTCTCAACGCGCTCGGCAAGCGCCTGACCCAGATGGCGCATATCAACAGCCACGAGTTTGATTTCGATGGCGATCCGCCCCAGGGCGGTTCGGAATCCGATGGCGTCGGCCCCGGCGCGCAGGTACCGGATCTGACCTCGATGATCGACGACCTGGGCCGTCGCATCGACTCGCGCTCAGGACAGTTCGCCGCGCTGGAAAACGTGATTCTCGGCCGCCAGCTGTCGCTGGAGATCAAACCCTCGGGGCGTCCGGTGCGTGAAGGTTATATTTCCTCGTACTTCGGCGAGCGCATGGATCCGTTCAACGGCGAGGACGCGTTCCACAAGGGTGTGGACTTCGCCAGCGATGCCGGCAGCGATGTACTGGCGGTGGCCTCGGGGATCGTGACCTGGGCCGGTCCGCGCGAGGGCTACGGCAACCTGGTCGAAGTCAACCACGGCAACGGCTACATCACGCGCTATGCACATGCGGCCAGAACCCTGGTGACGGTGGGCGATGAGGTGACACGCGGCCAGGCGATCGCAGTGGTGGGATCCACCGGCCGTTCAACCGGGCCGCACGTGCATTTCGAAGTCGTCAAGGACGGCCGCCAGATCGATCCGATGGCGTTTGTCGGACGCTGAGCGGGACCGCATTGGCCGCATGAGCCGCGCCGAGCGGCCGCGTCCAGCGGCCGCGTCGAGCCGCACGAACGACTACATGACGGGCCTGTCTACCCTTAGAATGACCGGTTTAGCTACAGCGGCTTTATATTAAGTCCCTGAAGCTGCTCGTTATTACCCAAAGGATTGTTCGTGCTACAGGCGCTGACCCGCGTATTCGGGAGCCGCAACGATCGGCTCGTCAAAAACTATACCCGCCTGGTACGCGACGCAACGGCGCTGGAGCCGCGCCTTGCGGCGCTGTCGGACGAGGCGCTGCGCGCCAGGACCGGCGAATTTCGCGCGCGGCTGCAACAGGGCGAGAAACTCGACCAGCTGCTGTCCGAGGCCTTTGCGGTAGTACGCGAAGCGGCACGGCGCACGCTCAAGATGCGCCACTTCGACGTGCAGCTGGTCGGCGGCATGGCCTTGCACCAGGGCAAGATCGCGGAGATGCGCACCGGCGAGGGCAAGACGCTGATGTCGACCCTGCCGGCGTATCTGAACGCGCTGCCCGGCGAGGGCGTGCACGTCGTGACGGTGAACGAGTACCTGGCGCAGCGCGACGCGGACTGGATGGGGCCGGTGTACCGCTTCCTGGGACTCACCGTCGGGGTGATCAAAAACGCGCAGGATTCGGCCGAGAAGCGCGCCGCCTATGCCTGCGACATCACCTACGGTACCAACAACGAGTTCGGTTTCGATTACCTACGCGACAACCTGGCCTACCGGCTCGAGGATCGCGTGCAGCGCTCGCTCAGCTACGCGATCGTCGATGAGGTGGACTCGATCCTGATCGACGAGGCGCGTACGCCGCTGATCATCTCCGGACCGGCGGAAGAGAGCACCGAGGTTTATATCCGCATCAACGAGCTGGTGCCGCGCCTCACGCGCCAGCAGGCCGAGGATGGTCCTGGCGACTACTCGGTGGACGAGAAGGGCAAGCAGGTGCATCTGACCGAGGCCGGCCATGAGCGCGTCGAGCAGCTGATGGCGGAAGCGGCGCTGCTGCGCGAGGGCGAGAGCCTGTACGACACGGCCAACATCCGCCTGATGCATCACCTGAATGCAGCGTTGCGCGCGCACGCGCTCTACAAGCGCGACGTCGAGTACATCGTGCGCGGCGGCGAAGTCATCATCGTCGATGAATTCACCGGCCGCACCATGCCGGGCCGGCGCTGGTCGGACGGCCTGCATCAGGCGGTGGAGGCCAAGGAAGGCGTGCACGTGCGCGAGGAGAACCAGACGGTCGCCTCGATCACATTCCAGAATTTTTTCCGGCTGTACAAGAAGCTCGCCGGCATGACCGGTACCGCCGACACCGAGGCGCCCGAGTTCCTGCAGATCTACGGGCTGGAGGTGGTCGTGATACCGACCCATCGGCCGATGATCCGCAAGGACCAGTCCGATTTCGTCTACCTGACGCAGAAGGACAAGTTCGAGGCGATCATTGCCGACATCAAGGACTGCGTACAGCGTACGCAGCCGGTGCTGGTCGGTACCACGTCGATCGAGACCTCGGAGTTTCTGTCCAACCTGCTGCAGAAGGAGGGCATCGGGCATCAGGTGCTCAATGCCAAGCAGCACGAGCGCGAGGCGCATATCGTCGCCCAGGCCGGCCGTCCTGCCACCGTGACCATCGCTACCAACATGGCCGGCCGCGGTACCGACATCGTGCTCGGCGGCAATCTGGAGGCGGAGCTGGCCGGCATGCCGCAGCAGACCGATCAGGCGGCGAGCGATGCGGCGTACGACGCGGCGCGCGCTGCCTGGCAGCAGCGCCACGACCAGGTCATCGGTGCCGGCGGGCTGCATATCATCGGCACCGAACGTCACGAATCGCGGCGCATCGACAACCAGCTGCGCGGCCGCTCCGGCCGCCAGGGCGATCCGGGCTCCAGCCGGTTCTATCTGTCGATGGAAGACAACCTGATGCGCATCTTCGGCGATCCGACTCGTACCAAGCGCCTGCTGCAGTTCGCCGGCATGAAGGAAGGCGAGGTCATCGAAAGCGGCATGCTCACGCGCCAGATCGAGAAAGCGCAGCGCAAGGTGGAGTCGCACAACTTCGATATCCGCAAGCAGCTGCTGCTGTTCGACGACGTCGCCAACGATCAGCGCAAGGTCATCTATCAGCAGCGCACGGAAATCCTCGGCACCGAGGACATGAGTTCCGCCATCACCGAGATGTTCGAGGACGCGACCGCGAGCCTGATCGATCAGTTCGTGGTGCCCAACAGCGTGCCGGAGGACTGGAACCTCGACGGGCTGCAGGAAGCCCTGCGGCGCGACCTGACGCTCAGCGTCGAGCCCAAGGCGTGGCTGGCGCAGGAGCCCGAGCTCGAGGAGGCGCCGCTGCGGGCCCGAATCCAGCAGATCGTGCGCGACACCTACCAGCACAAAGTCGAACGTTATGGCGCTGCGGTCATGCGTCACATCGAGCGCGACGTGGTGCTGCGTACGCTCGATCAGCACTGGCGCGAGCACCTGGCGGCCATGGAGTATCTCAAGCAGGGTATTCACCTGCGCGGCTACGCACAGAAAGACTACCGCTTCGAATTCAAGCGCGAGGCCTTCGAGCTGTTCTCGGCGATGCTCGATCGGGTGAAGTTCGACAGCGTGTCGACGCTGACCAAGATCGAAATACGCACCCAGGAGCAGATCGACCGCGAAGAGGCGGAGCGGCGCGAGCGGCTGATGAAAGCGTTGCGCGCGCAGCACGCGGAAGTCACCCCGCTGCTCGGCGGCAGTGAACTGGAGCTCGCCGGCGCGGCGTCGGCCGGCGGCGCACCCGGCGCACCCGGCGCACCCGGCGCGGCCGGCACG
>DATAJH010000052.1:0-9387 GCA_036262215.1 Steroidobacteraceae bacterium
CGGCACTGGCCCCTACCCCGCGGAAATTAAAGCGCAGCGTCGGCATGGCGAGCTCCTGGCAAGCCCGAGCGACGGTAAAGACCACTTTGTTGTGCATGCTGCCACCGTGCAGCGGATGCGGATGGCAGATCACGGCAAAGGCGGCTGGGGAGGCGTGCTGCGAGTCCGCCAACGGCGGTGGCTGTTCCAGCAACGTCTCGAGCTTGCCGGCCGGCCCGTCGATCATCAGCGCTTCGACGCGCAGCGGACGCAGGTTCAAGCTCTCGGCGCGCCCTGGAAGCCGAGTGCCGCCGAGTTGATGCAGTAGCGCAGGCCTGAAGGGTCCGGTCCATCCTCGAATACATGGCCCAGGTGAGCGCCGCAGCCCGCGCAGGTGACTTCGGTGCGCGCCATGCCATGCGATGCGTCCACACGGGTGCGCACCCGGTCCGCCGCCAGCGGTAGCCAGAAACTGGGCCAGCCGGAACCGGAGTCATACTTGCTGTCGGAGCTGAACAGCTCCTGCCCGCAGCACACGCAGCTATAGACGCCGGTGTCCTTGTTGTAGGCGTACTTGCCGGTAAACGCCGGCTCGGTGCCTTTCTTCTGCGTGACGTGGTACTGCAGCGGCGTCAGCCGCGCCCGCAGTTGCGCATCGTCGGGTGGATTCGCGCTCATAGCCGCACCCCTGGAGTTGTCAACCTGGATGGCGCAAGGTTAGCGCAAAGTCCGCGCGCCTGTCAGCGGGCCGCCACGAGCCGCACCAGCAGATTGTTCAGCCGGCGACTGAAATCCGCCGGGTTCGCCACCTGACCCTCTTCGGTCATGGCCGCCTGGTCGTACAGCAGCAGTGCCAGCTCCTGGAATTCATCCGCCGC
Organism: Steroidobacteraceae bacterium; assembly: GCA_036262215.1. Taxonomy (GTDB): domain Bacteria; phylum Pseudomonadota; class Gammaproteobacteria; order Steroidobacterales; family Steroidobacteraceae; genus FEN-1191. Next base: position 858 of record DATAJH010000052.1, read on the forward strand.
CGTCAGACCGTCCATGTGGCGCACCAGCGGGTGCGTCACGTTGAGCTCCATGGCCGGTTTGCTCGCCGGCGGCGCCTGGCCATTGGCCGCCAGCAGACGCCGCATCTGTGCCGACAGCTCGCCCTCCCCGTGCACCAGCAGCGCCGGAGAGTCGCGCAGCCGCTCGCTGACCCGCACTTCCAACACCCGATCCCCGAGTGCATCCTTGAAGCGCTTGAGCAGCGCCTTGTTTTCCTTGCGCTCCTCGTCGATGCGCGCGCGTTCCGCCATATCGGCCAGACCGCCGAGTTCCAGATCCCCGCGCGAGGCCTCCTTGAAGCGCTTGCCTTCGAATTCAGTGACCTGGCCCATGACCCATTCATCGATGCGATCGGCCATGAGCAGCACCTCGACGCCCTTCTGCTTCAGCAGCTCCAGGTACGGGCTCTCGCGCGCGCTGTCCAGGGTGTCGGCGACGATGTAATAAATGCGCTCCTGTCCCGGGCGCATGCGCGCCAGGTAATCGGTAAGGCTTACCGTCTCATCGTTGGCGGTACTGGCAGTACTGGCGAAGCGCAGCAGCGGCAGCAGCCGCTCGCGATTGCCCGGATCCTCGCTCAGGCCCTCCTTGAGCACGCGGCCGAATTCGCGCCAGAACTGCGCGTACTTGTCGGGTTCGTCCTTGGCCAGCCGCGCCAGCAGTTCCAGCGCACGCCGCGTCAGCGCGGCGCGCATCGCCTCCACCTCGCGATCCTGCTGCAGCAGCTCGCGCGACACGTTCAGCGGCAGATCGTTCGAGTCCACGATGCCTTTGACGAAGCGCAGATACAGCGGCAGGAACTGCTCCGCATCGTCCATGATGAACACCCGCCGCACGTACAGCTTCAGGCCGCGGGTCGCCTCGCGCTGCCACAGGTCGAACGGCGCGCGCGCCGGAATGTAGAGCAGGCTGGTGTATTCGCGCTTGCCCTCGACCCGGTTGTGGCTCCAGGCCAGCGGCTCGGCGCCGTCGTGGGCGATATGTCCGTACAAGTCGCGGTATTCCTCGTCCGTGATCTCGCCGCGCGGCCGCGTCCACAGCGCCTGCGCCTGATTGACGTCCTCGTAGTCGAGCGAGGCGGCGCCCTGCTTCTGCATGCGTACCGGAAAGGCGATGTGATCGGAGTAGCGGCGCACCAGCGACCGCAACCGCATCGGGTCGGCGAATTCCTTCGCGTCGTCCTTCAGGTGCAGCACCACGCTGGTGCCGCGCTCTGCGCGCGTGATGGTCTCGACGGTGAACTGCCCGTCGGCGCTCGACTCCCAGCGCACCGCCTCCTCGGGCGCGGCGTCAGCGCGGCGCGTCAGCACCTCGACCCGGTCGGCAACGATGAACGCCGAATAGAAGCCGACGCCGAACTGGCCGATGAGCTGCGCGTCCTTCTGCTGGTCGCCGGTCAGACGCTTGAAGAATTCGGCGGTACCGGACTTGGCGATCGTGCCCAGGTGCGTAATCGCCTCCTCGCGGCTCATGCCGATGCCGTGGTCGCGTACCGTCAGCGTGGCCCCGGTGGGGTCGCTGTCGATCCAGATCGCCAGATCGTTGTCCTTGCCCAGCAGTTCCGGATTTGACAATGCGAGAAAGCGCAGCTTGTCGTTGGCATCGGAGGCGTTGGAGATCAGCTCGCGCAGGAAGATATCCCTGTGGCTGTACAGGGAATGGATCATCAGATTCAGCAGTTCGCGGACTTCGGCCTGAAAGCCCAGCGTTTCGCGCTCGCTCGACATGTTTTCCACCGTCTCCACCCATCTGGGGAAACTGGTGGTATAGGGCCTAAAGCTTAAGGTTTCAAGCCATCGAGCGACCCAGCAGATGCCGGGCGGCATTCAGCCAGTCGTCCATCTCATCCCAGAGCTGAAGGAATACTTCCAAGTGGGCATCCGCGTTACAGGCTGTGATGGTCATGCTAGGCGGTGCGGCAATCGTTTGCCGTGTTGCGCCTCACAGCCCCGCTGATGATTCGGGCATCTGACACGATTTCGTAAGACCGGCATCTCAGAATGCATCGTGCAGCTTGCGGCGCAGCCGGGCTATGCTAAATTGCGGAACGACATAATATTTCGCGCAAGACAGGGACATTCATGCAGCGCATCGTCGTGCTGAACCCAAAGGGCGGTTCAGGCAAGACAACCATCGCCATCAACCTGGCGAGCCACTTCGCCATGCAGGGCGAGCGCCCGGTGTTGATGGATTATGACCCGCAGGGATCGTCGGCCCGCTGGGCCGCCAAGCGCGACAAAACCCAGGCCCGCATCCACCTGATCAAGGCGTTCGAGCGCGACCCGCGCATCACCCGCAGCTTTCAGCTGCGTATCCCGGAGGGCACCGGCCGCGTGATCGTCGACACGCCGGCGGCGGTGGAAGCACAGGAGATGCCGGAGCTGACCCGCAGCGCCGACAAGATCCTGGTTCCGGTGCTGCCTTCGGACATCGACATTCACGCCTGTTCGCGCTGCGTGCAGAATCTGCTGCTGGTGGCGAAGGTGCATCGTAATGACAATCGCTTAGGGGTAATCGCCAACCGCGTGCGCCGCAATAACGTGACCTATCAGGCGCTGCTGCGATTTCTGGGCACACTGCGCATCCCGATCGTCGCCACGCTGCGCGACTCGCAGAATTACGTGCGGGCCGCGGAGTCGGGTTTGGGTCTGCAGGAAATGAAGCCGTATGACGTTGCCGAGGATCTGGCCGGGTGGCAATCGATGCTCGACTGGCTGGAGGTGCCGTCCACTCGCAGCAACGCGCCCGCCGGCATGGTGCAGTCGGTGCGCCGGGCCTGAACGACGCCGGGGCTGTTCAGGCCTGTTCAGGTCTTCGTGTCTTCGGCCAGCCAGTCGTGGCGGACCTTGTCCGCCCAGTTCTTGTAGTTCGACCAGGTGTAGAGATTGCGCGTGATCGCGGCGTGGCGCGTGCGGGTGCGCTGCATGTGCTCCAGCCAGCGGGCGTAGGCTTCGGCACCGCTCGGCGGCGCCATGGTTCGTATACGCGCCTCTTCGGCGGTCTCGAGCCTTGGATCTTCCTTGCTCATCGTGTGCACTCCTGGTTGCCCAGAGACTAGGGCGCCACGATCGCGCTCGACAGGAACTGGATCACACCGAATATGAACCGGCAGCGTCGCGCCTCGCATTCCCGCGGCAGTGCGAATACCGACTACGCAAGGGTTAAATGCGATGCTGGCGCATCTGGTCAGAACTGGTCGGATCGTGTCCGATCCGGTCGCGGCGCGGCAGGCTCAAGCCACCAGGCGATAGCAGGGACGATAGGCGCTGCCGGGAAGTTTCATGCGCCCCTGGGTGACGAAGCCGGTCAATAGCTCGTCCAGCAACCGCATGATGTCGGCGTCGCCTGCGAGCTCGTACGGCCCCAGCCGCTCGATCGCGGCGACGCCGTTTTCCTTGACGTTGCCGGTAACGATTCCGGAAAACGCCCGGCGCAGATTCGACGCCAGCAGGTGCACCGGCTGCGCCCGGTGCAGTTCCAGTGCGCGCATCGATGCGTGCGTGACCACGAACGGCTGCTGCAGCTCGTACGGCACCCGCAGCAACCAGTTAAAATTGTAGGAGTCGTTGTGCTTGCGACGGAACGCGCGCACCTGCTCGAAGGCCTGCACCATGTGGCGCGCGACGGCGGCCGGATCGTCGATGATGACCTTCAGTCGCGTGAGTGCCGCGGCTCCGAGTGTGCTTTCGATGAAGCGTGCAATCTGGTCGAAATAGGCCGCGCTGGCGCGCGGGCCGGTGAGCACCACCGGCAGCGGCTGCTGCGCATTGGCCGGATCGAGCAGCACCCCCATCAGGTACAGGATCTCCTCCGCGGTGCCGACTCCGCCCGGAAACACCACGATTCCGTGCCCCAGGCGCAGGAACGCCTCGAGCCGCTTTTCGATGTCCGGCATGATGACCAGCTGATTGACGATCGCGTTTGGCGGCTCGGCGGCGATGATGCCGGGCTCGGTGACGCCGAGGAAGCGCCCGTCAGTGATGCGCTGTTTGGCGTGACCAACGCCGGCACCCTTCATCGGCGCTTTCATCGCGCCGGGGCCGCAGCCGGTGCATACATCGAGTGCCCGCAGGCCGAATTCATAGCCGACGCGCTTGGCATAGCGGTATTCGGCGTCGCCGATCGAATGCCCGCCCCAGCACACCACCAGATTGGGGCGTGTCTTGACCTCCAGCACGCGCGCATTGCGCAGGATGTGAAACACGGCGTTGGTGATCGAGGCTGGATCCTGGCTGTCGAGCCGGCCGGCGCTGATGATTTCATTCGCGGTGTAGATGATGTCGCGCAGCACCGCGAACACGTGCTCCTTGATGCCGTGGATCATCTGGCCGTCGACGAAGGCGGCCGCGGGCGCATTGGTCATCGCCAGCTTGATGCCCCAGGCATGCGGAATGATCTGCACGTCGAAGCTGCGGTAGTGCTCGAAGATCTCCTTGGCATTGTCGCTTTCGCTGCCGGAATTGAGCACTGCCAGCGCGCAGTTGCGAAACAGCGTGTACAGGCCGGTATGGCTGGTGTCGAGCAGCTTGTCGATCTCGGCCTGCGACAGCGTCTCAAGGCTGCCACGCGGCCCGACGCGCGCGTCGACCGACTCGGCAATGACCACGCTGCCCACGCCCTGCGATGCGTCGCCGGTAACCGCGCCGGCGTCGGCGCGCGTAATGGGTGGGACGGCGCTCAAGGCAGGATCTGGATCGGCGTGTTGTCTTGAACCATGAGCCACAGTTCCACCATATCCGCGTTCGACATGCCGATGCAGCCGTCGGTCCAGTCTTCAGCGGCGTAGTAGTCGGGTGGATGGCGCTGATTATTCGGCAGGCCGTGGACCATGATCGAGCCGCCCGGATTTACGTGCTCGCGCTGCGCGCGGCGCAGGTCATCGGCGTTCGGGTAGGACACCTGGATCGACAGAAAGTAGTCGCTGCGCGAGTTGCGGCGCGTGAGCTGGTAGCGGCCCTCCGGCGTGCGAAAATCGCCGGCACGCTCCTTGGGCCCCTGGGGGATGAGCCCGAGCGCGACCCGGTAGCTGCGCAGTACCTCACCATGACGCAGCAGGTAGAGCCGGCGCTCGGACTTGCGCACCACGACCTGGTCGGCGAACGGCACCGTGGCCGACAGGCTCGGGGCCAGCGTGGCCGGTGCCACGACCGGGGTCACTGTCGGGGTCACATCCGAGCCGACGTCGGTGGCTACGCCCGACGGCGGCGCCCCCACACTGGCCACGGAATTCGTGCCCGCCGTGTCCGCGCCAGCGCCCAGCGCCGCCACCGAGGCGGCGAGCAGCAGCGGCAAGCCTATGAGTGTACTAAGACGCATCGCGGCAAATTATAGGCATGCTGTATTTCAACCGCGAGCGTGCAGGGTTCACAACGGCGAGACATCTTCCACTTGCGGCAGGGAAATCTGGGTGCCGGGACGCAAATCCCTGAAATCCAGGTCCGGGTTGTACTGCTGCAGCAGCCACACCGGCACCTTCAGAGATTTCTGCGTGATGCTCCAGAGCGAGTCGCCGCGGCGCGCGATGTAAACCTCGGTACCGGCAATGCGGTGCGAAGCAAAATAAGCCGCCTGCAGGCGCTCATGGTAATCGCGCCGGCGTGCCTCGAACTGATCGTGCGTGGTTTGGTCAAATTCCAGTTTGATGCGCCGCCCCATCACCACCGGGGTGCGCCCGTGCAGATGGTTGATGCCACGCAGCCGCGCCGCCGACGTGCCCAGCCAGTCGGCGTAATGGCCCAGGGTTTCGGCAGCCACCACGCGGATGCTGCCGTCGGCGGCCACCGAATAATCCTCCGGGTCGGCCGATTCCGGTCCGGTGGCGCCGGGAACCAGCTGCGGGCCCTCGGCCTGCGCCTGCGCCATCGACACCGGCTCGCTTCTCGCGGCCAGCCTGCTCGCGGCCGCGACCGCCACGTTTTCCTCCAGGCTCTCCTGCACCGCCGCCTGCGCCGCGGCAACGTTGGCGCGGGTGGTCAGCGTCTCGGGTTCCGCGGCCGCCGCCACCAGCCGCAGGTGTTCGCCCTCGTAGATGTCGTCCTGATCACGCATCGAATTCAGCGTCATGATTTTCGAGACCGGCAAACCGGTGCGCTCCGCGATCGCCGAGGTGTTGTCACCGGCCTGTACCACGTAGTACTGCGAACTCTCAGGCGCGCTGCTTGCCGCGGCAGCGGCAGCCGGGGCGCTGGTGGTGGCAGCGGCTGCCGGGGATGCTGCGCCGGGCGCCGCGGCGGCCACGACCACCTCGGGAAGGGTGACGGAGGCCGGGGCAGTGGCACTCCCGGCGGGCGCGGGTTTCGCCGGCTTTGACGCCTCCGCCACGGTGATTACCTGGGTTGCCCCCAGGCGCTGCGCCAGCAGTTCCGCGGTCCACTGCGAGCCGCCCGCCGGCAGCCGCAGCACGTAGCCCGCCGGCACCACTCGCTGGCCGCCCCAAACTGCCGGCCGCAACGCCGGATTGAGGCCGTGCAATGTCTCGCGATCGATCCCAAGCGCGCGCACCAGCGCGGCCAGGCTCGCGGCCCCCGGCATCTTCAGCTCGCGAAAGCCGAATTCGCGATCGCGCACCACGCCGCCAAAGTACTTGTCCGGATCCTGGGCGATGCTCAGTGCGGCCAGGAACGATACATAGAAATTGCGCGAGGCGAAGCCGAAGCTGGGGCTGTGATAGTCGCGCACGATGCGCACGATGTCGTCGGTGCCGAGCAGTTCGCGGGCGCGACGTACGCCCTCGGCGCCGTGATTGTATGCGGTGATGGCCAGCGGCCAGCTGCCGAGCAGCCGGTAGTTGTAGCTCAGCAGCTGCGCTGCCGCCTCGGTCTCGCGGTACGGATCGAGCCGTTCGTCCACGGCGGCGTCGATGCGCAGGAAGCGGCGCCCGGTGGAGCGCATGAATTGCCACAGACCCGCCGCCCCGACTTTCGAATAGGCATAGGGATCGAACGAGGATTCCACATGCGGTAATGCCGCGATTTCGGCCGGCAAGCCGAGGTTGGCCAGCACTTCGGCGATGTGCGGCTCCCAGGCGCCCGAGCGAATCAGGCCGGCGCGAAAGCGATCCGACTGACCAAGCTGGAAGCGCACGTCCTGTGCCGCCACTTCCAGCTGCGCCGGCGTGGCGTCATCGCCCCACATCTTGCGCACCCGCCGGTCATCATCGTCGCGCGGCTCATCACCGCGCGCCAGGTGCCTGAGGATGTCCTGGACCCGTTCACGCTCAAAATCCACTTTGCGTGCACGCTCGGACGACGGCATATCGGCATCGAAATGCAGCGTCTCGTAGACCACCGACAGCCGGTGCTGGTCGTGGATCAGGCCTTGGTTGGTTGATACCTGCGTGTAGACGCGAATCCAGAACTGTACGTCCGGCTCGAGCTCGGGCGGCCGTGGCAGCAGCGTGTCGGCGGCGCTCGCGACACGCACCAGCAGCAGCAGCAGCACAATTCCTGGCAGAAGCAGCCGATTCATCCGGCGAATGATACCTGCACCGCGGCAACAGCAACCGAAGCGAGGCTGCAAACGCTCGGAGCGATCACACTCCAGGGAGAAATTTCGAATACCAGAAAGCCGCAAGCCCGATGGCGCCGAGCATCGGTGCCAGCGAATTTGCAATCACAGCGGTGATGCGCTTGTCGAATTCCAGGTCAATTCCCTGTGCTCGGATTGTATTGCCACAGGTCGTTGAGGTAGCCCAAGTCCCCGGTTGAGTCGTAGCCATAGCCGCCGAACAACCACAGGTTGCCGGACGAGTCGATCCAGGAGCTGATGGAATTGCGCCCTCCCGGCACATTGCTGGCCGCGGCAGTACCCTGCGTGCCGTAGACGCCGCTGGCATTGTCTGCGATGCCGCCACTGACCCAGGTCCACTGTGCGCTGCTCGGCGTGTAGCGCCACAGATCGTTCAGGTTTCCTACCGCGCCGGTTGAGTCATAGCCAACCCCGCCGAACAGCCACAGGTTGCCGGACGAGTCGGTCCAGGAGCTGGCTGCCTGGCGCGCTCCCGGCACATTGGTGGCTGCGGCGGTTCCCAGCGTGCCGTACACCCCACCGGTATCAACCCCGACCTCGCCACTGACCCAGGTCCACTGTCCACTGCTCGGACTGTAGTGCCACAGATCGTTGAGCTTGCCGAGGCTGCCGGTTGAGTCGTAGCCATAGCCGCCGAACAGCCACAGGTTGCCGGAGGAGTCGAGCCAGGAGCTGGCTGAATAGCGCGCGCCCGGCAGGTTGCTGGCCGAGGCGGTGCCCTGGGTGCCGTAGACCCCACTGGCATTGTCCGCGTTGCCGCCACTGACCCAGGTCCACTGTGCGCTGCTCGGACTGTAGCGCCACAGATCGCTCAGGTTTCCCACCACGCCGGCTGCGTCATAACCGACTCCGCCGAACAGCCACAGGTTGCCGGACGAGTCGGTCCAGGACGTGGCTGCCTGGCGCGCGCCCGGCACGTTGCCGGCCGCGGCAGTACCCTGCGTGCCGTAAACCCCGCTGGCATTGTCACCGTTGCCGCCACTG
>DATAJH010000053.1:0-9171 GCA_036262215.1 Steroidobacteraceae bacterium
GAAGCCAAGGAAGCCTACGAAGTGCTGGCGGACGCACAGAAGCGCGCCGTCTACGACCAATACGGGCATGCCGGGATCGAGTCCAGCCGCAACGGCGCCGGCGCTCACGCCGCCGAGGCCTTCAGCGATATTTTTGGCGACGTGTTTGGCGACATCTTCGGCGGCGCACGCCGCGGGGGTGCCTCGCAGGTGTATCGCGGCGCCGACCTGCGTTACCAGATCGAGCTCGATCTGGCCGAGGCGGTGTTCGGCCGCTCGGTCGAGATCGATGTCACCAAGTTCGTCGAATGTGAAATCTGCCACGGCACGGGTGCGGCCAAGGGCAGCGCGCCGGTCAACTGCGAGACCTGTCACGGCAGCGGTCAGGTGCGGCTGTCGCAGGGTTTCTTCACCCTGCAGCAGACCTGCCCGCATTGCCGCGGTACCGGGCGCGTGGTGCGCAATCCCTGCGATCAGTGCCTGGGCCAGGGTCGTGTGCGCCGCAGCAAGAAATTATCGGTGAAGATTCCCGCCGGAGTGGACTCCGGCGATCGCGTGCGCCTGGGCGGCGAGGGCGAAGCCGGCCGCAATGGCGGCCCGCCGGGCGACCTGTACGTCGAGGTGCACGTACGCGAGCACCCGATCTTCGAGCGTGACGGGATGCATCTGAGCTGCGATGTGCCGATCAGCTTCGCCACTGCGAGCCTGGGGGGCAGTGTCGAGGTTCCGACACTCGATGGCCAGGTGGTACTCAAGATCCCAGCCGAAAGCCAGTCCGGACGGGTGTTCCGGCTGCGCGAGAAGGGCGTGAAATCGGTGCGCAATAACAATCGCGGCGACCTGTTCTGCCGCGTGGTGGTCGAGACGCCGGTGAACCTGTCGGGCGAGCAGCGCGCGCTGCTGCGCGAGTTCGAGGAGGCGCTGCGTTCCGACGGCAACAAGCACGCGCCGCGCCAGAAGAGCTTCCTGGACGGTGTGAAGCGGTTCTTTTCGAGCGAGCAACCTTGAGCCAGCAGCCTTGAAGCAGCTGACGACAGCGCCGACGCCGAGCGAGCTGGCGTGAGCGGCGCAGCTGCGTCCCGGGGCAGCGCCATTCGCTCGGTGATCGTGGGCGCCAGCGGCCGCATGGGCATGCAGATGCTGCGGCTGCTGCCGACATTCCCGCGGCTCAAGCTGGTCGGCGCGGTCGCCTCCGAGCGCAGCGCCGCGCTGGGTGAGGACGCGGGCGCAGTGGCGGGTGCCCGCGGCGTGCCGATCAGCGCATCGCTGCCGCCGCTGCTGGCCGGGGCCGACCTGGTGATCGACTTCTCGCGTGCCGATGCCGCGGCCGCCCATGTGGCGGCCTGTGTCGCCGCGCGCGTGCCGCTGCTGCTGGGAACCAGCGGGTTGCCAGCGGAGCTTGCGGCACCGCTGGCCGCCGCCGCCGAGGTGATCCCGCTGCTGGTGGCGCCCAACACCAGCCCCGGTGTGACGCTGCTGCTGGAGCTGGTGCGCCAGGCCGCACAGGCGCTGCCGCGCAACTACGATATCGAAATCATGGAAGCGCATCACCGCAGCAAGGTCGACGCGCCCTCGGGCACGGCACTGGCACTGGGCGAAGCCGCGGCCATGGGCCGCGGCCAGGCTCTGGGCGAGCAGGCGGCGTACGCCCGCTACGGCCACGCCGGTCCGCGGCGCGAAGGCCAGATCGGCTTCGCCGCGCTACGCGGCGGGGATGTGGTCGGGGAGCACGAGGTCTGGTTCCTGGGCGATGGCGAGCGGTTGCTGCTCAAACACTCGGCCACCGACCGCTCGGTGTTTGCCCGCGGGGCCCTGCTCGCGGGGCAGTGGCTGGCCGGCAGACCGCCAGGGCGCTATGGTATGCGCGATGTTTTTATCAATGGATACAGATAGATATTGCGATGTTTGACAGGCATTTCGCAGCTAAGGGTCGCTGGCTGGCGAATTCGCTAAATTTAGTGGAACGCGGCCGATATTTGCGTGGACACGGGCGGTAGGGGTCTTTAAACTTTTGCGCGTAATCCGAGTATCGGGTTAGTCCGCACAAGGCGGGAGGATGTTCCAAAAGAACGCCTCCCGCTTTGTGCATGTGCGCGTCACAAATCACCGCTGACCCGGCGGTTTACGCGCCGATGAGGGCTCGAGAGTGGAAGGAGAGGCATAGGTGACTGCACCGGCGGTGCTGGCTCTGAGCGACGGGTCAATTTTCAAAGGCCAATCCATTGGCGCCGCGGGCAATACTACTGGTGAGGTGGTCTTCAACACCGCCATCACTGGCTACCAGGAAATCCTCACCGATCCCTCCTACGCGCGTCAGATCGTGACGCTGACCTATCCGCACATCGGCAATACCGGCGCCACCGCCGAGGACATGGAGTCGTCGCAGCTCTACGCCTCCGGGCTGGTGGTGCGCGACCTGTCGATGATCGCCAGCAGCTGGCGCGCCGCGGAACCGCTCGGCGAACTTCTCAAGCGCGGTCGCCTGGTCGCAATCGCCGGCATCGACACCCGGCGGCTGACGCGGCTGCTGCGCGAGAAGGGCGCGCAGGCCGGCTGCATCATGACCGGCGAGCGCATGGATGAGGCGGCGGCGGTGCGTGCCGCGCGCGCCTTTCCGGGCCTCAAGGGCATGGATCTGGCCAAGGTGGTGAGCACGCGCCAGGCCTATCAATGGAACGACGGCACTATCGGGCGCGAGTCGGCGGCGACGCTGCGTGCGCCGCAGCGCCTGCACGTGGTCGCCTATGACTACGGCATCAAGCGCAACATCCTGCGGCTGCTGGCCGATCAGGGCTGCCGCCTCACGGTGGTACCGGCGACCACCAGCGCCGCCGACGTCATGGCGATGAGTCCCGATGGCGTGTTCCTCTCCAACGGGCCGGGCGATCCGGAACCCTGCGACTACGCCATCAACGCCATTGCCGAACTGCTGACGAGCGATATACCGGTGTTCGGCATCTGCCTGGGGCATCAGCTGCTGGCTCTGGCCAGCGGCGCCAAGACCGTAAAGATGAAGTTCGGCCACCACGGTGCCAACCACCCGGTGCAGGACCTCGCCAGCGGCCGGGTGATCATCACCAGCCAGAATCACGGCTTTGCGGTCGATGAGTCGACGCTGCCGGAGAACCTCACCGCCACCCACCGCTCGCTGTTCGACGGCAGCCTGCAGGGCGTCGCGCGCACCGATCGGCCGGCATTCAGCTTTCAGGGGCATCCCGAGGCCAGCCCCGGACCGCACGACCTGCGCCCGCTGTTCGAGGCATTCATTCAGCTCATGGTGCGGCGTCTGCAGGATCAACTGCGGCAGTTGCGTGCCAACGCGCGCCGATAGGTATCGATGCCAAAGCGAACCGACCTGACGAGCATCCTGATCATCGGCGCCGGCCCGATCGTGATCGGCCAGGCCTGTGAGTTCGATTACTCCGGCGCCCAGGCCTGCAAGGCGCTGCGCGAGGAGGGCTATCGCGTCATCCTGGTGAATTCCAACCCGGCCACGATCATGACCGATCCGGAGAGCGCGGATGCGATCTACATCGAGCCGATCAACTGGCGCACCGTGGCGCGCATCATTGAGCGCGAACGCCCCAGCGCCCTGCTGCCGACCATGGGCGGGCAGACCGCCCTCAACACCGCGCTCGATCTGGTGCGCGAGGGGGTGCTCAAGCAGTACGGGGTAGAGATGATCGCGGCCTCGCGCGAAGCCATCGACATGGCCGAGGATCGCGAGCAGTTCCGCAACGCCATGCGCGAGATCGGCCTCGAGGTTCCGCATTCGCAGCTGGCGCGCAGCGTGGAGGAAGCGCTGGCGGTGCAGAGCAGCATCGGCTATCCGATCGTCATCCGGCCCTCGTTCACGATGGGCGGCAGCGGGGGCGGCATTGCCTATAACCGCGAGGAATTCGAGACCATCGTGCAGCGCGGCCTCGATGCCTCACCGACGCGCGAGCTGCTGCTGGAGCAGGCGGTCATCGGCTGGAAGGAATTCGAGATGGAGGTGGTGCGCGACCGCGCCGACAACTGCATCATCGTCTGTTCGATCGAGAACCTGGATCCGATGGGAGTGCACACCGGGGATTCGATCACCGTGGCGCCGGCGCAGACGCTGACCGACAAGGAATATCAGCGCATGCGTGATGCCTCGATCGCGGTGCTGCGCAAGATCGGGGTCGAGTGCGGCGGATCCAACGTGCAGTTCGCGCTCGATCCGGACAGCGGCCGCATGCTGGTGATCGAGATGAATCCGCGCGTGTCGCGCTCCTCGGCGCTGGCCTCCAAGGCCACCGGGTTTCCGATCGCCAAGGTGGCAGCGAAGCTCGCGGTCGGCTATACGCTCGATGAGCTCAGGAACGAGATCACCGGCGGGGCGACACCGACGTCGTTCGAACCGACGATCGATTACGTGGTCACGAAGATCCCGCGCTTCACCTTCGAGAAGTTCCCGACCGCCAACACCCGGCTGACCACGCAGATGAAGTCGGTCGGGGAAGTGATGGCCATCGGCCGCACCTTTCAGGAGTCGCTGCACAAGGCGCTCAGGGGCCTGGAGACCGGGCTCGACGGGCTGGATCCGGTGCTGGCGCTGCCGCTGACGGAAGAAACCGAGTTGCGACTTCGATACGAGCTGCATGCTCCGGGACCGGACCGGCTGCTGTATGTCGCCGACGCGTTTCGCGCCGGCTGGGACATCGAGCGCGTCGCGCTGCTGAGCTCGATCGACCGCTGGTTCCTGGCGCAGATTGCCGACCTGATCGCGGAGGAAGCGCGGGTGCGCCGCGAGGGCGTGGGAGCGCTCGGCATCGAGCGCCTGCGCGCGCTCAAGCGCAAGGGTTTCTCCGACCGCAGGCTGGCGACCCTGACGCGCTCGACCGAGGCGCTGATCCGCGGCAAGCGGCGCGAGTTCGGCGTCGCGCCGGTGTTCAAGCGGGTCGACACCTGTGCCGCGGAATTTGCCACTTCGACCGCTTATCTGTATTCGACCTATGAAGAAGAGTGCGAGGCCGAGCCGACCCGGCGCCGCAAGATCATGATCCTCGGCGGCGGTCCCAACCGCATCGGCCAGGGGATCGAGTTCGACTACTGCTGCGTGCACGCGGCGCTGGCGCTGCGCGAGGACGGCTTCGAGACCATCATGGTCAACTGCAACCCGGAGACCGTGTCCACCGACTACGACACCTCGGACCGGCTGTATTTCGAGCCATTGACGCTCGAGGACGTGCTGGAAGTGATCGCCAAGGAGCGGCCCGAGGGCGTGATCGTGCAGTTTGGCGGCCAGACCCCGCTCAAGCTGTCGCGCGCGCTCGAGGCGGCCGGCGCACCGATCATCGGCACCTCGCCCGACTCGATCGATATCGCCGAGGACCGCGAGCGCTTCCAGCAGCTGGTGCGCAAGCTGGGCTTGCGCCAGCCCGCCAATGCGACCGCGCGCAACGAGGAACAGGCGGCGCAACTGGCGCGCGAGGTCGGCTATCCGCTGGTGGTGCGGCCATCCTATGTACTGGGCGGGCGCGCTATGGAAATCGTGTTCAATGAGGACGACCTGCGCTCGTATATGACGCGCGCGGTGCAGGTGTCGAACGATTCCCCGGTGCTGCTCGACCGCTTCCTCGACGTGGCGATCGAAGTCGACGTCGATGCGGTGTGCGACGGCACCGATGTGCTGATCGGCGGCATCATGGAACACGTCGAACAGGCCGGCGTGCATTCCGGCGACTCGGGCTGCTCGCTGCCACCCAACAGCCTGTCGGCCGAAGTGCAGGACGAACTGCGCTCACAGACCCGCAAGCTGGCGCGCGCGCTGAATGTGATCGGGTTGATGAATGTGCAGTTCGCGATCCAGAACAACGTGGTCTACGTGCTCGAGGTCAATCCGCGCGCTTCGCGCACGGTACCGTTCGTGTCGAAGGCGACCGGGGTGCCGATCGCCAAGATCGCCGCGCGGGTGATGACCGGCAAGAAACTGCGCGACCTGGGCGTGCTGGGCGAGCGCGTGCCGCGCTACTTCTCGGTCAAGGAAGCCGTGTTCCCGTTCATTAAATTTCCCGAAGCCGATCCGATCCTGGGTCCGGAGATGAAATCCACCGGCGAGGTCATGGGGACCGGCCGCACCTTCGGTGAGGCCTATGCCAAGTCGCAGGCCGCCTCCGGCGTGGTGCTGCCGCGTTCCGGCTGCTGCCTGATCAGCGTGCGCGAGCGCGACAAGGCCGGCGCGGTGCCGCTGGCGCGGCGGCTGATCGAGCATGGATTCAACCTGGTCGCGACCACCGGCACGGCGCTGACGCTCAAGGCCGCCGGCGTCGAGTGCCGCCGCGTCAACAAGGTGCGCGAGGGCCGGCCGCATATCGTCGACATGATCAAGAACGACGAGATCGACCTGATCGTCAACACCACCGAGGGCAAGCAGGCGATCCTCGAGTCCAACTCGATACGGCGCGAGGCGGTGCACCGGCGCATTACCTACTACACCACGCTGGCGGCCGCGCTCGCGACCTGCGAGGCGCTCGATCATGTGGATGAGGTGGACGTCAACCGGCTGCAGGACCTGCACCAGGAAGTCGGCGTGATCGACGAGGCCGCACCGCGGCGGGACGTGGGCACGTGAAGCGCTCGCCGATGACGCTGCGCGGTGCCGAACTGCTGCGCGCGGAGCTCAAACGCCTGAAGTCGGCGGATCGGCCGCGCGTGATCAAGGCCATCGCCGAGGCGCGCAGCCACGGCGATCTGTCGGAGAACGCCGAGTATCACGCCGCGCGCGAGCAGCAGGGCTTCATCGAGGGCCGGATCATGGAGATCGAGTCGCGGCTGGCCGCGGCGGAGATTATTGATATCGCCAGTTTGCCGCCGACCGGCAAAGTGGTGTTCGGCGCCACGGTGGAGCTCGAGGATCAGGACGGGGGGGCGACGGTCAGCTACCAGCTGGTCGGGGAGGACGAGGCCGACATCCGCGGCGGGCGCATTTCGATCACCTCGCCGATCGCGCGCGCGCTGATCGGGAAGGTGCAGGGCGACATCGTGGAGGTGGCTGCTCCAGGCAAGACCCGAAGCTATGAGATCGTCTCCGTAAAGTACATTTAGCCCAGGGCGGCCGGGTGAACAGCAAGAGCTACTACCTATCCTGCGGATTTTTTGTAATTAAAAAATCCGCAGGATAGGCAGTAGCTCTCCCAGGTGGTCCGGGCACCCTGGGCTAAGCGTCCGGGAGCGGGAATTTCGACAGCTTCGGGTTTGCCTGGAACAGCACCGCGACGTGGCCGATGCGCGTGACCAGCGCGCTGCCGGTCTGTCGCGCCAGCTCGGCCAGCAACGCATCGCGCGCGGCGCGCTCGAGCGCCGGCAGGCGCAGCTTGATGAGCTCGTGATCGGCCAGCGCGCGCCGGGTTTCAGCCAGCAGCGCGGCGCTCAGGCCACGGTTACCGATGTGGATCACGGGTTTGAGGCCATGGGCGCGGCCGCGCAGGAAGCGCAATTGCTTGTCCGACGGTCGCATTGCTTTATGATAAGCGCGTCGGCGCAGGCGCGCTGACTCCATCCGGCAGCAGCGAGCCTCCAAGCGAACATGGCGCGCCGATCCAAGAGCAGCGAGCGCTGGCTGCGCGAGCATTTCTCCGATCCGTTCGTCAAGCGCGCGCAGGCGGAAGGCTGGCGTTCGCGCGCGGTGTTCAAACTCGAGCAGATCGACCAGCGCGAGCGGCTGCTGCAGCCCGGGATGGTAGTGCTCGATCTGGGCGCCGCCCCGGGAGCCTGGAGCCAGTACGTGCGGCGCCGGCTGGGGACTTCCGGTCGGGTGGTGGCGAGCGATGTGTTGCCCATGGAGCCGCTGGCGGGGGTGGAATTCCTGCAGGGGGACTTTCGCGAGGACGGGGTGTTCCAGCAGCTCAAGGGCACGCTCGGGGCCGCCGGGGCGGACCTGCTGCTGTCGGACATGGCGCCGAACATGAGCGGAATGGACGCGATCGACGCCCCCCGGGGCATGTATCTGGCCGAACTGGCTCTGGATATGGCACGGGAGGTCTTGAAACCGGGTGCCAGCGCCCTGATCAAGATACTGCAGGGGGCCGGCTTTCAGGAGCTGGTCGCTGTGGCGCGCACCCGTTTCGGGCGTGTCAGGTGCCTGAAACCAGAGGCTTCACGGGCGCGCAGTCCTGAAACCTACTTGCTGGCCTCCGGCATGAGGATGGTGTAGCGTCCTTGTCACGATTTCGTTCCTGGCGCTACCGCCGCGCAGCATTATGGTGAAACGACGTTGAACGATTTGACAAAAAACATCCTGCTCTGGGTGGTCATCGTGATGGTGATGCTGTTGGTGTTCAGCCGCTACATGCCCAGCGGCCCGCAGCGCCAGCCGCTGACCTATTCCGAGTTCTACAACGACGTTCACGCCAACAAGGTGGACAGTGTGGTGCTCCAGGGCGATCAGATCCGCGGCATTCTCAAGGATAAGACTCAGTTCGAGACTTATAACCCCGAGACCAACTACACCTCGCTGATCGGCGACCTGCTCAAGGCCAACGTTGCGGTCGAAGGCCAGGCGCCCAAGCAACCGAATTTCCTCACCCAGCTGCTGCTGCAGCTGGCGCCGGCGCTGCTGATGCTGCTGGTGTTCGTGTATCTGCTGCGCCAGATGCAGGGTGCGGCCGGCGGGCGCGGCGCCATGTCGTTCGGCAAGAGTCGCGCGCGGCTGCTGGGCGAGGACCAGGTCAACGTGACCTTCGCCGATGTTGCCGGTGTCGATGAAGCCAAGCAGGAGGTGGCCGAGATCGTCGACTTCCTCAAGGACCCGGGCAAGTTCCAGAAGCTCGGCGGCAAGATCCCCAAAGGCGTACTGATGGTCGGCTCGCCCGGTACCGGCAAGACGCTGCTGGCGCGCGCCATCGCGGGCGAAGCCAAGGTGCCGTTCTTCACCATTTCCGGCTCCGACTTCGTCGAGATGTTCGTCGGCGTCGGCGCCTCGCGCGTGCGCGACATGTTCGAGCAGGCGAAGAAGCACGCCCCCTGCATCATATTCATCGATGAGATCGACGCCGTCGGGCGTCACCGCGGCGCAGGCCTCGGCGGCGGCCACGATGAGCGCGAGCAGACCTTGAACCAGCTGCTGGTGGAGATGGACGGGTTCGAGGGCAACGAGGGCATCATTGTCATTGCCGCCACCAACCGCCCCGACGTGCTGGACCCGGCGCTGCTGCGCCCGGGCCGCTT
>DATAJH010000054.1:0-10306 GCA_036262215.1 Steroidobacteraceae bacterium
GCGCGGTCTCGAGCAGCGCATCGGCGAAGCAATGGAGCGTCTGCGCCACCCCAAGGCCGACGAAGGCAAATCATGATCGACCCGAAGCTGCTGCGCTCGGCCCCCGAGGAGGTGGCGCGCCTGCTGGCGCGGCGCGGCTACAATTTCGATGTCGGCGCCTGGCAGGGGCTGGAGCAGCAGCGCCGCCACTGGCAGATCGAGACCGATCGGCTGCGCGCGGCGCGCAACAGCCATGCCAAAGCTGTCGGTCAGGCGCGTGGCCGCGGCGAGGATATCGCGCCGTTGCTGCAGCAGGGCGAGGCGCTGACCGCCGGGCTGTCGAACGCCGAGCAGCAACTCGGCGCGGTGCAGGCGCAGCTTGAGCGCTGGCAGCTCGATCTGCCGAATCTGCTGCACCAGTCGGTGCCGGAGGGCAGCGACGAGAGCGCGAACGTGGAGCTTCTGCGCCGCGGTGAGCCGCGCAAATTCCTGTTCAAGCCGCGCGATCACGTCGAGATCGGAGAATCGCTCGGCCAGCTGGATTTCGAAGCCGCCGGGCGCATATCGGGAGCCCGATTCGTGGTGATACGCGCCGAACTGGCGCGCCTGCAGCGCGCGCTGGCGCAATTCATGCTCGAGTTGCACACCCGTGAGCACGGCTATACGGAGATCTATGCGCCCTACCTGGTATCGAGCCAGGCGCTGGTCGGCACCGGCCAGCTGCCCAAATTCGAACAGGATCTGTTCGCGCTGCGCGGGGAGCACGATCTGTATCTGATCCCGACGGCAGAAGTGCCGCTGACCAATCTGGTGCGCGATCAGATCGTCGCGGCCGAGGCGCTGCCGCTGAAATTCGTGGCACAGACGCCGTGTTTTCGCTCCGAGGCCGGCGCCGCCGGCCGCGATACGCGCGGCATGATCCGCCAGCATCAGTTCGAGAAAGTCGAGCTGGTACAGATCGTGCGGCCGCAGGATTCATACGCTGCGCTCGATGCCTTGCGCGGGCACGCCGAGACAGTGCTGCAGCGCCTGGAACTGCCGTATCGGGTGGTGACGCTGTGCAGCGCCGACACCGGTTTTGCCAGCGCCAAGACCTACGATCTGGAAGTGTGGCTGCCGTCGCAGAACAAGTATCGCGAAATCTCCTCCTGCAGTAACTTCGAGGCGTACCAGGCGCGGCGCATGCAGGCGCGCTGGCGCAACCCGGAAAGCGGCAAGCCCGAGCCAGTGCATACGCTCAACGGCTCGGGTGTGGCAGTAGGCCGCGCGCTGGTCGCGGTGCTGGAGAACTACCAGAACGAGGACGGCAGCGTCGAGGTGCCCTCGGTGCTGCGTTCCTACATGGGCGGCGTCGCGGCAATCGGCGGCTAGCTGAGCCAGTGCGTGACGATTCGATTGACGGCAAAGCCCCCCAGGACCAGGAAGATGAATAGCGTCGCAGCCAGCAACAGGGGCTTGACCCCGGCGCGTCGGATCTCTCCGGCATGGGTGCGCAAGCCCAGTGCCGCCATCGCCATCGCGAGCAGCAGTGTGTCCAGCTGATCCAGCAAGTCCACAAATACCGCCGGCAACACCCGCAACGAGTTGATCGCGCTGGCGGCGATGAACAGCAGCGCGAACCAGGGGATCATCAGGCGGGCGTGGCCAGCCGAGGCACGAGCCGGCATGGCCGCCGACAACAGCAGAAGAAACGGCGCGAGCATCATCACCCGCAGCATCTTCTCGATCACCGCCATGCCCGCGGCCTCGTCGCTCACACTCTTACCGGCTACGATGACCTGTGCCACCTCGTGGATGGTGGAACCCGCAAAGATGCCAAACGCGTGCTGTGACAGTCCCAGGTGCGAGTACAGCGCTGGGTAGATGAACATGGCGATGGTTCCAAACACCACCACCGTAGCGACCGCCACCGAAACCTTGTGCGCCTGCCCGCGCACCACCGGTTCGGTGGCCATCACCGCGGCCGCCCCGCAGATGGCGCTGCCGGCGCCGATCAGCATCGAGGTTTGCCGATCGAGCCGGAACAGGCGAGTCCCCAGCTGCACCGCAGTCAGGAAAGTCAGGGTGACCATCAGCGCATCGATCAATGCACCGCTCCAGCCGACCTCGGCGATCTGCTGAAAGGAGATCCGAAAGCCATAGAGGATGATGCCGGCACGCAGCAGTGTGCTCTTTGAGAAATCGACACCGGCCGCAGTGCGCGCAGCCACACGCGGAAAGAATGTATTTCCGGCCAGAATGCCGAAGGCAATCGTCACCGTGAGCCCGCTCAAGCCCAGGCGCTGAATCGCGGGGAGTTGCGCCGCGGACATTCCTGCTGCAGCGAGAGCGCCGGTCAGCGCCACGCCGAGCCACCACGACCACCTGTGGCCTGGTGGCGTCACCGTCAATTGCTCATCTGCTCGTGCCGGGAATCCGCAACCAACTGCTTCAGGCCGTTCAGATCGACGATGCCCGGCAGCAGTTCCCGGCCAATGACGATACCCGGGGTACCGCGAAGGTGCAGCGCCTGTGCCTCCGCGTCGTTGCGCGACAGCAGTGCATCGATGTCCTTGGCATGACCGGTCTGATCCCGCTTGAGCGCGTTGACGTCAATGCCCGCGTGCCTGAGGGTATTGTCCACCTGATCGTTGTGCGCTAATCGTGGGCCGTTCAACAAGGCATCGTGAGCGATGAGGTACTTGCCCTGCCAGCGCGCCGCCAGCGCCGCTCTGGCCGCATACACCGAGACGTCGCCCAGTATCGGCCAGTCCTTGTAGACGATGGCGATCTTATGATCTTCGGCAAGCAGTGCCTGCACACTGGGGGCGAACTTCCTGCAATACGGACAGTTATAGTCGAGAAATTCGACGATGGTGACATCCGCGTCCGGGGCGCCCACGACATCGGTACCGGGGTCGGTGAGCATTTCCCGTTGCCCGGCGACGGTTATGAGCTTGATGTCCTGCGCGGCTGCGATAGTCGGCAGGCACTCGAGCGCCAGTATCGCCAGCGCCATGAACAGACGTGCGCTGCCGGTGCGCGGCGGCCTCGGCGCAACCATTCTCACGGCACGACGTGCGAATTGCCGAGATCCTTCCACTCGTAACGCGGTACCTGGATCCACTGGCCATCCTTGAGCTCGGGAACCTTGTGCACCTTCATTTGATCGACGGTCATCTTGCCGTCCTTGTCGCTGACCCAAAAGTCGATGTCGTAGATCTGATCCTTGGTGCCCACCACACGAAAGTCGGTACAGGCAAAATAATGACCGTTATCGTCGAGTTGCCGCACCGGCTGGTGGGTGTCGATGAACTCCAGACTCAGCTCCTTGCCGGTCTTGTCATCTTTGAGCTTGAACACCCCATTGTTCTTTGAACCCTCACTGGTCGCGTTCTGTTCGACCGCCGACATCACCTCCCAACCCCGCTTGGTCGCAAGGTGGCCGGGGTGCTCGGAAGCCGGTATCCACCACCACGGAATCGGCTGGCGCTGCCACAGCGCCCACTTGCCGTCCACCATCAGCGGTGCTTTGTAGATTCGCGTCTCCTGCACCTGCAGCTGCCCGCCCACCGGTATCACCCAGAAATCGATCAGGTATCTCTTTTGCGGGTCCGCCGCGTCGTGAAACTTCACGTCAGGAAAGTAACCGTAACCGTCTATAGTGCGCGTGAAGTCGATGCCGTCGAAGCTCAGCTTGAGGTGCTCACCGTTGAGGGGATCGTCGTAGAGAAATATCCCATTGTTGGCCTTCAGCTTTGCGTCGATGTCGGCCTTAACCAGTGTCTCTGCATCACTACCCGCGAAATCCTCCATGCCCTTTTCGGTGGATTCCACACTGCTGGCAGCGATGAAATCGCGCGCCCGCTTCAGATTCTCATCCGGACTCTGCAGAAAAGACTTCTTGGCGCTTTCGCTGCTGAAGCAATAGGTCTTGCCGTCCTTGTCGGTCCAGGTGGTCGTACAGTCGGTCATCACGTGGTGGCCTTCCGCCAACCCTTCTATGCACTGGCCGCCAAACTGCACCGGCGATGCCGGCGTCGTGGCTTCGGCTGCGGTCGCCGGGCTGGCCTGCACGAGCAACGACACGAGCGCAGTGCACATGGCGGCCTGCCACGTATTGCACTGCCGCGCCGAGCGATGTCCAGGCACGTTGCGTGGTGTCATCGGAATTCTCCTGGTGATGCGTACCGATCCGGCCATTGTAAGCTGAAAGGTGGGGAAACCCGTCGATTCGGGCCGGGAATGACGCCTTGAAGCTCGCGATGAT
This sequence comes from Steroidobacteraceae bacterium, assembly GCA_036262215.1. GTDB lineage: Bacteria > Pseudomonadota > Gammaproteobacteria > Steroidobacterales > Steroidobacteraceae > FEN-1191. The sequence goes on from DATAJH010000054.1 coordinate 4,229, forward strand.
CAGATGGCGCGTTCATGGCGGCGCGGCTGTTGTCGGCAAATAATAGCCCCGCCAGACCCTCGCGTGCAGCGGCCGGCTCCCCAGGGAATGTACCAGCGCAGCCGGCTGTTCCACGTTCCAGATGGCCAGATCGCAGCTCTTGCCGATCTCGATGCTGCCGCGGTCCGCCAGCACTCCGAGCGCGCGCGCCGCCTCGCGCGTGACTGCCGCCAGGCATTCGCCGGTGCTCAGGCCGAACTCCACCGCCGCCAGATTCATCGCGGTCAGCAGTGAGGACAGCGGCGAGGTGCCCGGATTGCAATCGGAGGCAATCGCCATGTGAACCCCGGCCCGGCGCAGCGCGCGCACCGGCGGCGCCTGCTGCTGGCGCAAAAAATAGAAGGCGCCCGGCAGCAGCACGGCGACCGTACCGGCGGCCGCAAGTGCCGCCACCCCGGCGTCGTCGGTGAATTCCAGATGGTCGGCGGACAGCGCACGGTAGCGCGCAGCGAGCGCGGCCGCATGCATGTTGGAGAGCTGGTCGGCGTGCAGCTTCACGGCAAGCCCCAAGCCGCGCGCGCATTCGAACACTCGCGCCACCTGGTCGACCGAGAACGCGATGTTTTCGCAGTATGCGTCCACCGCGTCCGCCACGCCGCTGGCGGCTATCGCTGGCAGGTACTGCGTACAGACGCGCTCGATGTAGCCATCGCTGCCGCCCGGAAACTCTGGCGGCACCACGTGGGCGGCCAGATAGGTGGTGCTGACCGATACCGGCCGCAGCGCGCCGACCTGGCGCGCCGCCCGCAGCGAGCGCAGTTCGACATCCAGTTCGAGCCCATAGCCCGATTTGATCTCGAGCGTCGTGACGCCGTCGGCCAGCAGCGCATCGATGCGCGGCAGCGCCGTGGCCGCCAGTTCGCTCTCGTTCAGGCGCGACGTAGCCGCCGCGGTACTCAGGATGCCGCCGCCGGCGCGGGCAATGCTCTCATAGCTCTCACCGGCCAGCCGGCGCTCCATCTCCGCCGAGCGGTCACCGCCATGCACGATATGGGTATGACAGTCGATCAGTCCGGGGGTCACGAGACGACCCTGCAGATCGAGCACCTCCGCTTCGGGAAACCGGCGCCGAAGCTCGGCTTCGCTACCGACGCCGGCAATGCGGCCCTCGGCCGCCGCGATGCTGTCAGGGCAGTCGACGGCGATGGCGGGGCTGCCGGCGCACATGGTGAGCAGCCGCGCGCGTGTGAACACCCGCGCCGCGGGCCGGCTGCCGACGGCAGCTCCGGTTGCGGGTGAGGAGAGCGGTAGCTTCATGTGCACCATGGGTGTTTGGCGTCGGACGCCGCTAGAATCGCGTACCCGAGCCGGTGGCGCCAGTCCTGATGCAATTGATCACGTTTGCCAATCTGTGGATCGAGGGTGCCTGGCGCTCCGATGTCGCGGTCGAGATCGATGATCTGGGCCGGATCGCCCGCACGCTGACCGGCCCATCGGCCGCTGAACAATCGGCGGCGGAACAATCGTCGGCGCGCCGCTCATCGGCCTATGTGCCCGGCCTGACGCTGCCCGGCCTCGCCGATGCACATTGTCACGCGTTCCAGCGCATGCTGCCGGCCTGGACTCAGCGCGCGCGCACCTCGGGCGAGGACTTCTGGAGCTGGCGCGAGGCGATGTATACCGCCGCCGCGAAGATCGGCTACGAGGACCTGGAGGCGATTGCGGCGCGCTGCTACCTGGATCTGCTGCGCGGCGGCTATACCGGCGTGGCGGAGTTTCTTTATCTGCACCGCCTCAGGCGCGGTTCCAGCGCGGCACTCGACGCCGATGTGGCGATTGCGCGTGCCGCTGCGCGCGTGGGTATCCGGCTGACATTGCTGCCGACGCTGTATCAGCAGGGCAATTTCGGGCGCGCTGCGCCGACGCCGGGGCAGGCGCCGTTCATCCGCTCCACCGAGCAGTTCATGCTGGACTTCGCCGAGCTGCGGCGGCGCTATCCGAGTGACGGGGACACCGCGCTCGGGGTCGCATTCCACAGCCTGCGTGCGGTGGACGCGCATACCATCGCGGACGTCAGCTCGCAACTGGCGGCCGCGGGCGGCTGCGCGGTCACTCATATACATGTTGCCGAACAGCCGGCCGAGGTGGCCGCCTGCCTGAATCACTACGGCAGCACGCCGGTGGCATTGCTGGCCGAACGCGGCTTGTTGGGCCCGCAGTGGGCGCTGGTGCATGCGACCCACGCCAGCGCGACGGAACTGGAGCAGATCGCGGCCAGCGGCGCCACACTGGTGCTGTGCCCGACCACCGAGGCCGATCTGGGAGACGGCTGCGCCGATGCGGCTCATTATCTTCAGGCCGGCGGGCGGCTGGCTATTGGCTCGGACAGCAATATCGGGTGCAATGCCTGGGGGGAACTGCGCCAGCTGGAATGGGCGTTGCGCTTGCTGCGTGGACGTCGCAATGTTCTGGCCTCGAGCGGCGAGCCGGCAGTAGCTGATCGACTCTATCGGGCGGTGCTGCAGGGCGGCTGGCCGGCTCTCGGGCACGCGGGGCCGGCAGTTGGCGAGCTGGGACGCGCGGATTTTGTTACGTTCGATTCGAACGAGGGTGATTGGCCGCAATTGCCGCCGGAATACTATCTGAGTGCGCTGGTGTTCGGCTCGATGGCGCCGGTTGCGAGGCAGGTCATGGTCGGCGGGCGCTGGCTCATCCGCGACGGCCGGCACGCGCAGGAGGCGGAGATCGATGCCCGCTACCGCGGCGCGCTCGAGCGACTCAAGCTGCCGCTGCGCATCGCATTGAATGACGCCATTGCCAGGTGAACGATCATGCCGAATGACTTTCAGAACGTCGCGCGCGGCAGAGTGATCCGCGCAGCGCACGGCACACGGCTACAAGCCAGGTCCTGGCTGACCGAAGCGCCGCTGCGCATGCTGATGAACAACCTCGATCCGGAGGTGGCCGAGCGGCCCGAGGAGCTGGTGGTCTACGGTGGCATCGGCAAGGCGGCACGCAACTGGGAGTGCTATGAGGCCATCGTCGCGACCCTCAAAGTACTCGAGGGCGATCAGACGCTGCTGATACAGTCGGGCAAGCCGGTGGGGGTTTTCAGGACGCACGAGGATGCACCTCGGGTGTTGCTGGCCAACTCCAACCTGGTGCCGCACTGGGCCACCTGGGAGCACTTCAACGAGCTCGATCGCAAGGGCCTGATGATGTACGGCCAGATGACCGCGGGCTCCTGGATCTATATCGGCAGCCAGGGCATCGTCCAGGGCACCTACGAGACATTCGTCGAGCTTGGCCGCCAGCACTTTGGCGGCGATCTGCGCGGGCGCTGGATCCTGACGGCGGGACTGGGCGGCATGGGGGGCGCGCAGCCGCTGGCGGCGACCATGGCGGGAGCGTCGATGCTGGCGATCGAATGCCAGGAATCGCGCATCGAGAAGCGACTGTCGACCGGCTACCTCGACCGGCGTGCGCACAGTCTCGAGGAAGCACTCGCGATCATCCATGCTTCCAAGCGCAGCCGCCAGCCGGTGTCGGTCGCACTGTGCGCGAATGCGGCACAGGTCCTGCCGGAGCTGTTGCGGCGCGATGTGCGGCCCGATGCGGTCACCGATCAGACCTCGGCGCACGATCCGGTCAACGGCTACCTGCCGATCGGCTGGACGGTGGAGCAGTGGGAGGAGTTACGGCGCACCGATCCGCAGCGCGTGGCGATCGCGGCGCGTGAATCCATGGTGCCGCACGTGCAGAGCATGCTGGCATTCAAGCGCATGGGGGTGCCGGTGTTTGATTACGGGAACAACATCCGCCAGGTCGCGTTCGAGATGGGCGTCAAGGACGCTTTTGATATTCCGGGCTTCGTGCCGGAGTACATCCGGCCGCTGTTCTGTCGCGGCGTCGGCCCGTTTCGCTGGGCGGCGCTGTCGGGTGACCCGCGGGATATCGCTCGCACCGACGCCAAGGTAAAGGAGCTGCTGCCAAACGACCGGCACCTGCACCAGTGGCTCGACATGGCGGCGCAGCGCATCAGATTTCAGGGCTTGCCGGCGCGCATCTGCTGGGTGGGATTGGGTGACCGGCAGCGGCTCGGGCTGGCGTTCAATGACATGGTCGCATCCGGCGAGCTGGCGGCGCCGATCGTGATCGGTCGCGATCATCTGGATTCTGGTTCAGTGGCGAGTCCGCACCGGGAAACCGAAGCCATGCGTGACGGGTCGGACGCGGTATCGGACTGGCCGCTGCTCAACGCATTGCTCAACACCGCCAGCGGGGCCACCTGGGTGTCGTTTCATCACGGTGGCGGTGTCGGCATGGGGTACTCGCAGCATGCCGGCGTGGTCATCGTGTGCGACGGCACTGCGGCGGCGGCGCGCCGCATCGCCCGTGTGCTGTGGAACGATCCGGCCACCGGCGTCATGCGTCACGCCGATGCAGGCTATCCGCTCGCCATTGCCTGCGCGCGCGAGCACAAGTTGACGCTGCCGATGCTGGGCGGTGTCGATGGGGCGCGTTGATGGCGCGTGCGGCCGGTAAAGTCCGCGTCACGCTGCAAGGACACGAACTTACACTGGACGCGCTGCGCGGCGCGCTGCGCTCGCCGGCGCGGGTAATCCTGGGACGCGGTGAGTTACTGCGCGTGCGCCGATCGGCGCTGGTGATCGAGCGCGTGCTGGTCGGCGGCAAGTCGGTGTACGGGGTCAATACCGGCTTCGGCTCGCTGGCGCAGACGCGCATTGCAAGCGCCGAGCTCGAACTGCTGCAGCGAAACCTGGTGTTGTCCCACGCCGCCGGTACCGGCGCGCTGCTGGCCGATCCGATCGTGAGGCTGGTGCTGGTGCTCAAGATCGCAAGCCTTGCGCAGGGATACTCGGGTGTCAGGCCGGCCACGATGCGCGCACTGCAGCGCCTGCTCGAGACCGAGGCTTATCCGTGCATTCCAGGCAAGGGTTCGGTCGGCGCCTCGGGTGATCTGGCGCCATTGGCGCATCTGGCGGCGGCGTTGATCGGCGTCGGCCAGGTGCGCATGCGCGGTCGTGTGCTGGGCGCCGACACCGCGCTGGCGCGCATCGGTCTGAAACCGCTGCGACTCGCGGCCAAGGAAGGCCTGGCGCTGCTCAACGGTACCCAGGTGTCGACCGCGCTGGCGCTCGCGGGCCTGTTCGCGATCGAAAATGTGTTCGCAGCCGCGCTGGTGGCCGGTGCCATGTCGGTGGATGCGCTCAAGGGCAGCGACGCGCCGTTCGACGATCGGATTCACGCCCTGCGCCGCCAGCACGGTCAACGTCGCGTCGCCGGCAGCCTCCGGGCGCTGCTGTCGGGGAGCCGCATCCGTGCCTCACATCTGGACTGCGATCGGGTCCAGGACCCGTACTCGCTGCGCTGTCAGCCGCAGGTGATGGGTGCCTGCCTCGATCTGATCCGCGCGGTGTCCGTAACGCTGCAACGCGAAGCCAACGCCGTGACCGACAATCCGCTGGTGTTCGCCCGTGACCGCGAGATATTGTCCGGCGGCAACTTTCATGCGGAGCCGGTGGCGCTGGCGGCCGATCAGCTGGCGCTGGCAATCGCAGAAATCGGATCACTGTCGGAGCGTCGCCTGGCGTTGCTTATCGATGCGAAGATGAGCGGCCTGCCGCCATTTCTGGTTCAGAATAGCGGCGTGAATTCCGGCTTCATGGTGCCGCAGGTCACGGCGGCCGCGCTGGTGTCCGAAAACAAGCTGCTGGCTCATCCGGCCAGCGTCGACAGCATACCGACCTCGGCCAACCAGGAGGATCACGTGTCGATGGCCACCCATGGCGCACGGCGCCTGCTCGAGATGGCCGACAACGCGGCCACGGTGATCGCGATCGAACTGCTGGCCGCGGCCCAGGGGCTGGAATTCCATCGGCCGATGAAGAGCTCGCGCCCACTCGAGAGCGCGTTGCGCCTGGTGCGCGCGCAAGTGCCCCCATATACAGTCGATCGTTTCTTCGCGCCCGACATCGAGGCGGCCAGAAAGCTCGTGATATCGGGCAAATTGCGTGCCCTGGCCGGAGACGGGCTGTTCACGAATTGAATCCCAGGCTGCGATGAACGACACCGACT
>DATAJH010000055.1:0-5858 GCA_036262215.1 Steroidobacteraceae bacterium
GCCGCGGAAACTGCGGCGGATGAAGAACGCACCGCCCTTGCGCAGGAAGCGCCCGACGATCGGCAGGTTCAGGTTCAAGCCGGCGGCGATGTGCGGCACCGCGTAACCGCGTTCATAGATCGCATACGACAGCAGCAGATAGTCCATGTGGCTGCGGTGACAGGGCACGTACACGATCTCGTTGCCCTCGGCGACCTGCTGCAGCGTATCCACGTGCTGGAACTCGATGCCGTCGTACAGCCGATTCCACAGCGTGCGCAGCCCGAGTGACATGAAGGTGATGAACACCGGTGAGTAATTGGCGGCGATCTCGTTGGCGTAGCGGCGCGCCTCGAGCAGCACCGCGCGCCGCGTGCGCTTGTCTTTCTCGCGCACCTCCTGTGCCACCACCGCGCGCACCGCCCGGGTGCGCAGCACCTCGGCCACGATGGTGCGAGTGTGCGACAGGTCGGGTCCGAGGCGCGCGGTACGCAGGCGGGCGAACTGGCCGCGCAACTGGCGGGCAATGCGCCGGCCGCTCAGCGCCGTGTCGGCATCGTCTTCCAGCAGGCTGCGCAGCGACAGCGGTTCACCCAGCTGCACTGTGGTGCTGCGGCCGTTGAACAGCACGGTGAAGAAGCCGCGTACGCGGCTGCCGATGACCCAGTGCTCGGACAGCAGCAGGCGTATCAGCGAGCGCTCCTTGGAGGGCGCGCGGCCCCAGTAGACCGCGGCCGGAACCAGGCTGACATCCAGCGCCGGGTCGCGCCTGAGTGCTTCGATCAGCGCCAGCAGCTGTTCCGGCGGCCGCCGATCCACGCGCGTAAGCCACAGGCCGACGCTTTTCGTCAGCGCGAACCAGGAGCGCACGTTGCGCAGCTGCTGCGCCAGCAGCCTGCGGCCCGGTCGCGGCAGCCGCTCGCGCAGGCACACGTTCTGCAGTACCGCCAGGTCACTGGCGCTGCGCCGCTCGAGCACATAGCAGATCGGCACCGTGCGTCCGGCCACGCGGGCCAGCGCGTCCTCTGGCCGCAGCGTGGCACGCACCCACAGGGCGAGCACTCTGCGCAGTAAGCCCTGCATGGCTTTTAGGTCGAGCCGCGCTCGGGCGGCAGATCCAGGGCTATCAGGAAATACTCGAACAGGTACTTGATGAAGCGCAGTTGTTCATGCAGCTGGTGGTCGGCATCGAGCAGATGCACCGAGGCGCCGTATTCGCGCCCGAAGCGGATGCTGTGCTCGATCGGCACCACCTGATCGCGCCAACCGTGCACGATGGCCGCCGGGCAGTCGAGCAGCCGTTCGCGCAGCGGCGGCAGTCCCTCCATGTAGAGTGCCGGCGCCATGAGAAACGCGCCGCGGGCGTGCAGCAGCGAGGCGGCCGCGACTGTCACATAGCCGCCGAGACTCGAGCCGACCAGCACCAGATCGCCCGACAGCGTCTTGCAGACTTCGATCAGCTTGTCAATGCAGCCGCGAGGAGTTTCTATGCCACGATAGTCGACCGACTCGACCTCGTAGCCCTCGCCGCGCGCGACATCAGCCAACGCCGTGATTTTTCGGCCCCACGGAACGCTGTCCTTGCCATGCGAGAACACGACGTAGCGATTCGCCATCCTTAAGTTTCCCTTCCACTCGATCCACGGCGCATCAGATCGCCGCCGCGGATCATACTCCTGGACCCTTGAGGCGCGATTACAACTCTAATAGAGTTCCGTTAATAAAGTTCCACGACCGCCGGCCACTGTCGCCGGTGTCACCCGCCGATCGGAGGCCACATTATCAGCATCGAATCGCGTGCCGCACGCCCGCAGCTTGACTGGTTGACCCTGGCGCACAGTGCGCCGCCGAGTCAGGCACTGCGCCGGTATGAGCGTGCGCAACGCTCGGCCCTGGGCCGGTGGCGCTTCGCGCGCGCCGCCCGCGCTCGCACACCGCTGCTGGCGGCGCTGCAGGTGCGCTTTGGCGAGCTGCGCGTGGGTTTGTGCCGGGCCGAGATGCAGGCACACCGACGCGTGCGGTCGGCCGATGGCGGCGTCGATCCGATGGCCATCAGTGCGCTGGCACAGCTGGCGGCCACGATGGTGATCGAGGTCAGCGTGCCGGAGGGTCTGTGCGCGACGGCGCGCGGCCTGACGGTCGAGTATCTGCGCCCGGTCGACACGGCCGTGAGTGCGCTGGCGCGTCTGGACAAGACCGACTGGGCCGAGACCGGACTGATCGGCGTTCCGGTGACGGTCATCGATGCCGTGGGGACCGAAATCGCGCGTGCCGTCGTCAGCTTTGCGGCGGCAGCGCGTAGCGGTTGACGCTGGCGGCGCGCACGCTGCTGGCACCCGGCTCGTGAGTCACGAGCCAGGTCTGGAAGTCGCCCGGGCGCGAGGTGGCGAAGCCGAACAGCAGCTGGAATCGACCGGCGGCCACATGCTCGGGGGCGTTGAGGCGCTGGTCGCAGATCACGAAGTAGTTCTCCTCGGCGCTGCGTCCCACGAACGCGCCTTCCTGCTCCAGTGCCTGAAAAAATGCGGTCATCTGCGAGCGCACGCGCGCCCACAGCGCCGGCCCCGGCTCCTGGTGCACCACCCAGCGTGTTCCATGCTCGACACTGCTCATAACGAACAACGCCAGGCGCCGGATGGCGAGCTCGCGCCAGTCGCTCCTGGCGGCCGCTTCCGGCACCAGGGTGCGCAGGCTGATGCGTGGAGGCGGCACGGCGCGCGATGCGACGCGCGCCGACTGCAGCAGGTTCACCCCGCCGTGCGCCAGGCGGATGTGATCCAGGTCGGTGGCACTGGTGGCGGCCCGCAGCGCCGGGCGCAACAGCGCCTCCTCTTTCTTGCACTCCGACCAGACCGGCCCGCTGCGGTCCAGGCGCGCCAGCAGGCCGGCCGCGGCGGCGGCCGAGCCGAACACTTCCTGCCGGCCGCGCAGCCGATCGTAGGCCAGTACGCGCGGATAGAACATGAGTGCGTCCTCGCTGAACAACGGCCAGTTGCGCAGACCGTCGATCGCCGCTGCCGCATCGCTCCAGGCCACCGGGGGATCGAGCAGCAGCATCGCATGACGCTGGCGGCACACTCGCAGCGCCACCAGCAGCGCCGGCACCCCGATTTCAACTTCGTGCGACAGCGGCGGCACACACAGAAAATTGAACTGCTCGGCGCCCTGCAGCGCGAACAGCCCACGGCCGCTCTTGGCGTCGCCAATGACGTCGTAGTTGGTCAGCGTGTCGCCGTCGTCGCCGTCGCCGTTCGACATCACATAGCCCACGGCAGCGGCGGGCGGGACGCCGGCGGTGCAGTCAGGCCGCTGCCGCGGCAATACTCCGCGGGCACGCACCAGGCGTGAACCGGTCAGCACGCCGGCAACGCTGCGGTCGGCACCGGGGGCAATCGACACGCGGCGGAATATCTCCTGGTCTTCGATGAACTCGGATCCCGGCGCACGATTGCGCTGGATCACGAGATTGAAGCGATCGGTCTCGCTCTCGGTAATACCGTCATAGTCCACCGAGGCGCGCAGAAATTCGCGTGTTCCGGGCCACAAGCCGACCAGCGTCAGGTGGGCGGCGCCCGCCGCAAGTCGCAGCGTGGGAGCATGTCCACCGTTGCAGACGCGCACCACGATGGCTTCGCGGCCGCCATTCTGGAAATACTGCTCGAGCGCATACGACAGCGTCGACGGTTGCCACAGGCCACCGAACACGCGCTGGTAGTCGTTGAAGCTGGAGATCGCGATCGGCTGACTGACCGGGCCCTTGAGCGCCCGGCCGATGAAGGCGGTGACTGCTGTCGCGGCACGTTTGATCGATGCCTGCGGCCGCAACTGCTGTGCGGTGTCCGCGGCGGAAAACACCAGCTCGGCCAAGCCCTACCCTCGAAGCCAAACGCAAATGTAGCACAGCGGCGACAATGCCGCGCGCACTACGCGGCTGCGATGCGCTTCGCCGATGATCCGCAGGCGGATGAATCTTGAGACGAGGATGCTGCAGCGGGCGCGTCAGCGCGGCGCTGTTGTTCCTCGGCGCTGCGCAGTGCCTCGTCCTGCTTGCGGCCGATCTCTGCCAGCATGATCTGCAACCACTCGCTGAGCTGAGCCATGGTTGCTTACGTCCCCGGGGCGCGCGCCGAAGGCGCCTGAGCCGTCGTCGGCTCGCGCTCGAGCAGCAGTTGCTTGGCGCTCGCAGCATCGCTGCCGGTGTCGTCGCTGCCGTCCCAGTCTGCGCCTTCGGGGATGCGGTTCTCGACCCTGGGTGCCGCCGCCAGCACGGCATCAATACCGTCGGCCGCGCCGGTGACCGGCACCGGTATGCCGCGCGGCGCATGTGTAATGGCGGCCACGCTCTGCCAGTCGATCTGGCTGCCCGTGACCTGCAGCGTCTTCTGCAGCCGCACCGACAGCGCATGCGTCAGCAGTTTCTTCTGCGCGTGATCCCAGTCGCGCGGATCGTCTTGGAGCACACTATAGGCCTGCAGATACAGCTGCTGATCGTGCGAGCCGAACAGGAACGGCTGGTTGACGACCCGCACCGCCGTGCCGTTGGTCACCATGGCATAGATGCGCTCGATGTCCTCCGGATACAGGCGGATGCAGCCGTGGCTCGAGCGCAGGCCCACGCCATAGGGTTTGTTGGTGCCGTGGATCAGGTAGCTGCGCCAGCCGAGCGTCAGTTCGAACTTGCCTAACGGATTGTCCGGGCCCGGCTTGACCACCGCCGGCAGATCCTCGCCGTTGTCGTTGAAGTGATCCTTGCGCAGCGCGACCGAGGGCCGCCAGATCGGGTCCTTGACGTGGCTCACGACGGTGGTGGTGCCCTGCGGAGTCGACCAGCCGACCTTGCCGATGCCGATCGGATGCGTGTAGACGATCTGCGGCTCGCCTTTCTTGTGCGGCGGAAAGTAGTACAGGCGCAGCGCGGCGACATTGATGACGATGCCCTGACGCGGCGCGTCGGGCAGCACGAAGCGCGTCGGCACCACCACGCTGCGGCCCGCTCCCGGAAGCCAGGGATCGACGCCGGGATTGGCGCGCACGATCTCCTCGTAGCCGACATTGAAGCGCCGGGCGATGTCCGGCAGCGTGTCCTGCTGCGAGGCGATGGTGATCTGCACCGCCCCGACCACGTCGTCGTCGGGATTGGTCAGCTCGAACTTATGGGTGTCCACCGGGTCCGCCAGCCGGGGCGCGGGCGGCGGCGGCGGCGCTTCCACCTCCGGGGCAGGTCGGGGCAGTGGATGCGAGCCGATCAAGGCACAGCTGGTGAGCACACTCCAGCCCGTGGCCAGGGCCACGAGCGACGCACTTCGACCGGCCCGTACCAGCGGCCTTTTGCTATCCGTTTCGCGGCTCACCCGATCGATTCTAGAGGAGTATCGGCTGATTGGGCAGTTCGTTCGTCCCCGAGCCGCCGGCCGGAAAATGCTGGCCCAACAGCCGTGCGACCCCGGCCACCGCGGCGCATGATCCTTCGCCATAACGCCCGGCGCGGTAGTGAGCTTCAACCTCGCGACACACGGCCTGCCACTCGGCCTCGCTCACCCGTGCACTGATGCCGCGGTCCGCCAGGATCTCCACCGCGCGATCGGCGCGCAGCACGTAGATCAGCACGCCATTGTTGTGGTGCGTGTCCCAGATGCGCAGATGCGAGAACACCTGCAGCGCGCGCGCGCGCGGCGTCACGTTGTGCCACAGGGCGGCCAGCGGCAGCGCGGTCTCGACCACGAAACGGATCTCGCCTGAGTGCTGTGCTTCGGCAGTGCCGATCGCCGCTTCGATCTGCGCCAGCACGGCCGGGGAAAACAGCACCCGGGTGCGCGCCGCGGTGCAGAAAAGATGCCGTAGCATGCGTTTGAGCTTTGCCATCACCAGCTGCCCGAAGC
>DATAJH010000056.1:0-7713 GCA_036262215.1 Steroidobacteraceae bacterium
TGGTCAATCAGCGTCGCAAGCTGCTGGACTATCTGAAGTCGACCAACCCGGCCAAGTACCAGGAAGTGGTCGAACGCCTGGGCCTGCGCCGCTGATACTGTCGCGGCCGCGCATATCCGTTCCGAGCGCGGCCTGTTCCACCATCCCCATCCGCAGCAACTATCTTTCGAGGTCTGAAGCGTGACTGTCTTCAAGAAGACTTTTCCCTATGGCCCACATGCCGTCACACTGGAGACGGGCGAGCTGGCGCGTCAGGCCGATGGCGCGGTACTGGCCACGATGGGCGAGACGGTGGTGCTGGTCACCGCCTGTGCCCGCAAGACCGCCGTGCCGGGCCGTGACTTTTTTCCCCTGACCGTCAATTACATCGAGAAGACCTATGCCGCCGGACGCATTCCGGGCGGCTTCTTCAAGCGCGAGGGTCGGCCTACCGAACGCGAGACGCTGACTTCGCGCCTGATCGACCGGCCGATCCGTCCGCTGTTCCCGGACGGCTTCGCCAACGAGGTACAGGTGGTCGCCACCGTGCTGTCGTTGAATCCAGATATCGACGCCGATATCCCGGCGCTGCTGGGCGCCTCCGCAGCGCTCATGATCGCCGGCGTGCCGTTCAACGGCCCGATCGCGGCGGCGCGTGTCGGCTATCGCGACGGTCAGTACCTGCTCAATCCCACGCGCACCGATCAGGCGAACTCGCAGCTCGATCTGGTGGTCGCGGGCACCGGGCCGGCGGTGCTGATGGTCGAGTCCGAGGCCAAGATTCTCAGTGAGGAAGCCATGCTTGGCGCCGTGGTGTTCGGCCACGAGCAGATGCAGGTGGCGATCAAAGCCATCCGCGAGCTTACCGCCGAGGCCGGCAAGCCGCGCTGGGACTGGAAGCCGACGCTGGCACACGACACGCTGGTGCAGGCGGTGGCCGCATTCGCCACCGCGCCACTGTCGGAGGCCTACCGCATCACCGAGAAGCAGCAGCGCTCCAACCGCTTGAGCGAGATCAAGAAGCAGTCCATCGAGGCGCTCACCGCGGGCGACTCGCAGTGGACCGCCGAGGCGATAGGCATCGAACTGTTCAAGCTCGAGAGCCACATCGTGCGTGAACGCATCCTGGCCGGCGAACCGCGCATCGATGGGCGCAGCACCACCGCGGTGCGGCCGATCACAGTCAAGGTCGGCGCGCTGTCACGCACCCACGGATCGGGCCTGTTCACCCGCGGCGAGACCCAGGCGCTGGTGACCACGACGCTCGGCACCACACGCGATGCGCAGATCATCGACGCGCTCGAGGGCGAGCGGCGCGAACCCTTCATGCTGCACTACAACTTCCCGCCGTTTTCGGTCGGCGAGACCGGCATGATGGGATCGCCCAAGCGGCGCGAGATCGGCCACGGCAATCTGGCACGTCGTGGCGTCAGCGCCGTGATGCCCGACATGAGCACGTTCCCGTATGTGATTCGCGTGGTGTCGGAGATTCTGGAGTCCAATGGCTCCAGTTCGATGGCCAGCGTGTGCGGTACCAGTCTGTCGCTGATGGACGCCGGCGTGCCGATCAAGGCGTCGGTGGCCGGCGTGGCCATGGGCCTGGTGCTCGAAGGTGCGCGCTTCCAGGTGCTCACCGACATCCTCGGCGACGAGGATCACCTGGGCGACATGGACTTCAAGGTTGCCGGGACCCGCGACGGCGTCACCGCGCTGCAGATGGACATCAAGGTCGAGGGCATCACGCCGGAGATCATGCGCGTGGCGCTGGCCCAGGCGCGCACCGGCCGGCTGCACATACTCGACGAGATGGCAAAGGTCATCCGCGAGCCACGCCCCAAGATGTCGGAGTGGGCGCCGTCAATCATCACGCTGAAGATCGACCCGGAGAAGATCCGCGACGTTATCGGCAAGGGCGGCGCGGTCATCCGCCAGATCACCGAGGAGACCGGCACCACAATCGACATCGAGAATGATGGCACGGTCAAGATCGCATCGGTGCACGCCACCGCCGGGCGCGAAGCGCAGCGTCGGATCGAGTTGATTACCGCCGATGTCGAGGTGGGGCAGATCTATGAAGGCAAGGTCGTGAAGCTGATGGACTTCGGCGCCTTCGTGACGATCCTGCCGGGCCGCGACGGCCTGGTGCATATCTCGCAGATCTCCGATGAGCGTGTCGAGCGGGTATCGGACAAGCTCAAGGAAGGCGATCAGATCCGCGTCAAGGTGCTCGAGGTCGATCGGCAGGGGCGCATCCGCCTGTCGATGCGCAACGTAGACGCCGCCTGAAGCAGCGCGTCTTCAGGTGGGGGCCGCATTGGCGGCCTTCATCAGCGTTCGAAAGATCTCTTCCTGGGCGCTGTGCCAGCGCTGATAGTTCTGGTGCGCCAGATGACTGGCCGCGGCCGCCGGATCGCCGGCCGGCGGTGACTGGCTGAGGAACAGCCGCAGGATCTGTTCCAGGTAGCTCGACAGCATGCCCTCGAGGCCAACGTCGTGACTGCGGATCAGTTCGGCCAGGAAATCCTGGCTCAGGATGGTGCCGTTGCGTTGTTCCTGTTCGGCAATCACCTGCAGCAGCACCGGCCGCGTGATGTCCTGCTGGCTACGCTTGTCCATGACGCAGAACTCGATGCGGCTGAGTACCAGCCGCCGCACATCATCGAGCGTGATATAGCGGCTCTCGACCGTGTCGTACAGACGCCGGTTGGGATATTTCTTGATGACGCGCAGCTCGCTCATAGGGAAGCCCTCGGGTGTTCAAGGCGCGTAGACCCTTACAGCCATGCGGCATGGCATACCATAGTACAAGCCCAGACGGAACCCAAGTCCGGCTAAATGTGCCCAATTAAGTGAAACTCAGGCCCCGGCACCCGCCGGCGGCGGCGATCGGCGGCGCCCGGGCAGCCTGTTGAAGGCTGGGCTTAAAGGCGGGGCAACGGGCGCTATCAGCGGTAGCGGTCGTCGCGATCGCCGTACTGGCGCTCGCGGCGCTCACGCCGCTCCTGGGCTTCGATCGACAGCGTGGCCACCGGCCTGGCCTCCAGACGCTTGATGCCGATCTCCTCGCCGGTCTCGAGGCAGTAGCCGTAGGTGCCGTCCTCGATGCGCTTCAGTGCTTCGTCGATCTTGCGGATCAGCTTGCGTTCCCGGTCACGAGTGCGCAATTCGAGGCTGAATTCCTCCTCCTGGGTCGCGCGGTCGTTGGGATCGGGAAAATTCGCGGCCTCATCCTTCATGTGCGAGACCGTGCGATCGACTTCCTCCATCAGATCGCGCTTCCAGTTGAGCAGGATCAGCTGGAAATGCGCCAGCTGCTGCTTGCTCATGTACTGCTCGCCACGCTTGGCGACATAGGGCTTGACGTTGCGCGGCCCTGCCAGAAGGCTGCTGGTATCGGCAGCCTCGCCTTCGGCGTCGACTTCCTCGGTCTCCGGCAACAGGCGCGTGCGCGCGGTGGTCGAGCCGCCGGCCGCCGGCCGCAGACTGGACACCGTGCTGATGATGGGCGCCGCGCGCTGCTGCGCCATGCGATCCAGGTCGCTCGCGGACTTCCTCGAGAATCTCGCCGCAGGCGCCGGCGCGCTCGCCGGGGTTGCCGCTGCCGCGGGTGCCGCCCTGCGGCTTGCCACCACGCTCTTGCGCGGCTCCGGGCGGCTGTGCGCGGCGCGGCGCGGCGCGGCTTTCGCGCTCGTCGCCTTCTTCAATTTGCTGGTCTTGGATCCGGGCTTTTTGCCGGGCATCGCCGCGCTCCTACAGGTCACCGGTCATTTGAGAACGCGCGATTATACCGACGCGTGGCGGGCTGTACAGGGCAGAAAAACTGCAGCCGTGGCGGGGTTTTACGCTGTTGAGGGCAAACTGACCGCCGGCGGGGGCTGCCATTGCGGCGCCCTGCGCTCGGCGATGACGCTGGTGTAGATGCCGCCGCGAACGTTGAATCGAGCGGTGAGGCGCATGAAGCGCGGCGCAATGGTGCCGGCCAGGTGCTCGATGATCTGGTTGGTCACCGCCTCATGAAAGCTGCCGCGGTCGCGAAATGACCAGAGGTAGAGCTTGAGCGACTTGAGTTCGATGCAAAGCCGATCGGGTACGTACTCCAGATCGAGCGTGGCGAAGTCCGGCTGACCTGTCTTCGGACACAGACAGGTGAACTCGGGAATGCTCATACGTATCGTGTAGTCCTGCCCCGGTGCCGGATTGGGGAAGGTGTCGATCGCGGTGGCGGGCTGGGTCGGCATGGGGATGGATAAACTGCGTCGAAAGCGTCGTTCGGATAATCTACACTAGCGGCGCGGCGGCTCGGGAAGATTAGTCACTCCAGCACCACAGGGTACTTCCGGGACTTTTAATGCGGCTCAACAAAGTCAGGCTCGCCGGATTCAAATCTTTCGTCGACCCAACCTCGGTGCATCTGCCGGGGAATCTGATCGGTGTGGTCGGTCCCAACGGCTGCGGCAAGTCCAACATCATCGACGCGGTGCGCTGGGTCATGGGCGAACTGTCGGCCCGGCATCTGCGCGGCGACTCGATGAGCGACGTGGTGTTCAACGGTTCGAGCGCGCGCAAGCCGGTGGGCACGGCCGCGGTCGAACTGGTGTTCGACAACGCCGATGGCAAGATCGGCGGCGCCTACGCGAGCTACAGCGAGATCTCGCTCAAGCGCACGGTGTCGCGCGACGGCACCTCGGCCTACTTCATCAACGGCGGACGCTGTCGCCGCAAGGACATCACGCAGCTGTTTCTGGGCACCGGCCTGGGCTCGCGCAGCTACGCCATCATCGAACAGGGCATGATCTCGCGGGTGATCGAGGCGCGGCACGACGACATGCGGCTGTTCATCGAAGAGGCGGCCGGCGTGTCCCTATATAAGGAGCGCCGCCGCGAGACCGAGATGCGCATGGCCGATACGCGCGAGAATCTGGCGCGGCTGCAGGATCTGCGCGATGAGATCGACAAGCAGATCCGCCACCTGCAGCGTCAGGCCAACACCGCCCGCCGTTATCAGGACCTCAAAGCCCAGGAGCGCACCCTGACCGCCGAGCTGCTGGCGTTGCGGCTGCGCGAGCTCGACAGCGGCGCGGCAGTGCAGGACGGTGCGGTACGCACCTGCGAACTCGACATGCAGCAGGCGCTGGCGGATCAGCGCTCGGCGGAAGCGGCAATTGAAAAGCAGCGCGATTTCCATACCGAGCTGGGCGACGCCGCAGCGCGTGTGCAGGGCCGCTATTACGAGCTCGGGGCGGAAGTCACCCGGACCGAGGAGAACATTCGCTATACGCGCGAGCTGCGCGAACGCGCGCGCGGCGACCTGTCGCAGGTGAACGCCAGTCTGGGCTCGATCGCGCACCAGATCGTGCGCGACGAGGAGCAGCTGGCGGCGCTGCGCACCGAGATTACCGAGCTCGAACCGCTGGTCGAGCTGCGGCGCGCGAGTGAGCAGCAGGCTGCGAGTGCTCTGGCCGGCGCGGAAGCCGAGTTGGCCGGCTGGCAGCAGCACTGGGAGAGCTTCAACCGTGAACTCGGTGCCGCCGGACAGAGCGCCCAGGTGGAGTCGGCGCGCATCGAGCAGCTGGAAAGCCAGCGGCATCGCCTGCAGGCCCAGGCCGATCGACTGAGCCTCGAACTCGATGCCCTGAGCTCGCAACACGCCGACGCGCCGATCGACGGGCTCACCGAACGCGAGGCGGCGGCGCGAGCGGTTGCCGACACCCTGGGGCGCGACCTGGAGAGCGCGCTGGCGCAGGTGCAGCAGCTGCGCGATGCGCAGCACAGCGCCGATGGCGAGCTTGAAGCTTCGCGCCAGCAGCGCGAACGGGCACGCGCCGAGCTGATGTCGCTCGAAGCACTGCAGCAGGCGGCGCTGAGGGAGAAAAACGCGCGGGCCGGCGCCTGGCTGTCGGGCCTGGCCGATTCCGCCAGCCAGCTGCGGCTGGCGCAGACGCTTGAGGTTGCCGTCGGTTGGGAGCGCGCGGTCGAAACGGTGCTCGGGGATTACCTTGAGGCGGTGGGCGTCGCTGCGCTCGAGCAGCTCGAATCGTCGCTGCCGGGCCTGGACGGCGGCAGCGTGACGTTCTTCGAACAGGCCGCCGGCGCCGCCGGGCGTGCCGCTGCGGCGGCGCGTACCGGGACTCTGGCGGCGCAGGTACGTGGACCGCAGGCGGTGCGTTCGCTGCTCGAGACGGTGCGCACCGCGCCGTCGCTGGCTGCGGCATTGCGCCAGCGAACGCAGCTGGCGGACGGCGAGTCACTGATCACCGGCGCCGGGGAGTGGGTCGGCCGCGACTGGCTGCGGGTCAACCGCGGCGGCGACGTGCATGCCGGCGTGCTCGAACGCGAGCATCGACTCAAGGCGCTGCGCGAGTTGTCGGTCCGCGCCGATGAGCAGGTGCGGCGGCTGGAACAGGACCTCGGGTCGCTGCGTGCGCAGGTGAGCGTCGCCGAACAACATCGCGACACCACCCAGGCGCGCATCCAGGGTGTGCACCGCGAACACGCCGAGTTGCGCGGCCGTCTGGAAGCGCTCAAGGCACGGCTGGACGAGGCGGCATTGCGCCGCACACGCATCGAGGCCGAACAGAGCGAGGTCGCGCTCGATATGAGCCGGGCGAACGACGGCCTGGCACGTGCGCGCGCCGCGCACGATGCGGCGATGGAGGCGCTGGCGCGGCTGGATGCGCAGCAGCTGGAACTCGAAAGCGAACGCGAGCTCAGGCGCGAGGCGGCCACGCTCACACGCGAGCGTGCGCAGGCCGCGCAGCGCGAACTGCACGACAGCCTGATCCGGCTGGAGAGCCGGCGCTCAGCCCAGGGCTCGATGGCGGGCGCCCTGACGCGGCTGCTCGACCAGCGCGGCGCGCTGCAGGGGCAGGCCCAGAGTCTGGAGCGCACGCTCGCCGATGGCGATGCGCCGGTGGCGGAACTTGCGCTGCGGCTGCAGGACCATCTGGCGCGGCGGCTGGAAGTCGAGGCCGAGCTGGCGAGTGCGCGCCGGCAGCTCGAGGACTGCGACAGCGAGTTGCGGACCCTGGAGCAGCGGCGTCTGTCGGCAGAGCAACGCGTCACCGCGGCGCGTGAAGCGATGGAGCAGGCGCGCCTGGCGGCGCAGGAATCGCGGGTGCGGCGCGAGTCGCTGTTCGAACAGTTCGCGGCCACGCAATGCGAGCTGGGCGCGGTGCTGGAAAAGATGCATCCCGAGGCCGACATCAGGCTCTGGGACGGCCGGCTCGCCGAGTTGCGCGCCGACCTGGAAAAACTCGGCCAGGTCAATCTCACCGCCATCGATGAGCTGGCGGAGCAGACCGAACGCAAGAACTACCTCGACCGGCAGTTTGCCGACGTCAACGATGCGCTCACCACTCTCGACCAGGCCATGCACAGGATGGATCGCGAAACGCGCAGCCGTTTCGACGACACCTTCAACCGTATCAACGCCGGGCTGCAGGAAAAATTTCCACGCCTGTTCGGCGGCGGCCACGCCTACCTGGAACTGGTCGGTGATGATCCGCTGTCAGCCGGTGTCGCGGTCATGGCGCGCCCGCCAGGCAAGCGCAACAGCACGATCGCGCAGCTCTCGGGCGGTGAAAAGGCGCTGACCGCCGTGGCGCTGGTGTTCTCGATTTTCGACCTCAATCCGGCGCCGTTCTGCCTGCTGGATGAGGTGGACGCGTCGCTCGATGAGCACAACGTCGGCCGCTATTGCGACATCGTGCGCGAGATGTCGAGCCGGGTGCAGTT